>JBDTVC010000230.1:0-7806 GCA_040007475.1 Burkholderiales bacterium
GCTGCTGCGCCATCACGTTGTTGCTGTACTTGTTGATGTCGCGGATCACCTCGGCCAGCGGCGGCGAGGCCACCTCGAAGCTCGGCTTCGTTGCCGGCGCGAGACCGTCGTGCACGCTGCCGGTCAGGCGCCCGCCCATGTCGCGCCACAGGCCGGCGAGGGCGCGTTCGTTGTAGCTCTTCGCGTCGCCGTGGGCCACGCCCCAGACCTTCTCGCCGCACGCCGCAGGGTAGCTGCCGGCGAAGGCGTAGCGCAGCGGGTCGCTGAAATCGGCGCGCAGCGCGGTGCGCCAGTCCTCGCAGGTGCCGCCGGTCAGCGGCACGCTGGTGTCGAAGCGCACGCCGGCCAGCGGCACGTCCACGGCGATGCTCGCGATGCCGCGCGCGGCATCCGGCGTGATCGTGAACACCACGGCCTTGTAGTTCAGCATCAGCGCATCGGCGCGCACGTTGTAAGGGCGCTGGCCCTCGCCGTCGAACTCGGCCGGGCTCTGCTCGGGCACGACGAACGCGCTGCGGTCGAGCACGATGTCGCCGCGGATCTCGCGCACGCCGAGCTGCTGCACGCGCCGCAGCAGCAGCCACACGCGTTCGACCACGAGTTTCGGATCGCCACTGCCCTTGATGACGAGGTTGCCGTCGAGCACGCCGTCACGCAGCGTGCCTTGCAGCCACACCGGCGTGCTCCAGCTCCATGCCGGGCCGAGCGCCTCCAGGCTCGCGAAGGTCGTCAGCAGTTTCATCAGCGAGGCCGGGTTGGCCGGCTGGTCGACGCGCCAGGTCAGGCGCGGCGTGCCGGTGCCGACCTCCTGGACCATCGCGACCAGCGCCTCGCGCGGTAGCTTGGCGCGGTCCAGCGCAGCGGCCACCGTCGGCGGCAGCGCATCGGGCGCCGCGCGCGTGGCGACGATCGGCAGCGACAGCAGCAGGGCGATGAGTGCGTGGGCCAGGCGCGGCGGCATGCGTCGATGATCGCACGGGGCTCGCCGCTAAACTCCTGCGAACCCATGAACGCCTTGCTCGCCTTCGACACCGCCACCGAGCACCTCAGCGTCGCCGTGGCCGCGCACGGCCGCGTGCTGACGCACGAGGCGCCGGGCGGCGCGCAGGCCTCGGCGGCACTTATCCCGGCGATCCTCGCGCTGCTCGCGCAGGCCGGCGTCACGCTGGGCGAGCTCGATGCGATCGCCTTCGGGCGCGGGCCCGGCGCGTTCACCGGCCTGCGTACCGCGTGCTCGGTGGCGCAGGGGCTCGCGTATGGCGCCGGCAAGCCGGTGCTGCCGATCGACACGCTGCTCGCCGTTGCCGAGGATGCACGGGCGGGCCGCGACCCGGTGCGCATCTGGGCCGTGATGGACGCACGCATGGACGAGGTCTACGCCGCGCAGTACGCGTTCGCCGACGGCGGCTGGTCGGTGCTCGACGCGCCGACGCTGACGACGCCGGCGGCGCTCGCCGCGCGCTGGCAGGCGCAAGCGCCGCGGCTGGTCGCCGGCAGTGCGATCGCCGCATTCGGTGCGCGGCTCGATGTTCGCGACGCGGTGCTGGCGCCCGACGCGCGGCCGCGTGCCGCGGCGATGCTGCCTCTGGCACGCGCGCTGTGGGCGCAAGGCGGCGCCGTCGACGCGGCCCACGCGTTGCCGCTGTACCTGCGCGACAAGGTGGCGCAGACGACGATCGAACGCGACGTCGCCCGGGCTGCGAAGGAGGCTGCACGATGAGCGCGCAGTGGCGAGGGGTGCCAGCGGGCGGCGACGCACAGACGCTGCTCCCGATGAGCGCCATCCACCTCGACGCCGTGATGGCGATCGAGACCGCGACCTACGCCTTCCCGTGGACCCGCGGCAACTTCATCGACTCGATCGTGGCCGGCTACGCGGGGCGGGTGCTGCTGGATTCGAACGGCGCGATGCTCGGCTATTTCATCGCGATGGGCGGCGTCGATGAGATGCACCTGCTCAACATCACCGTCGCACCCGCGGTGCAAGGCCGTGGCCACGCGCGCTCCATGATCGATGCGCTGATCGCGTTGTGCCGCGAGGATCGGGCGCACGAGCTCTGGCTCGAGGTGCGCCAGACCAACGCCCCGGCACGCGCGATCTATGCGCACCTCGGCTTCGAGCAGAAGGGTGTGCGCAAGGGCTACTACCCCGCGCCGCTCGGGCGCCGCGAGGATGCCGTCGTGATGAGCCTGAACCTGCGAGGCCCGCATGCGCTGGAGTGAGGACCAGGTTGCGATGCTGCGCGAGATCGGGGTCCGCCTGTGGCAGGCGCCACCCGAACCTTCGGGGGAGGACCGCACCGCCGTGCCACCCGTCGAGCGGGTGGTGCAAGCGCCGGCAGCCGCCGCTGTGCGGCTCGCGGAGCCGGCGGTCGTGCCGGTCTCGCCGGTCGATCGTCTCGACTGGCCCGCCCTGCGCGACGCCGTCGCCGCGTGCACCGTCTGCAAGCTTTGCGAGAGCCGGCGCCAGACGGTGTTCGGCGTTGGCAACCCGCGTGCGCACTGGATGATCGTCGGCGAGGCGCCGGGCGAACAAGAGGACCGGCAGGGCGAGCCCTTCGTCGGCAAGTCCGGCCAGCTGCTCGACAACATGCTGCGCGCGATCGGTCTCACACGTGGCGAGGCGCCGGACCCGGCACACCAGGTCTTCATCGCCAACACACTGAAGTGCCGCCCGCCCGGCAACCGAAACCCGCAGCCCGACGAGCTCGCGAAGTGCGAGCCCTTCCTGATCCGTCAGGTGCAACTGCTGCAGCCCAGGATCATCCTGGCCATGGGCGCATTCGCGGTCCAGAGCCTGCTGCGCACGACCGAGCCTGTGGGCCGGCTGCGCGGGCGCGTGCACCGCTACCAGGGCGTGCCGCTGATCGTCACCTACCACCCGGCATACCTGCTGCGCAACCTCGTCGACAAGGCCAAGGCCTGGGACGACCTGTGCCTGGCGCTCGAGACGGCGCAGGCCGGCGGCTGAGCGCGTCGGCCCGCTGGTGCGCCGCTGGGCCGCCGTCTATGATGGCCGCGCCATGGTTGCCGCCACCCCTGCGCGAGACGACGAGGACGCCGCCCTCTGGGACGCGCTGCCGGGCTGGGTGTTGCTGGTCACCAAGCAAGGCCAGGCGCTCTACGCGAACGCCGCGCTGAGCGCGTTCAGCGCCCGCAGCCGGGCACAGCTGCTCGGTGCCGGCTGGCGCGACATGCTCACCCCGCCCTCGGTCGATGCGCTGCTCGCCCGGCTGGGCATGTCGACGGATTTCGAGATCGATCTCGAACTGCGCGATGCCGGCGGCCACCCCAACCGTGTGCGCTGCGCGGCGCGCTGGCAAAGCGATGGCGAGCGGTGCACCTGCATCTTCGACCGCCGCCTGGCCCACGATCACCCCGATACCGCGCTCGCCTACCGCTCACCCCAGACGCAGGCGAGCCTGTTCAGGCTGCTCGCCGACAACGTGCCGGTGCTGATCGCGTACTACAGCGCGAGCGACTTCCGCTGTCAGTTTGCCAATGAGCAGTACGCGCGGACCTTCGGCCGCGACACCGATTCGATCATCGGGTCGACCTTCGAGGAGGTCATCGGCGTGCAGGCCGCGCGCGAGATCCAGCCGCAGGTCGAGCACATGCTCGCGCAGCGCGAACCGGTCGTCTACGAGCGCACGCTGGTGGCGCCCGGCGGGGGCCAGCGATGGCTCGAAGTGAACCTGCTGCCGCACCTCGACGGTGCGCAGGCCAACGCGCTCGGCGCGTTCGTGCTGATCAACGACATCACGCGTCACCGCCTGGCCGAGCAGACGGCGCGCGAGTCCGAGGAGCGGCTCGCCAAGTTCATGCAGGCCAGCGCCGAAGGCATCGTGTTCCACCGCGACGGCTTCATCACCGACGCCAACCCGCCGATCTGCGAGCTGCTCGGCTACCCGCTGCGCGAGATGCTGGGCCGCAAGACGCTCGAGTTCATCGCGCCCGACCACGTGGCGCAGGTCGCAGCGGTGATCGCGTCGGGGCAGGAGACGGCCTACGAAAGCATGGCGCTGGACAAAAACGGTCAGCGCATCCCGGTCGAGTTCATCGTGCGCACGATGATGCGCGGCGGCGAGCGGCTGCGCATGACGATCGTGCGCGACATCCGCGATCGCCATGCCGCGCAGGCGCGCATCCACCACATGGCGCACTTCGATTCGCTCACCGGGCTGCCCAACCGGGCTTCGTTCATGGAGCACCTCGAGCGCTCGATGGCCTCGCCGGGCGAGGGCGAACTGCCGAGGCTTGCGCTGCTCTTCATCGACCTGGACAACTTCAAGCGCGTCAACGACTCGCTCGGCCACCTCGTCGGCGATGCGCTGCTGCGCACCGTCGCCACGCGCATCACCGCGAGCCTGCGCACCACCGACGTGGTCGCGCGCTTTGGTGGCGACGAGTTCGTCGTGTTGCTTGCCCACCTGCCGCCCGACCGGCCGCACGGGGCCGACGCCGAGGAGGTCGCGCAGAAGCTGCTGGCCGCGATCAGCGCCCCGGTCAACGCCGAGGGCCGGCCGCTGACCGTCACGCCGTCGATCGGCATCGCGCTGTTCCCCGGCGACGGGGCCAGCTCCGCCGAGCTCGTCAAGCATGCCGATTCGGCGATGTACCTGGCCAAGGCGCGCGGGCGGTCCACGGTGCAGTTCTTCGAGCCACACATGGCGGCCGCGGCGTATGCCGCGCTCGTGATGGAAGGGCAGCTCGCGCAGGCGCTGGAGCGCGGCGAGTTCGTGCTGCACTTCCAGCCGCAGGTGCGCGCGACCGATGGCGCGCTGCTCGGCGCCGAGGCCCTGATCCGCTGGCAGCACCCGGAGCGCGGCCTGCTCGCTGCCGACGCCTTCATCGCGCTGGCCGAGCAGCACCAGTTGATGCTGCCGATCGGCCAGTGGGTGCTGGCCGAGGCCGCGCGTTGCGCACTGCGCTGGAACGCGATGGGCCTGGGCGTGGCGCCGGTGGCTGTCAACCTTGCGAGCGTGCAGTTCCAGGCGCAAGGTTTCGTCGAGTCGATCGCGCAGGTGCCGTCGCCGGCGCGCGGGCTGCTCGAACTCGAGCTCACCGAGCGCATGCTGATGGAGGACCTGACCCATGTGAAGCAGCGCCTCGCGCAGCTCAAGGCGCTCGGGCTGCGCATCTCGGTCGACGACTTCGGCACCGGCTATTCGTCGCTGGGCCACCTGAAGGAGCTGCCGATCGACAAGCTCAAGATCGACCGCTCCTTCGTGCACGACCTGCCCGCCAACCGCGACTCGGCCGCGATCGCACGCGCCATCATCCAGATGGGGCGCAACCTCGGCATGACGGTCATCGCCGAGGGTGTCGAGACGGAGGCGCAGCGCGCGTTCCTCGCCGAACACCAGTGCGACGAACTGCAGGGGCTCCTGATCAGCCCGCCGCTCTCGCAAGACGCCTTCGAAGCCTGGGTCGTCGCGCGCCGATCTACTTCTTCGCCTTGACCGGCCGCTTCCACCCCGCCAGCGACACCTGCCTGCCGCGTGCCACGGTGAGCTGGCCAGCCGGGGCATCCTTCGCGATCGTCGAGCCGCCGCCGATCGTCGCGCCTTCGCCGACGGTGATCGGTGCGATCAGCACGCAGTTGCTGCCCACGTGCACGTCGGCGCCGATCACGGTGCGGTGCTTGTTCGCGCCGTCGTAGTTGGCGGTGATGCTGCCAGCGCCGTAGTTGACGCGCTCGCCGACCGTCGCATCGCCCAGGTAGGCGAGGTGGTTGGCCTTCGCGCCGCGCGCGAGCGTGGAGTTCTTGACCTCGACGAAGTTGCCGATGTGCACGTCCTCCGCCAGCATCGCCCCCGGGCGCAGCCGCGCGAACGGGCCGATCAGCGAGCCGGCGCCGACGCGCACGCCGATCGCCTCGCCGTCGATGTGCGTGAACGGGTGGATCACCGCGCCGTTGCCGATCACCGCGTTGCGGATCACGCAGTTCGCGCCGATGCGCACGCCCTCGCCGAGGTCGACGATGCCCTCGAACACGCAGTTCACGTCGATGTCCACGTCGGCATGGCAGCGGAGCTCGCCGCGAACGTCCAGTCGCGCCGGGTCGGCCAGGCGCACGCCGTTCTCCATCAGCGTCTCGGCCACGCGGCGCTGGAAGCGGCGCTCCAGGTCGGCCAGCTGCACCGGGCTGTTCACGCCCAGCACCTCGGTCTCGTCGCCGGCCTGTGCGGTGACGACCGGCACGCCTTCGCGTACCGCCATCTCGACCACGTCGGTCAGGTAGTACTCGCCCTGCACGTTGTCGTTCTTCAGTGCGGCGAGCCAACGCTTCAGCAGCGCCGTGGGTGCGGCCATCACACCGGTGTAGACCTCGCCGATCGCGCGCTCGGCCGCGCTCGCGTCCTTGTGTTCCCGGATGCCGTGCACGCGCCCGCCTTCGGTCGCGCCGCGCCCGGCCGGGTCGCCGCGAATGATGCGGCCGTAGCCCGTGGGGTCGGCGAGCTCGACGGTCAGCAGCGCCAGCCGCGCGCCGCCGCAGGCCTCGACCAGCGCGCGCGCCGTCGCGGCCTCGATCAATGGCACGTCGCCGTTGAGGATCAGCGTCGTGCCCTCGGCGTGCAGCTTCGGCACGGCCTGTTGCACCGCGTGGCCGGTGCCGAGCTGCGGCATCTGGCGCACGAATTGCAAGTGGGGTGCGCTCACCGATGACTCGACCGTGTCGGCGCCGTGGCCAGTGATCACCACGATGCCGTCGGCCTTCAGTTCGGTGGCGGTCTGTAGGACGTGTTGCAATAGTGGCCGGCCCGCCAGCCGGTGCAGCACCTTCGGCAGGCTCGATTTCATGCGGGTGCCTTTGCCCGCGGCCATGATCACGATGTCTAGCGCCATGTTGTTCTCCCTGCGGAAGCCGAAGATTCGACGCTGGATTATCGCGGTGCTGTGCGGCGCGTTCACGCTCGTCGCGGGTTGCAGTGCGCTGCGCATCGGCTACAGCACCGCACCCGACCTCGTCTACTGGTGGCTGGACCGGTATGTGGACTTCAACGGTGCCCAGACGGTGCGCGTGCGCGAGGCGATCGGTGCGTGGTTCACCTGGAACCGCCGCACCCAGTTGCCCGACTACGCGGCGCTGCTCGCCCGGGCCCAGGTCGAGGTGGTGGCCGACACGACGGCCGCGCGCGTCTGCGAATGGCAGGCCGAGCTGATCAAGCGTGCCATCACCGCGGCCGACCGCGCCACGCCGGCCGCGGCCGAGATCCTGCTGACCTTCAGCCCGCAGCAGATCGCGCATATCGAGCGCCGCTATGCCGCGGTCAACGACGACTTCCGCGACGACTATCTCGAGCCCGATACAGCCAAGCGCGCGGCCGCCGCGCTCAAGCGCACGGTCGAACGCGCCGAGACGCTCTACGGCACGCTCGACGATGCCCAGCGTGCCCGCATGGCCGCGGCGCTTGCGCGCTCACCCTTCGACGCCGAGCTGTGGCTGAACGAGCGCCGCCTGCGCCAGCAGGACGCGCTGGCGCTGCTGCGCACGCTCACCGGCGACAAGGCCACGCGCGAGCAGGCCGAGGCGGCGTTGCGCGCCTACGTGGGCAAGATCGAGCACTCGCCGCGCGAGGCCTATCGGCGCTACGCGGAGCGGCTGTCCGAGTTCAACTGCGCTTTCGCGGCGACGCTGCACAACGGCACCAGCGTGGCACAGCGGCGCCATGCAGCCGGGCAACTTGCCGGCTGGGAAGCCGACCTGCGCGCGCTCGCCAAGGCCAAAGAGCCCCCGGCCTGAAACTCGCTCGCCGCGAGTCCGCTGCCGGCCCGTTGCTGTCGTTCGTGAATGACCGCTCT
>JBDTVC010000231.1:0-7779 GCA_040007475.1 Burkholderiales bacterium
GCGTGCGGCCGCGGAACACCGCGAGCGCGCGGTGCGACGGCACGGTGCGGATCGGCTCGGCATAGTCGAAGTAGTCGCGGAACTTCGCGTTGTCCGCGTTCGTCGCGTCCTTGCCATCCATCAGCTTGCTCTGGAACAGCGCTTCGCTCCACAACCAGTCCCGCAGGCCGCGCACCAGCACGGCGTCTTCGGCCCAACGTTCGGAGAGGATGTCGCGCACACCATCGAGCACCGCCTGCGCATCGGCGAAGCCGGCGTCGGCATTCACGAAGGCCGCGGCCTCGGCCAGCGGCGTGAGCGTCGGGTCGGCAAACAGCTTGTCCGCGAGCGGCTCGATGCCCGCCTCGCGCGCGATCATCGCCTTCGTGCGGCGCTTTTGCTTGTACGGCAGGTAGAGGTCTTCGAGCTCCTGCTTGGTCGGCGCCGCGTCGATCGCGGCGCGCAATGCGGGCGTCAGCTTGCCCTGCTCGTCGATGCTCTTGAGCACCGCGACGCGGCGTTTCTCGAGCTCGCGCAGGTACGACAGGCGAGATTCGAGCTCGCGCAGCTGGATGTCATCGAGGTTGTCGGTCGCTTCCTTGCGGTAGCGCGCGATGAAGGGCACCGTGGCCCCACCGTCGAGCAACTCGACGGCGGCGTGAATCTGGGCCGGCCGAACCTTCAGTTCGGCGGCGATCTGCAGAAGAATCTTGTCCAAGGGAAGTGGCTGCGGCCTGGGCCGCGTCGGCGAAAACAGAAGCGGCGCAGTGTGCCACAGGCACTGCGCCGCTCGGGTTCAGCGCGCGGATGCCGCCGGGGCCGGGGCCGGCACCGGCGCCGGTGCAGCGGGCTCGACGGTCACGAGTTCGCGGTAGATCCCGCCATCACGCGCGCTGCCACTGGTCGTGCCGGCGCCCTGGATGCGAAGGCGACAGTCCTTGGCCTCGTCGCCGGGGAGCGCCTTGCAGCGCTCCAGCGCGTTGCGCCGATAGTGCTCGTTCTCGACGTCGAGGTCGCCGCGCCGCGCCGCATCGCGTGCGGCACCCGCCTCTTTCAGGCAGGTGTTGCGGTCCTGATTCGACAGGCCCTGCAGGCACACGGCGCGCTCGCGCTCGTAGCGCGCCTGGATCTCGCTGTTCGGCGCCGGTGTGGCCGCGAAGGCGCCAGACATCCCGATGCCCAGCAACAGCCCGCCGACCCAGATCGAAGAATGCGAGGCGTGATGTGTTCGCGTGGAAGTCGTGTTCATGAGAGAGCTCCGGCATGTGATTGACATTCCAGAATCTATGCAGACACGCACGCCCTGCACATCGGACAGCGCCGATGCGGGCGTAGGACGGCACCGCGCTAAGCGGTACGGGCCAACACCCCGCGCGCGGCCATCACACCGCTCGCAAGGCATGCGGTCAACAGATAGCCCCCGGTCGGCGCCTCCCAGTCGAGCATCTCGCCAGCGCAGAACACGCCGGGCAGCGCAGCGAGCATCAGGCCGTCGTCCAGCGCCTCGAAGCGCACGCCGCCGGCGCTGCTGATCGCCTCGTCGATCGGCCGGGCGGCGACGAGCGTGAGTGGCAGTGCCTTGATGGCGCCGGCGAGCTGCACCGGGTCGGCCATCGCCTCGCGCGGCAGCCGTTCGTGCAGCAGCGCGGCCTTCACGCCATCGATGCCGAGCCGGCTCTTCAGGTGCGTGGACAGCGACCGCGAGCCACGCGGCCGCGCGACCTCGGCCTGCACGAAGGCGAGGCTGCGGCCTGGCACCAGATCGATGTGCATCACCGCACTGCCCTGCGTCGCGATCAGGTCGCGCAGCGTCGCCGATGCCGCGTAGACGAGACTGCCTTCGACCCCGCTTTCGGTGATCACGAACTCGCCGGCCTGCGTGAACGCCGTGCCGACCGATACCGCGACCGTCTTCATCGGGTGGCCGGCGAAGCGCGTCCGGAAGAACTCGCTCCACCCGGCCACATCGAAGCCGCAGTTGGACGGCCGAAGCGCGGCGACGTCGACGCCGCGCGCTGCGAGCAACGCGGCCCACGCCCCATCGGAGCCGAGCCGCGACCAGCTGCCGCCGCCAAGTGCGAGCACGACAGCATCCGCGTGCTGCGACGACTCGCCGCGCGGCGTGGTGAATCGCAAGGCGCTCGCGTCGTCCCAACCCAGCCAGCGGTGCCGCATGTGGAACACGACGCCCGCCGCACGCAGCCGCGCGAGCCACGCGCGCAGCAGGGGCGCGGCTTTCAGGTCGGTCGGGAACACGCGCCCCGAGCTGCCGATGAAGGTGCTCACGCCCAGGCCCTGCGCCCACGCACGCAGCTCAGCCGGACCGAAGGCGCGCAGCATGGGTTCGATCAAGCCGCGGCGCTTGCCGTAACGGCCGACGAACGCGTCGAACGGCTCGCTGTGCGTCAGGTTCAATCCACCCTTGCCGGCCAGCAGGAACTTGCGGCCGACCGACGGCATCGCGTCGAACAGGTCGACCTGCACGCCACCGGCGGCCAGCACGTCCGCGGCCATCAGGCCGGCGGGGCCGCCGCCGATCACGGCGACACGAGGTTTCGAGGTCTGGGGCATGGGATGCGGTTGCTGCAAGGCGGCGCAGTGTGGCACAGGCGGGCGTAAGAACGCCGCAGCCGCTGCGACCAAACTCCTCCTCCCGCGCCTGGAGCACTGCATGTCCTCAATCTCTCATCGCGCCCTGCCGCTGGGCTTGCTCGCGGCCTCGCTGCTCGGCACCGCCCAGGCCGGGCCAACCTGCACGGCACGGAGCCCCGCGACCGTGACGCCGGTGGTCGAGCTCTACACGTCGGAAGGCTGCAGCTCTTGCCCACCGGCCGACCAGTGGCTGTCGCGCCTGAAAGCCGATGCACCGGTCGTCGCGCTCGCGTTCCACGTCGACTACTGGGATCGGCTGGGCTGGAAGGACCGCTTCGCCAGCCCCGCGTTCACGCAACGGCAGGCCCAACAGCAGCGGCCGAGCGGCGCGCGCTTCAGCTACACGCCGCAGGTGATGATCGATGGCGCCGATCGGCCCGACTGGCCCGGTGCCACGATCGGCACCCGCGCGCCGGCCAGCATCGAGGCCAGGCTCGTGCGCGAGGGCAACCATGTCACTGCAACGATCACGCCGGCCGCGGGCGCACCCGCGCGCCTGGGTGCGTACTGGGCGGTGACCGAGCAAGGTCACGTCAGCGCAGTGAAGGCCGGCGAGAACCAGGGCGCGACGCTGCGCCACGACTTCGTCGTGCGCGACTACCGGCCGGTGGCCGCATGGGCCGCCAAGCCGGAGGCGACGACGCTCCAGTTCGAGCTCGACGGCAACGGTGACCCGGCGCACGCGCGTCAGGTCAACCTCGTGATCGTCAACGCCGACACCGGCCGCCCGGTGCAGGCCGTCAAGCTCGGCTGCTGATCAGGCTGTGGCGCGCAGCTGCGCGCGCAGCGCCTCGCCCAGCTCGGGCTTGTGTGCGAACGGGTCGGTCGGGTTGCGCGGCGTCATGATGTCTTCGAGCCGTACTTGCACGCTCGTCAGCGACTTCGGGTGGCTGTAGACATAGAACTGCCGCTTCGCGATCGCGTCGAACACGAATTGCGCGACCTGCGCCGCGGAGACCTTGCCGCTGCTCACGGCCTTCTCGCTCATCGCCTGGCCGATCAGCTGGCTGCGCGTGAGCTTGCGGCCCTCGTCGATCATGTCGGCCGGCCGGTTGCGGCCGCTGTCGACGATGCCGGTCGGCACGAAGAACGGGCACAGCACCGACGCGCTGATCTGGTCGGTGACGAGGCGCAGGTCCTGGTACAGCGTCTCGCTCATCGCGACGACTGCGCTCTTGGTCGCGTTGTACACGCCCATGTTCGGCGCGTTCAGCAGGCCGGCCATCGACGCGGTGTTGGTGATGTGGCCTTCGTAGCCCGGGTCTTGCGCGGCGGCCTCCAGCATCATCGGCGTGAACACTCGGATGCCGTGCGCCACGCCCATCAGGTTGACGCCGACGACCCACTCCCAATCCTTCAGCGTCGTCTCCCAGATCAGGCCGCCGGCACCGACGCCGGCGTTGTTGAAGACGAAATGCGGGGCGCCGAAGCGTTGGAAGGTCGCGGCACCGAGTGCCTCGACCTCGGCCGCCTTGGACACATCGAGCCGGAACGGCAGCACCTGCGCGCCGAGCGCACGGATCTCGGCGGCGGCCTTGTCGAGCGCGTCCTGCTGCACATCGGCCATCACGACGTTCATGCCCAGGCCGGCGGCAATGCGCGAGCACTCGAGGCCGAAGCCCGAACCGGCGCCGGTGATCACGGCCGTGCGGCCCTTGAAGTTCTTCATGGAAAGGTCTCTCTCAGGCAGTGACGGGAACTTGCTTCTTGATCTGAAAGCCAATACGAGGGAAGTGCACATGCACGGTTCCGGCACGCTCGTCAGTGCGTGCAATCACGACCTCTTGCGGGCCAAGGCCGACGAGCCGGCCGGCGACCGGGTCATGGGCATAGTCCGTCGGCGTGACGGTGACCTCGTCGCCTTCGGCGAGGCCGGCCTCCGCCGCGAACGAGACCGCGGCCGTCATGCCTTGCTGTGCGACGGCGATGGCCTCCGCGCTCGTCATCTTCGTGAGCTGGCCGTGCCCGAAGGCGGTCACCTTGTCGTACCAGGCCTGCAAGCGCGGATAAGCGTCGAGCAGCACCGCCACCGGCGGCGCGCGGCGGATGTACCAGACCGACTGCACGGCCGAGAAGTCGGCAATGCTGGGCAACGCGCCGAGCAGGAACGGACGACCGTCCGCGAGCAGGTGTTCGAGCCGCGCGAGGTAGGTGTGCAGCTGCGCCGCGCCATCGGCCAGCGTGGCGCGCCGAAGATTCGGTGACATCGCCGCGCGGTCGGCGCCGAAGGCCTTGAGCAATTCGGGCGTCGCGCCGGGCAGGATGTGCGCAATGCCGGCAGGCTGCATCGTGTACGGCACCGCGTTCCAGAACAACGTGCTGTCGGCCCACTGCGCGACGATCTCCGACACGCCCGAGGTCGACACCGGGTACAGCGGCGGCTCGGGATTCAGCGTGTCGATCACCTTGCACATCAGCGCGGTGTCGCAATAGATGTCGGCACCGATCTGCATGAATGGCGTGCGGCGGTAGCCCCCGGTCAGCGCCATCACGTCGGGCTTGGGCATGATCGCCGGCACGATCACCGAGCGCCAACTCATCCCCTTGAAGCCGAGGACCAGCCGCATCTTCTCGGAGAAGGGCGAGCCGGCGTAGTGATGAAGGATGAGTTCGGTCATTGAGGCATGGCTCGGTGGATGATGGAATCGAACGCGATGCCCGAGGGCAGCGTGCCGAAGACCTGCGGCCCGCCGCCACTCAGGCGCGAACGGCAGAACGCGTCGAACGTGAAATCGGGTGCGTGGCGGCGCAGCAGCGAGGCCTGCACGGCCAGGGCCACGTCCTGCGCGAGGCGGCGCGCATCGTGCTCGTCGCCGGCGCCGTCGGCCAGGCGCGCGAACAGCGCCTCGGTGAAGCGATCGAGCGAAGCGCTCGCGCCGCGCGTCGTCGCGAGCTCGGCCTCGAGTGCCTGCACCGTGTCGCCATTCTTGCCGTCGCGTTTGCGCAGTGCGCGCATCAGGTCCAGCGCCATGATGTTGCCGGCGCCCTCCCAGATGGAGTTCAGTGGCATCTCGCGGTAGATGCGCGCCATCACGCCCTCGCCGTGCTCCTCGACATAGCCGTTGCCGCCGAGGCACTCCATCGCCTCCTGCGCCAGCATCGACCCGCGCTTGCAGACCCAGAACTTCGCGACCGGCGTGAGCACGCGGCGCATCAGCGTCTCGAACGGATCGTCCTGCCGGTCGACCGCGCGGGCGAGTCGCATCGCGAGCGCCGTCGCCGCCTCGGATTCGAGCGCGAGGTCGGCCAGCACGTTCTTCATCAGCGGCTGGTCAGACAGCGCCTTGCCGAAGGCGCGGCGCTGCGAAGCGTGGTTGAGCGCAAGCGAAACGGCGCCTCGCATGAGACCCGCGGTGCCGAGTGCGCAATCGAGCCGGGTCAGCGTGCCCATCTCGAGGATCTGCGCGACTCCGTGGCCCTCCTCGCCGACGCGCCACGCCAGCGCACCGTTGAACTCGACCTCGGAACTCGCATTCGCGTGATTGCCGAGCTTGTCCTTCAGGCGCTGGATCGCGATGGCGTTCAGCGTGCCATCGGGCAGCACGCGCGGCAGGAAGAAGCAGCCGAGGCCCGCCGTCGTTTGCGCGAGCACGAGGAACGCGTCGCTCATCGGCGCCGAGAAGAACCACTTGTGGCCGGTGAGCCGGTAGCACGCGCCCCAGGCATCGTCGCCGATGAATTCGGCACGGGTCGTGTTCGCGCGAACGTCCGAGCCGCCCTGCTTCTCGGTCATGCCCATGCCCATGGTCACACCGCTCTTGACCTGCACGGACGCGAGACGCGGGTCGTACCGAGTGCTCGCGAGCTTGTCGAACCAGGCGGCGAACACGGGTGCGTTGTCGCGCAGCGCGGGTGTCACCGCATAGGTCATCGACACCGGGCACAGCACCGAGGGTTCGAGCTGCGTGAACATCATGAAGCCCGCCGCGCGCTCGATGTGTGCGCCGGGGCCACGTGCCCATGGCGTGGCATGCAACCCGGCCTCGATCGCCGAGCCGATCAGCGCGTGATAGCTCGGGTGGAACTCCACCGTGTCGGTGCGGTGGCCGAAGCGGTCGTGCGTGTGCAACTCCGGCTTGTGGATGTTGGCCAGGCGCGCGTGCGTCTGCATCGCCTCGCTGCCGAGCAGCACGCCAAGTCGCTCGCGGCCAGCTTCATCGGCATCCGGCAGATGAAACGCCAACGCATCGCGCAGCGCGTGATCGCCGGCATACACGTTGTGCCCGACCAGCGGCGCGGGCTGGTTGGTCACTTCATGCGTGGCCGCATTCATGGCTCAGAACAGCTTGACGACCTGCTTGCCGAAGTTCCTGCCCTTGAGCAAGCCGAGGAACGCCTCGGGCGCTGCCGCCAGGCCTTGCGCCACGCTCTCGCGGTACTTGAGCTTGCCGGTGGCGACTGCCGTGCCGAGCTCCTTCAGCGCCTCGGGCCAGAACTGCATGTGCTCGCTCACGATGAAGCCTTCGAGCGTCAGCCGGTTCGTCAGCAGCAGCTGCGGTTGCTTCAGCGGGATCGGCTCGCCGTCGTAGCCGCTGATCATCCCGCACAGCGCGATGCGGCCGAACGCGTTCATGTTCGGCAGCACCGCATCGAGCACCGCGCCGCCGACGTTCTCGAAGTAGCCGTCGATTCCGTCGGGCGTGGCGGCCTTCACCGCCTCGTACAGCGACTTCTCGTCTTTGTGCGCCTTGTAGTCGACGCAGGCATCGAAGCCGAGCTCGTTCACGACGTAGCCGCACTTGTCGGCGCCGCCGGCGATGCCGACCGCGCGGCAGCCGCGTGCCTTCGCGAGTTGGCCCACCACGCTGCCGACCGCGCCGCTGGCCGCGCTGACGACGATCGTTTTGCCCGCCTGCGGCTTGCAGATCTCCGTCAGGCCGTACCACCCGGTCACGCCCGGCATGCCGACCGCGCCGAGGTAGGCCGACAGCGGTACGTGCGTCGTGTCGACCTTGCGCAGCACGCCCGGCGTGCCGGCATCGACGACGCTGAACTGCTGCCAGCCACCGAAGCCCACCACCTTGTCGCCGACCGCATAGCCCGCGTTCTTCGACGCGACCACTTCGCCCACCGTGCCGCCTTGCATCACCGCGTTCAGCGGCTGCGGCACGGCGTAGCTCTTCGCGTCGTTCATGCGGCCGCGCATGT
>JBDTVC010000232.1:0-7667 GCA_040007475.1 Burkholderiales bacterium
CCGAAGATCAGCTTGTTGCCCTGGCCGACCATGTCGCGGAACACGCGCTCGGCGTCGGCGCCCTCGGGCACTTTCTCGACGAAGCTGGTGACGATCTTGTCGCCGAATTCCTTCTCGAGCGCCTTGCGGGCGTTGTCGTGCGCGAAGGTCCAGCCGCCGTCACCCGGAGGGCCGACGTAGGCGAACGCGATCTTCAGCGGCTCGGGCTTGGCCGGGGCGGCGGACGCCGCGGCGACCGGCGCGGCGGAGGCTGCCGCCGCAGGCGCCTCTTCCTTCTTGCCACAGCCGACGAGCGCGGCAGCGGCGGCCAGCGAGCCCCAGCCGGCGAGTCTGAGAACCTTGCGTTTCGAGAGAGCGGACATTGTTGTCTCCGGGTTGAAAACGGTGAGAGCGAATTATGAAGTTGAAGCGTGGGCGTCAGCTTCCGGGGAAGAACGGCTTGCCAATCGAGGCCGGCATGTTGATGCGGATGAAGGCCTTGTTGCGCGAGATCAGCACCAGCACGACGATGGTCGCCAGGTACGGCAGCATCGTGAGGAACTGGCTCGGCACCTGCACGCCTTCGCTCTGCAGAAAGAACTGCAGCATCGTCACGCCGCCGAACAGGTACGCACCGAGCAAGACACGTGCCGGACGCCAGGTCGCGAAGGTCGTCAGCGCGAGCGCGATCCAGCCCTTGCCGGCGACCATGCCCTCGACCCACAGCGGCGTGTAGACGACCGAGATGTACGCGCCTGAGATGCCGCACAGCGCGCCGCCGACCATCACCGCCATCATGCGGATGCGCCTCACCGGGTAGCCCAGCGCATGCGCCGATTCGGGCGACTCGCCGACCGCGCGCAGCACCAGCCCGGCGCGTGAGCGGTACAGGAACCAGGCGAGTGCCGCCGTCAGCGCGATCGCGATATAGACCATCGGGTGCTGGCGAAACAGTGCCGGGCCGATGAAGGGGATGTCGGCCAGGCCGGGGATCGAGAAGTGCGGGCGCTCGGGCAGCTTCTCCTGCGTGTACTTGATACCGACGAAGGCCGAGAAGCCAGCCCCGAACAGGCTCAGCGCGAGGCCGGTCGCGTACTGGTTGGTGTTGAGATAGATCACCAGCAGGCCGAACGCGCCGGCCAGCAACGCGCCGGCCGCGGCGCCGGCCGCGAACGCGAGCCAGTCGTTGCCTTGCACGCCGACTGCGAAGCCGGCGATCGCCGCGACCAGCATCATCCCCTCGGCGCCGAGGTTGACGATGCCCGAGCGTTCATTGATCAGCATGCCCAGCGCGGCGAATGCGAGCACGGTGCCCGCGTTGAGCGTGGCGGCCAGTAGCAGTGCAAAGGATTCCATATCAACGCCCTCCCGGCCGCCCGCAGGGCGTTGAGCGCCCCCTTGGGGGGCAGTGAACAAAGTGAGCTTGGGGGTTCATTTCACGCCACCTTTCGTTCGGTCGAGATCGCGGGCGCCTTGACGGCTTGCGGCCGGGCGGCCTGCCAGCGGATGCGGTAGTAGATCAAGGTGTCGCAAGCCAGCAGCGCGAACAGCAGCAGGCCCTGGAACACACCGGTCAGCGACTTGGGCAGCCCGAGCCGCGACTGCGCCAACTCGCCGCCGATGTAGAACATGCTCATCAGGATCGACGAGAACACGATACCGACCGGATGCAGCCGCCCGACATACGCAACGATGATCGCCGCGAAGCCGTAGCCGGCCGGCACATAGGGCGTGAGCTGGCCGAGCGGCCCGGCGATCTCGAGGCCCCCGGCCAGACCGGCCATGCCGCCGGACAGCAGCAGCGCGGTCCACAGGGCCTTGCGCGATGAGAACCCGGCATAGCGCGCAGCTGCCGGCGCGAGGCCACCCACCTGCAGCTGGAAGCCCGCATAGGTGCGGAACAGCAGCACCCAGACCGCAGCGACCGCGAGCAGCGCGACGATCACGCCGGCATTGACGCGAAAGCCGCTGAACAGCTTGGGCATCTGCGTCGACTTCAGGAACGTGATCGTCTGCGGGAAGTTGTAGCCGGCCGGGTCCTTCCAGGGCCCGTAGACCATGTAGCTCAGCAACTGCTCAGCGACATAGACGAGCATCAGGCTGACCAGAATCTCATTCGCGTTGAAGCGGTCGCGCAGCAGCGCGACGATCCCCGCCCACAGCATGCCGCCGACGATCGCGGCGAGCAGCACGAGGATCACGATCCAGCCGCCGGTGCTCTTGTCGGCCGTCATCGCCACGCCGCTGGCGAAGATCGCGCCGAGGATGTACTGGCCCTCGGCGCCGATGTTCCACACGTTGGAGCGGAAGCACACCGCCAGGCCCAACGCGATCAGCATCAGCGGCGTGGCCTTGACTGCGAGCTCGGTCAGCGCGTAGACGCTCTTCAGCGGCTCGACGAAGAAGATGTAGAGCCCGCGCGCCGGGTCCTTGCCCAGCAGCGCGAACAGGATGGTGCCGACCACCACGGTGATCAGCAGCGCGAGCAGCGGCGAGCCGATCGACATCAGCCGCGATTGCTCGGGGCGGGCTTCAAGCTTGAGCATGAGCGGTCTCCTTCTCGCTGTTCTTTTCCCACAGGCCGGACATCCACTCGCCGATCATTTCGATCGTCGCGGCCGAGGTCGCCACGCTCGGCGAGACCTTGCCCTTCGCGATCACGACCATGCGGTCGCAGATCTCGAACAGCTCGTCGAGCTCCTCGCTCACCACCAGCAGCGCGCAACCCTGGTCGCGCAGCGCGAGCAGCTCGCCGCGGATCTGGGCCGCGGCGCCGACGTCCACGCCCCAGGTCGGCTGCGAGACGATCAGCAGCTTCGGGTTGGCCTCGATCTCGCGGCCGACGATGAACTTCTGCAGGTTGCCGCCCGACAGGCTCTTGGCCGGCGCGTCGGGGCCGCCGGCCTTCACGTTGAAGCGCTTGATCAGGGCCTGCGCGAGCGCGGTGACCTGGCCCGTCGCGACCCAGCCCGAGCTGCTGACGGCTTCGGTGCGGGTCAACAGCGTGTTCGCGGCGAGCGACAGCGTCGGCACCGCACCGCGGCCGAGGCGTTCCTCGGGCACGAAGTGCAGGCCCTCCTTGCGGCGGTGGCGCGGCGAGTGGTTCGCGATGTCCTTGCCGAACATGCGGATCGAGTCGGCGGGCGAGCGCGTGTCCTCGCCCGAGAGGGCAGCCATCAGCTCCTGCTGGCCGTTGCCCGACACACCCGCGATGCCGACGATCTCGCCGGCCCGCACATCGAAGCGGATGTCGGCGAGGTTCATGCCGAACTGGTCCTCCTTCGCGAGCGTCAGGCCGCGCACGTCGAGCACCACGTCGCCCAACCGGGCCTGCTTGTGCTGCAGCTGCGGCGGCTCGGCGCCGATCATCAAGCGGCTCAGGCCGGCGTTGCTCTCGGTGCGCGGATCGACCATGCCGGTGACCTTGCCGCCGCGCAGCACCGTGCAGTTGGTGCACAGCGCGCGGATCTCGTCGAGCTTGTGGCTGATGTAGAGGATGCTGGTGCCCTCGCTCGCGAGCTTGCGCAGCACGACGAAGAGCTTGTCGACGGCCTGCGGCGTGAGCACCGAGGTCGGCTCGTCGAGGATCAGGCACTTCGGGTTCGTCATCAGCGCGCGCACGATCTCGACGCGCTGGCGCTCGCCGACCGACAGCGTGTGCACCGGCCGCAGCGGGTCGACCTCGAGGCCGTACTCCTGCTCGACCTGGGTCATGCGCTGCGCGACCCCGGCGAGCGACAGCGTCCTGTCGAGGCCGAGCCAGACGTTCTCGGCCGCGGTCAGCGTGTCGAACAGGCTGAAGTGCTGGAACACCATGCTGATGCCCAGCGCGCGCGCCTCCTGCGGGTTGCGGATGTTGACGGCCTGACCGTTCCAGCGGATCTCGCCCTCGTCGGGACGGACAGCGCCGTAGATCATCTTCATCATCGTCGACTTGCCGGCGCCGTTCTCGCCGAGCACGGCGTGGATCTCGCCGGGCTGTACCTGCAGGTTGACGGCGTCGTTCGCCTTCACGGCCGGGTACTGCTTGCTGATGTTGACCAGTTCGAGTCGAAGCATCTGTCTTTCTCCGGTAGGGTGCGAACCCTCAAACCACTGGGAGCCGTCTTTGCAAGTGCCGGGCCAGTGGCGGTGTCACGGTCCGGGCGCCACTTTGTCGCAGCGCGCGCGGTCAGTCATACGATTTCATGGATACCGGTCATGCGGCATCGGGTAATCCGCGGATGGCACTTTCAGAACCCGGTCGTCGGTGCCGCGCGACGCCACCGACCCAGGTCTCGACGAGGTTGCGGTCGTCGGCCAGCGTGATCCAGGCGAAGACCTTCTCGTGCAGGCTGCGGGCCACGGCCATGCGGCGTTCGCCGACCGGGTCGGCGGCCCAGTCCCAGACGCAGACGTCGGCCATGCGGCCGGGCTCGAACGAGCCGATCTCGTGATCCAGCCGCAGCGCCTGCGCGGAGCCCAGCGTGGCCGCGTGCAGCGCCTTCCACGCGGTCAGCCGCTGGCCGGCCAGGGCCTGCACCTTGTACGCGTCGGCCATCGTGCGGATCATCGACAAGCTCGTGCCGCCGCCCACGTCGCTGGCCAGGCTGACGCCGAAGCCGCTGCCCACCGCCGCGCGCCAGTCGAACAGGCCACTGCCCAGGAACAGGTTGCTCGACGGGCTGTGCGCGATCTGCGCGCCGGCGTCGCGCAGCGCGGCGCGGTCGTCATCGTCGAGCCAGATGCCGTGCGCGAGCACGCTGCGCGGGTGCATCAGGCCCGCACGGGTGTAGACATCGAGGTAGCTGCGCGCCTCCGGGAAGAGCTCGCGCGCCCACGCGACCTCGGCGCGGTTCTCGGCCACGTGCGTCTGCATGTAGAGCGACGCATCGGCCGCACACAGCGCGCCGGCCATCGCCAGCTGCTCGGGCGAGCTGGTCGGCGCGAAGCGCACCGTCACGGCATACGCGAGCCGTTCACGGCCGTGCCAGCGCTGGATCAGGTCGATGCTGTCACGCTCGGCCTGCGCCACGTCGTCGCGCAGGCCGTCGGGCGAGTGACGGTCCTGCAGCACCTTGCCGGTGACGACGCGCATGCCGCGCTGCTGCGCACCGGCGAAGAGTGCCTCGGCAGAAACCTTGTGCGCCGTCGCGAACACCACCGCTGCGGTCGTGCCATGGGCCAGCAGCGAGTCGAGAAACAGCGCGGCGCCCGCTCGCGAATGTTCGGCATCGGCATAGCGCAGCTCCGCCGGGAAGGTGTACGTGTTGAGCCAGTCCAGCAGCTCGGTGCCGTAGCTCGCGATCACGTCGAGCTGAGGCATGTGCACATGGGTATCGATGAAGCCCGGCAGGATCAGCCGGCCCCGGTGGTCGTGCCGTTCCCAGCCCGCCTCGGGCGGGTCGGCCTGCACAGCGGCGATGCGGCCGTTCTCGATCAGCAACCAGTGGTCGGGGCGATAGCGCACCGCGCCGGCATCGACGTCGCCCCAGCCCGGTTCGCCGGTGAAGTCGAGCAGGTCGCCGCGCAGTGCGATCCGGGTCGGGTTCGTCGTCATCAGTCTCTCGCGTTCGTCAAGGCGCCGGCTTGGCGCGCTGCAGCATGCCGTGGCGGGCGAGGTTGCCGGCCACCTCGCGCACCTGCTCGCGCAGCCAGCGGCCGGAGGCGGCGGCATGCGTCAGGTCGTGCCACAGCTGGTAATAGGTCAGCGCCGGGAACGGCACCGGGCAGCGCACGATCCGCACCGGCAGATTGTCGACATAGCGCGAGCAGAACAGCCGCCCGGTGGTCAGCACCAGCAAGCTCTGCGCCACCATCAACGGGATCAGGCCGAAATGCGCGCTCTTGACCATCACCTCGCGCTTCATGCCCAGCGACGCGAGATGCTCGTCGATCACGCCCGGCGAGGCGCCTTCGAGGCCGGTGTGCAGGGGCGTCGGCGCGACGTGTTCGCAGGCCAGATACCTTTCCGGCGTCCACGCGCGCGTGGCGGCCGATCGCACGACCGGGTGATCCTCGCCGACCATGCAGACGATCTCGTCGGACATCAGCCGGCCCAGGTGCAGCTCTTCCGGTGGCTTGAGCCAGTTGCCGATCACCAGATCGACCTGGCCCGCGGCGAGGCCGCGGCGGTAGTCGTACTCGCCCGTCAGCGGCAGCATCTCCAGCCGCACCAGCGGCGCCAGGCGCTTGACCTGGGCGACGACCTCGGGGAGGAACAGCGGATCGAGGTAGTCGCTCGCCGCGATTCGAAAGGTGGCCGTGCTGGTCAGCGGGTCGAAGCCGCGCTGGCGCGCACGCGGGCTGAACAGCCGGTCCGCATCTTGCAAGACGCGCGTGGCCGGTTCGAGCAGGCGCAGCGCGGTCTCGGTGGGTGCCATGTTGTTGCCGGCGCGCACCAGCAACGGGTCACCCGTCAGTGCGCGCAGCTTCTTCAGCTGGGCACTCACGGCGGGCTGCGTGCTGCGCAAGCGCATCGCGGCCCGGGAGACACTGCGTTCGGTGATCAAGGTCTTCAGCACCCGGATGAGGTAGAGGTCGATCTTGTCGAAGTCGGCACGGTCCGTCATAACCAGCTGAAGATAGGTGATATGTCCGAAACTGTATACCTCAGACACCGGAAGCGACTAACTTTCGCCTAGCTGCCCTCTTAGCTGCCCCTTCAAGAGCGACCTCCATGCCAGCCCAACCGATCCGCTTCTTCCACCGTGGTGCCGTTGTCGAGATCACCGATGCCGCGCCGACCCGCACCGTGCTCGACTGGCTGCGCGAGGACGCGCGCTGTACCGGCACCAAGGAAGGCTGCAACGAAGGCGATTGCGGTGCCTGCACGGTTGTGATCGGCACCGCCGCCGCGCCGGGCGACGCTAGCGCAGTGCGCGGGCTGTCGCTGCAGACGGTCAACGCCTGCATCCAGTTCCTGCCGACGCTGGACGGCAAGGCGCTGTTCACGGTCGAAGACCTGAAGGCGATGAACGCCGACGCGCTGCACCCCGTCCAGGAAGCCATGGTCGAGTGCCACGGCTCGCAGTGCGGCTTCTGCACGCCGGGCTTCGTGATGTCGCTGTGGTCGACCTATGAACACCACCGTGCCTGCGCGACGCAGCCGTCGCGCCAGCAGCTGGCCGACGATCTCTCGGGCAACCTGTGCCGATGCACCGGTTACCGGCCGATCCTCGATGCCGGGCAGCGCATGTTCGACCTGCCGGCCGTCACGCTGGACACCACACCGGTGCTGACCGCGTTGAAGGGCCTGCAGCGCGAGTCCACGTTCAGCTACGCGGCCGCGAGCGGCGGCGACCGCTTCCACGCGCCGACGACGCTGGCCGAACTGGCCGCACTGCGCGAAGCCCACCCGACTGCCCAGGTGCTCGCCGGCTCGACCGACGTGGGCCTGTGGGTCAACAAGCAGTTCAAGCCGCTCGGCGACATCCTCTTCGTCGGCGAAGTCGCCGAGATGAAGGTGATCGAAGAGCGCGGCGAGGAGCTGTACATTGGCGCCGGCGCATCGCTCGAAGCCGCCTGGGCCGCGCTCACGCGGCGCCTGCCGGCACTCACCGACGTGTGGCTGCGCTTCGCGTCGCCACCGATCCGCAATGCCGGCACGATGGGCGGCAACGTCGCCAACGGCTCGCCGATCGGCGACTCGCCGCCGGTGCTGATGTCGCTCGACGCGCAGATCGAACTGCGGCGCGGCGCACGCGTGC
>JBDTVC010000233.1:0-7648 GCA_040007475.1 Burkholderiales bacterium
CGTTCCTGCAGGCGAAGACGAGCGAGATCGTCGACGGCCTCGAGGCCGCGAAGATCAGCTTCCTGAACCTGGTGCAGCGCATCCGCGCCGACCAGGCTGCCGCCACCGCGCGCTGAACCCGCCATGAAGACCCGACGCCTGCGCAAGACGGCAGCGCATCTGGAGATCACCGCGTTCATCAACCTGATCGTGGTGCTGGTGCCGTTCCTGCTGTCGGTCGCGGTGTTCACGCGCCTGGCGGTGATCGATCTGAGCCTGCCCACGCAGAGCTCCGTCAACAGCGGACTGAAGGAGAACAACCTGCAGCTCGAGGTGGTGATCCGCAACGATGCGCTCGAAGTCGGCGACCGGTTCGGCGGGCTGATCCAGCGCATTCCCGACACCACCGCCGGCCACGACGTGGCGGCGCTGTCGCAGCTCGTGCAGCAGCTCAAGGTCAAGTTCCCGGAGAAGACCGAGGCGACCGTGCTGGCCGAGCCGAACACGCCCTACGACACGCTGGTGCAGGTGATGGACGCGATGCGTTCCGGCCGCACGGTGCAGGGTGCCGCGGTCGTGTACGCCGAGCTGTTTCCCAACATCTCGATCGGCGACGCGCCGATCGTCAAGCGCTAGGGGTTTGCGATGAACATGACCCCCCGTGAACGGCGCGCCGAGAGGCGCTCGCGAAACCAGAACATGGTGGACATGAACCTGGTGTCGCTGATCGACGTGTTCACGATCCTGATCTTCTTCCTGCTCTCGAACTCGGGCGGCGTCGAGACGCTGCCGAGCCCGAAGGCGGTGAAGCTGCCCGAGTCGCTGGCGCAGACGCAGCCGCGCGACACGATCGTCGTGGTCGTTAGCGGCACCGAGATCATCGTCGACGGCCGCAAGGTCGCATCGGTGGCCGACGTGATCGACGCGCCCGACGACATGATCGAGGGCCTGAAGGCCGAACTCGACCTGCAGGCCAGCCGCCAAGTGATCCGCAAGGAGAACGAGACCAAGGGCAAGACGCTCACGATCATGGGCGACAAGGACATCCCGTACCGCCTGCTGCGCAAGATCATGTACACCAGCGCGCGGGCCAACTTCAGCGATGTGTCGTTCGCGGTGCGGCAGAGGTTCGAGTCATGAGCGCGGCGGCCGTCGTCTCGTTTCGTAAGTCGGTCCTGCCGTGGTCGATCTCGCTCGACGACCTGCGGCGTTCGCGCCGGGTCACGAATACGGTGCTGATCATCAGCGCCATCGTCTGTCTGATCCTGCTGTTGTCGCCGGTCGTCAAGCCCGACCGCACGCAGCCGCAGGAGCTGCCGCCACGGCTGGCCAAGCTGGTGATGGAGCAGGCGGTCCCGCCGCCCGTCGCCGTCAAGCCGAAGGTCGAATCGGCGGTCAAGAAGAACCAGGATATCGCTGTCAGCAAGGTCGACCCCAAGCCCGCACCGAAGGGCCCGGCGCCACGCAAGATCGAAGAACAAAAGGGAGCGCAGGTACCGGAGGCGCGCCGCCCGATCGAAGGCAAGCCGCCGGGTGAGATCGATCTGGCCCGCCGCAAGGCGGCCGGCATCGGCCTGCTGGCGATGAAGGACGAGCTCGCCGAGATGCACGGCGCGCCGCTCGCGGTGCAGTTGCAGAAGGACATCAAGCAGGGCCCGGGCGTCGGCACGACGACCGGCCCCGGCGTCGGTGCGGGCAACGAGGCCGGCTTGCCGGATCGCCGCATGATCACGTCCAACGCGACCGGAGGCAGCGGCGGCATCAACACCGCGGCCTACAGCCGCAACACCGGTGGCGGCGGTCTCGCTGGACGATCGACGACGATGGTCGAAGGCGTGGCCGGCGGCGGTGGTGGCGGCGGCCCGGGTGGCGGTGGCATGCGTGGCCAGAGCGGCAACGGCAAGGGCTATGGCCCGGGCGGTGGCTCGGGCGGCACGGGCTCCGGGGCCGGTGGCAACCTGGCCCGCGGCGGCAGTGGAAAGGCCTCGCGCTCGATCGAAGAGATCAAACTCGTGTTCGAGCGCAACAAGG
Organism: Burkholderiales bacterium; assembly: GCA_040007475.1. Lineage (GTDB taxonomy): Bacteria > Pseudomonadota > Gammaproteobacteria > Burkholderiales > Burkholderiaceae_C > LMDS01. The sequence continues at coordinate 2,011 of JBDTVC010000233.1, forward strand.
GCTCGATCTACGCGATCTACAACCGTGCGCTGCGCGAGGAGCCATCGCTGCAGGGCAAGGTCGTGGTCAAGCTGACGATCTCGCCGGCCGGCAGCGTCGTCGATGTGCGCGTCGAATCGAGCGAGCTGAAGACACCCGAGCTCGAAGCCAAGCTGCTCGCGCGCATCCGCCAGTTCGACTTCGGCGCGAAGGATGTCGACCAGATGGTCGTGACCTGGCCGGTGGACTTCCTGCCTTCGTAGCCGGACGGGGGTGCCGCGACGGCGTCCCCGCCCCTGTCGCATCGACTCAGCGCTCCACCGTCTTGTTCCAGCGCGTGTTCCACTCCGGCCGCAGCGTGTTGACCGCGTCCCAGTCGAGTGTGTTCACGGTCTTCATGTAGCCCTTGAACTTGTCGACCGTGGCCTGCGCGGTCGGGTTGCTCGGCTGCGTCTTCAGGTTCGACGGGATCTGGTTGCCGAACTCGAGTGCGGCCGACTGGGCTTGCGGCGTCAGCAGGAACTCGGCGAGCTTCTGCGCCATCGCCGCGTTGTCGTTGTTGGCGGTCACGCACTCGGCGACCATCAGCAGGACCGAGCCTTCCTTCGGTTGCGCGTACTCCATCGGGATGCCGCGCGCCTTCTGCGTTGCCACCGCCGTCGGCGTAAGCGGGAAGATCGCGGCCTCGCCGGTCTGCACCATCTCCGAGAGCTTGGCCGAGCTCGGGATGTACTCGAGCACGTTCGGGCCGATCGTGCTCGCCCACTTGCCGAAGCCGGGGTCGACGTTTTTCTCGCTGCCGCCCTGGATGCGGTTGAACATCAGGAAGCCGTGCAGCCCGAAGCTGCTCGCCGGCATCGACTGGAACACCACCTTGCCCTTGAACTTCGGGTCGGCGAAGTCCATCCACGACGTTGGCGCGGCCCACTTCTTCTCGTCGAACATCTTCTTGTTGTAGCCGATGCCCGTCATGCCGACGTTCACGCCCGCGGCCATGCCGCCGGCCATCTGGGCGGCGGGGTACAGCTCTTTCAGCACCGGCGAATCGACGAGCTTCTGGCACAGGCCCATCTTGATCGCACGCATCATCACGCCGTCGTCGAGGAACATCACATGCACCGGCGGCTTCTCCTTGCTGGCCTGCACCTTGGCCAGGATGTCGGACGAGGTGCCGGGCACGACGACGACCTTCACGCCGTGGATCTTCTCGAAGGCGGGGAACACGTACTTCGTGTACGAGCGCTCCATGTCGCCACCGTTCATGCCGATGTAGAGCGTCTTGTCCTGGGCGTGGGCGCCCGCGCTGGCGAGCACGGCGGCGAGCAGGGTCAACGAGTGGGTGAGTCGGGTCATGGTGCAGTCGCTCCTTGCGGTTTCGGGGTGAAGGTGGGGGTGAAACGGGTGATCGAAAACGGCTCCAGCGCCACGCCGGAGCGCCCGCGGTGGATCAGCTCGGCGAGGGCTTCGCCGACGGCGGGGCCGATCTGGAAGCCGGCGCCGCAGAAGCCGAACGCGTGGATCAACTGTGGTGTCGTCGCGCTCGGGCCGATGACGGGATGGTGGTCGGGCAGCGACCCTTCGACGCCACTCCAGAAGCGGATCACGTGGGCGTGCTCCAGCGCCGGGAACAGCGCGGCCATGCGGTCGCACAGCTCGCCGATCGCGCGCGCGGTCGGCACCGCGTAGAGCGCGCCGTTCGCGGCGCCGCGGCTGCCGCCCATCACGCAGTTGCCGCGCGAGGTCTGGCGGCCGTAGATGCCGCCGCCTTCGACGCCGACGTTGACATCCATGAAGCGCGGCACGGCTTCGGTGACGGCCATGCCGGGGTGGATCGAGGTCATCGGTGCCGTGTCGCCGAAGCGCTCGGCGATCTTCAGTGCCCAGGCGCCGGCGCAGTTGAGCAGCCAGCGCGAATGGATCGTGAGGCCTTTGCCGTCGCCGAGGACGAAGCCGCTGCCGGTCGCCGCGAGCTCGGTGACCTCGCCGCCCTCGACGATGCGCGCGCCCGCGGCCTGCGCCGCGCGTGCGAACGCCGGTGAGACGAGGCGCGGGTTCGCATGCCCGTCCTCGGCGCAGAACGAGCCGGCGATCGCCTGCTCGCCGAGCCACGGGTGCGCGCGGCGGAACGCGCTGCCCGTCTGCAGCGTGAGTTCGAGCCCGTGCCCGCGCACGTCGCGGCAGTAGGTCTCGAGCTTGTGCAGATCGGCTTCGGAGCGGGCGAGCTTCAGGTGACCGGACTGCGCGTACTCGCCGCCGATGCCGATCAGTTCGGGCAGCCTTGCCCACAAGGCGCGGGCACGCAACGAGAGCGGCAGCTGCGCGATCGCGCGCCCCTGCGTGCGCACGCCACCGTAGTTGACGCCGCTGGCCGCCGCGCCGCACAGCCCGCGTTCGAGCAGCACGACCGACAGGCCGACGCGGCGCAGGAACAGCGCGGCCGATGCGCCGACGATGCCGCCACCGATGATCGCGACGTCGGCGTCGAGTCGCTCAGTCATTGTCGTCCTCCGGCACGTCGGTGCTGGGGGTGTACTCGTGCAGCAGCGTGATCGGCAGCGGCTTGATCGGCGCCTGGCCGCGCAGCCGGCCCACCTCTTTCAGCTCGCTGCCCACGGCGTGCGCCAGCAGACGCGACGCGGCCGGCGCGCACATGCGACCCTGGCAACGACCCATGCCGATGCGCGTGAGCGACTTCAGGCGGTTGAGTTCGCGCGTGCCGGTGTCGCGGGCACAGGCTCGGAGTTCGCCGGCGGTGACTTCCTCGCAGCGGCAGACGATGAGGTCGTCGGGCGCTTCGGCGGCCCAGCGCGAGGGCGGTGCGAATGCGGTTTCGAGGCCGCGGCGGAAGGTGACGTGGGCTCGTGTCTCGCGCTCGATCTGCGCCGCGCGGTCCATCGACGCGGGTGCGACGAGGTCTTCGAGTGCCGCAAGCGCGGCCCGCGCGCCCGACAACTCCGCGGCATCTGCGCCGAGCACGCCGGCACCATCGCCGGCGAGGTACACACCACGCGCGCTCGTGCGCCCCGCGGCGTCGCGCGTCGGCAGCCAGGCCTGTTCGATCTCGCTGTACTCGAAGGCGCAGCCGGCGAGGTCGGCGAGTTGCGTTTCGGAACGCAGCCCGTGACCGACGCCGATCGCGTCGCACGCTGTCGTGCGGGTCGTGCCGCCGGCGCACCAGGTCAGCGCGGTGACGCGCTCGGTGCCTTCGGCCTTCATCGGCGTCACGCCGCCGTGCAGCGGAACACCCATCAGCTTCAGACGCGCGAGGAAGTACGCGCCCTTCGCGGCGACTGCCGGCCGCGCCAGCATGTTCGGAGCGGCCCGCAGCTTCGCGGTCTTCGGTGCGCTGTCGAGCACGGCGGCGACCTGCCCGCCGTGGCTCGCGTACTGCCACGCCACGAGGTACAGCAACGGCCCGGTACCCGCGAAGACCACGCGCGGGCCGATCAGGCAGGCCTGGTGCTTCAGCGCGACCTGCGCCGCACCGAGCGTGTAGACGCCGGGCAGCGTCCAGCCGGGGAAGGGCAGCACGCGGTCGGTCGCGCCAGTCGCCAGGATCAGTGCGTCGAACGAAAGCGCCTCGACGCGGCCGGCACGGACCAGTTGCAGCGTGTTCGCCTCGACCTGCCAGACCAGCGTGTCGGGCCGGTAGTCGATCTGTGGCAGCAGCGACTCGAAGCGATCGAGCACCGCGCTTGCGCGGCCGGCCTCGAAGCCGTAGAGGTCGCGGCGCGCGCGCCGCATCACGGCCGGTGGCTGGCGGTAGATCTGGCCGCCGAAGCGCTGCGCCTCGTCGATCACGATCGGCCGCTGCCCGCCGGCGACGAGCTGCTCAGCGGCCCGCATGCCGGCCGGGCCGGCGCCGACGATCACGAAGACCTGGCTCATGTGCGAATGCGCATGCCGGCCTCGACCATCGTCGTGCACGCGCGCAGGCGTTCGCCGTCGACCAGTTGCACCCAGCAATCCTGGCACGCGCCCATCATGCAGAAGCCTGCACGCGGTGCACCACCGAATTCGGCGACGCGCACGCGCGTGGCCTGCGTGAGGATCGCGGTGAGCACGGTGTCGCCCTCGAGGGCGGTGCACGGGCGGCCATCGAGTTCCAACGCGATCGACTCGCGTGGCACCCCATCGATGCGGTGCAGGATCGCGCTCAACGGAGCACCCCTCGCGCTGCGCGCGACCCCGCCGAGCGGGGGTCTTCGGACTTGGGGCGGCCCGGCGTCCTCAATGCTGCCCCACCAGCACCTTGTCCAACCCATACAAGCGGTCGAGCACGATCATCGCGACGGCGGTGACAGCGACCATCAGCGCCGACACCGCGGCCATCATCGGGTCGATCGATTCGGTCGCGATCATGTACATGCGCACCGGCAGCGTCACGGTCTGCGGCGAGGTGATGAAGATCGACATCGTCACCTCGTCGAAGCTGTTGATGAACGCGAGCATCCAGCCGCCGGTGATGCCGGGCAGCATCAGCGGCAGCGTGATGCGGCGGAACACGGTGGCGTGGCTTGCGCCGAGCGACAGCGCGGCCTGCTCGGCGCTGCGGTCCAGCCCCGCGAGCGCGGCGACGACGAGGCGCAGCGCGTAAGGGATGACGATCACGACGTGCGCAAGTGTCAGCCACAACACCGAGCCGCGCGCACCGAACAATGCGAAGAGGCGCAGCATCGCGACGCCCAGCACAAGGTGCGGCACGATCAGGGGCGACAGCAGCAGCCCGTTGAGCGCCTGCCGCCCCGGGAACTCGTGGCGCGCGATCGCGATGCCGGCAGGCACCGCGAACAGCAGCGCGAGCGTGGCCGCGGCGGTGGCGACGCCCAGGCTGTTCCAGAACGACTGCATCAGGTCGGAGTGCTCGAACACCGCTTGGAACCAGCGCAACGAGAACGAGCGCCACGGGATCGACAGCGTGTTCTCGGGCGTGAACGCGACCAGGCAGACGATCACCAGCGGCGCGAGCATGAAGATCGTCACCAGCGTGTGGAAGACGAGTGCGAGGGGTCCGGTGCGCCTCATGTGCGGCCCATCCGTTTCGCGTACGCGCCTTCGAGTACCGCGTTGTAGCTCAGCATCACGACAAGATTGATAAACAGCAGCGCCAGCGCGATCGCGGCGCCGAGCGGCCAGTTCAGCTCGTGCAGGTATTCGTCGTAGATCAGCGTCGCGACCATCTTGAGCCGGCGCCCGCCGAGCAGCCCGGGGATCGCCAGCGCGCTGGCGCTCAGCCCGAACACGATCAGGCTGCCTGACAGCAGCCCCGGCGTGACCTGCGGCAGCACGATGCGGCGCATCACGGTCCATTGCGACGCGCTGAGCGACAGCGCGGCGCTCTCGACCATCGGGTCGAGCTTCTGTAGCGAGGTCCAGACCGGGATCACCATGAACGGCAGCATCACGTGGACCAGCGCGACGACCACGGCGGTCGGCGTGTAAAGCATGCGCACCGTGCCGATGCCGAGCCCGTTGAAGACCTGGTTCACGACACCGTTCGGCCCGAGCAGCAGACTCCAGCCGAAGGCGCGCACGACGACCGAAACGAGCAGCGGCGCGAGGATCACGAGCAGGAAGATCGAGCGCCACGGCTTGCCCATGCGACTCAGGATGTAGGCCTCGGGCGCGCCGACGAGCACGCAGATCAGCGTCGTCAGCG
>JBDTVC010000234.1:0-7646 GCA_040007475.1 Burkholderiales bacterium
TCGCTGACGACCTTCTCGATCGCCAACGACGTCGCGAAGTATTTCGCGATCATCCCGGCCGCGTTCGCATCGACCTATCCGCAGCTCAATGCGCTCAATGTGATGCACCTCGCGTCGCCGTCGTCGGCGATCCTTTCGGCGGTGATCTTCAACGCGCTGATCATCGTCGCGCTGATCCCGCTGGCACTGCGCGGCGTCGCCTACCGCGCGCTCGGCGCCGCGTCGCTGCTGCGGCGCAACGCCCTCGTCTACGGCGTGGGCGGGCTGATCGTGCCCTTCGTCGGCATCAAGCTCGTCGACCTGCTGCTCACGGTCGTTCACCTCACCTGAGATCGTCATGAACACATTCACGTCAAGCCTGCGCCCGGCGCTCTCGATCTTCGCGCTGCTCACCGCCATCACCGGCGTGGCGTATCCACTGGTGGTGACCGGCGTCGCGCAGGTCGCCTTCCCGCAGGCGGCGAACGGCTCCATCGTGAGCGTGGGCGGCAAGGCGGTCGGCTCGTCGCTGATCGGCCAGTCGTTCAGCGCCCCCACGTACTTCTGGAGCCGGCCATCCGCCACCTCGCCGATGCCGAACAACGGCCTCGCGTCCGGCGGCTCGAACCTCGGCTCGAACAACCCGGCCCTGCTCGACGCCGTGAAGGCGCGCGTCGACGCGCTGAAGGCGGCCGACCCGGGCAATGCCCTGCCCGTCCCGGTCGATCTGGTGACCGCCTCGGGCAGCGGCCTGGACCCCGAGATCAGCGTCGCCGCTGCGCACTACCAGGCGGCACGGATCGCACGTGCACGTGACGTGCCGGTGGCCGAGGTCGAGTCGCTCATCGATTCGCACGCGCTGCGTCCCTGGCTGGGCGTCATTGGCGAGCCACGCGTCAACGTGCTGTTGCTGAACCTGGCCGTGGACGGCAAGGTCGCCGACCCTGCCCGATAGACTGCACGCGTGACCACCGACGCGCGCCCCGATCCCGACGAGCTGCTGGCCCGCGCCCACGCCGCCCAGCAGCGGGCGGCGCGCGGCACGCTGAAGGTCTTCTTCGGCGCCTCGGCCGGCGTCGGCAAGACCTACGCGATGCTCGAGGCGGCGCAGGTGTTGCGCGCCCAGCATGTCGACGTGGTCGTCGGCATCGTCGAGACCCACGGCCGTGCCGAGACGGCCGGGCAGCTCGAAAGTCTGGAGCGCCTGCCGCTGCGCAGCGTGCCGATCAAGGACCGCGAGCTGTTCGAGTTCGACCTCGATGCCGCGCTCGCGCGCAAGCCGGCCGTGCTGCTCGTCGACGAACTCGCGCACAGCAATGCACCCGGCTCGCGCCACCCGAAGCGCTGGCAGGACATCGAGGAGTTGCTCGCCGCCGGCGTCAACGTGATCACGACCGTCAACGTCCAGCACCTCGAGAGCCTGAACGACGTGGTCGGCGGCATCACCGGCATCCGCGTGAGCGAGACGGTTCCGGATCATGTGTTCGACGACGCCGACGAGGTCGAGCTCGTCGACCTGCCCACCGAGGACCTGCTGCAGCGCCTGCAGGACGGCAAGGTCTACCTGCCGGCACAGGCCCGGCAGGCGGTGCAGAACTTCTTCCGCAAGGGCAACCTGATGGCGCTGCGCGAACTCGCGCTGCGCCGCACCGCCGACCGCATCGATGACGACGTGCGCAGCTACCGCCGCGAGCACATGGGCATCGAGGGCAAGCGACTGTGGCAGACCAGCGATGCGCTGCTCGTCTGCATCGGCCCCGCGCCCGGCGCCGACAAACTCGTGCGCGCCGCCGGCCGCCGCGCGAACCGCAGCACGGCACCGTGGCACGCGGTGTACGTCGAAACACCCGCGCTGCAACGCCTGCCGGACGCGCAGCGCAGCGCGATCCTGAAGACGCTGAAGCTGGCGGAATCGCTGGGCGCCGTGACCGCGACACTGAGCGGCGACGACGCGGCACTCGCTGCGGCCGCGTACGCGCACGAGCACAACCTGGGCACGGTCGTGTGCGGCCACGCGCCGCGCGCGAGCGCCTGGCTCGGCCGAACGACGTTCGCGGACCGCGTCACGCGCCACGCCGCCGGGGTCGAGCTGATGGTGATCCCGACCGACGCCGGCACGCGGCCCGGGCCGCGCATGACCTCCGATCCTCCCGCTGCGGGGCGGTGGATCGGCCACGCCTGGGCCCTCGCCGCGTGCGCCGCCGTGTCGCTGCTGGCCACGCCGCTGCTCGCGTGGTTCGACCCGGCCAACATCGTGATGCTGTACCTGCTCGCGCTCGTGCTGGTGGCGGTGCGCTTCGGCCGCGGCGCGGCGTTGACCGCCGCGGTGCTCAACGTGCTCGCGTTCGACTTCTTCTTCGTCACGCCGCGCTTCTCGTTCGCGGTGAGCGACGCGCAATACCTGCTGACCTTCGCCGTGATGATGATCGTCGGCCTCGTCGTCGGCCAGCTCACCGCGTCGCTGCGCTACCAGGCGCGCGTGGCGACCGATCGCGAAGACCGCTCGCGCCGGCTCTACGAGATCGCGCGCGAACTCGGCAAGGCGCTGACGACCGAACAGGTCGCCGCAATAGGCGACCGCGCGCTCGAGGCCGCGTTTCGCGCCAAGGCAGCGGTGATGCTGATCGATGCGCATGACCGGCTGGCGCTGGCCTCCGACGGCGTCGGCGGCGCACCCGCGATCGACACGGCTCTGGCGCAGTGGGCCTTCGACCACGCCGATGCCGCCGGTGCCGGCACCGACACCCTGCCCGCCAGCGCCCAGCTCTACGTGCCGCTGATCGCGCCGATGCGCACGCGTGGTGTGATCGTGATCGAGCCCGCGAACGCGCGCCTGCTGATGATCCCCGAGCAGCGCCAGTTGCTCGACACCTACGCGACGCTGATCGCGATGGCGATCGAGCGCGTGCACTTCGTGAGCGTCGCACAGGAGACGCTGGTCTCGATGGAATCGGAGCGCCTGCGCAACTCGCTGCTGGCAGCGCTCTCGCACGATCTGCGCACGCCGCTGACCGCGTTGGCCGGCACGGCGGAGACGCTTGCGCAGTCGCTTTTGCGCGAGGGCTCGGCCCACGCCAGAGACGCGCACGCGATCACCGTGCAGGCACACCGCACGACGCAGCTCGTCAACAACCTGCTCGACATGGCCCGGCTGCAGGCCGGCGCGGTGACGCTGCGGCGCGATTGGCAATCGTTGGAAGAGCTGGCCGGCAGCGCACTGCGGTCGGTCGAATCGGCACTCGCATCGCATCGGGTCGTGGTCGCCCTGCCCGACGATCTGCCGCTGCTCTACGCCGACGGCGTGCTGATCGAGCGCGTGCTGGCCAACCTGTTCGAGAACGCCGCCAAGTACACGCCGGCCGGCAGCACGATCACGTTGAGCGCGCATGTCGACGGCGCGCACATCGTCGTCGACGTGACCGACGATGGCCCGGGCTTGCCACCCGGCGATGCCGAGGCGCTGTTCGACAAGTTCAGGCGTGGCGACAAGGAGTCGAGCACGCCCGGCGTGGGCCTGGGCCTGGCGATCTGTCGCGCGATCGTGCAGGCGCACGGCGGCACGATCAGCGCGCACGCGGCGTCGCCGCATGGCGCGGTGCTGCGCTGGACGCTGCCCTACAAGCCCGTCCCCGCGGTGCCACCACAATGACCGGAATGGACACTCCGGCCCGCCTGCTGGTCATCGAGGACGACCCCGCGATCCTGCGCTTCGTGCGCCAGGCGCTGGAGGCCGAGGGCCATCAGGTGTTCGAGACCGACAGCGTGAAGCGCGGGCTGATCGAGGCCGGCACGCGCCGCCCCGATCTCGTGATCCTCGACCTCGGCCTGCCGGACGGCGATGGCGTCGATCTGCTGCGCGACCTGCGCGGCTGGAGCCAGGTGCCGGTGATCGTGCTGTCGGCGCGCAGCGACGAGCGCGACAAGATCGCCGCGCTCGACGCGGGCGCGGACGACTACCTCGTCAAGCCGTTCTCGGTCGGCGAGCTCTCGGCCCGCGTGCGTGCGGCATTGCGGCGGCGCGACCGCAGCGCCGCGCCGGTGTCGAGCATCGTCACGTTCGGCGACTGCGAGGTCGATCTCGCGCGGCGCCAGGCGCGGCGTGGCGGCGCGCATGTGCACCTCACGCCCGTCGAGTACAAGCTGGCCGCGGCGCTGGTCGCGCGCGAGGGCCAGGTGCTGACGCATCGGCAACTGCTCGGCGAAGTGTGGGGGCCGGGCAATGTGGAGCACAGCCACTACCTGCGCATCTACATGGGCCATTTGCGGCGCAAGCTCGAGCTTGACGCGGCGCGGCCGGTGCACTTTCTGACCGAGACCGGCGTAGGCTACCGGTTCGTCGCGCAGCCACTGAGGTAGGTCGCGCCGAGGGCGGAGGGTCGGGCCGCCGTGGGCCACGAAGAGGCCCACCTCGTGGACCTCGGCCGGCCCTCCTCCCCTCGGGGGATCGTCGAACGTACTCGTTCGACGAGGGGTTCCATCAATGCGCTTCCTTCGCGTGATTGATCGTGTACTTCGGGATCTCGATCACCACGTCCTGATTCGACACGATCGCCTGGCACGACAAGCGCGAGTTCGGCTCCAGGCCCCAGGCACGGTCGAGCAGGTCCTCCTCGCTCTCGTCCATCTCGCCGAGTGACGCGAAGCCCTCGCGCACGACCACGTGGCAGGTCGTACAGGCGCAGCTGAGCTCGCAGGCGTGTTCGATCTCGATGTGGTTGTCGAGCAAGGCCTCGCAGATCGAGGTGCCGCTGGGCGCGCTGATCTGCTTGCCCTCGGGGCAGTACTCGGCGTGCGGCAGGATCTTGATGATGGGCATTGGTCAGACCTGATCGACGCGCTTGCCCGCGAGGGCCACGCGGATGCTGCGGTTCATGCGCTCGGCCGCGAAGGCCTCGGTGCCTTTCGCGAGCGCCTCGACGGCGGCATCGATGGTGTGGTGATCGGTGGACTCGCGGCTCGCTTGCAAGCCCGCAAGCAAGGTCTCGATCTCGTCGCGCTGCGCCGGCGTGAGCAGATCGCCATCGGCCGCCAACGCGGAATGCGTGGCCAGCGTCATCCGCTCGGCCTCGACGCGCGACTCGCGCAGGCTGCGTTCAACCATGTCCTGCTCGGCGGTGCTGAAGCTCTCCTTCAGCATGCGCGCGATCTCGTCGTCGGCCAGGCCGTAGCTCGGCTTGACCGTGATCGCGGCCTCGACACCCGAGGTCTCCTCGCGCGCCGTCACGTTCAGCAGCCCGTCGGCGTCGACCTGGAAGCTCACCCGCACGCGCGCCGCGCCCGCGACCATCGGCGGGATGCCGCGCAACTCGAAGCGCGCGAGCGAGCGGCAATCGCTGACGACCTCGCGCTCGCCCTGCACGACGTGGATCGCGATCGCCGTCTGGCCATCCTTGAAGGTGGTGAAGTCTTGCGCGCGCGCGGTCGGGATCGTGCTGTTGCGCGGGATGATGCGTTCGACGAGCCCGCCCATCGTCTCGAGACCGAGCGACAGCGCGATCACATCGAGCAGCAGCAGCTCGCCGGCGCCGGCGTTACCCGCCAGCGCGTTCGCCTGGATCGCCGCGCCGAGCGCGACGACCTCGTCGGGGTTCAGGTTGGTCAGCGGCGTCTTCTCGAAGAAGTCACCGACTGCTACCTGCACCATCGGCATGCGCGTCGAGCCGCCCACCATCACGACACCCTTGACCTCGGACTTGTCGACCTTCGCGTCGCGCAGCACCTTGCGCACATTCGAGATCGTGCTCTGCACGAGGCGGCGCGTGATCATCGCGAACTGCTCGCGGCTGACGATCAACGACAGCTCGCCGGCCTCGAGCGGGCAGGCCATCGTGGTGTGGTCGGTGGTCGAGAGCTTTTCCTTCGCGGCACGCGCGGCGACCAGCACGGCGCGCTTGTCCTGCGGCGTGTCGGCCGCGAGGCCCGCTTGCAGCAGCGCCCACTCTGCCAGCATCGCGTCGAAGTCGTCACCGCCGAGGGCCGAGTCGCCGCCGGTCGCGACGACCTCGAAGACACCTGCGGACAGGCGCAGCAGCGAGATGTCGAAGGTGCCGCCGCCGAGGTCGTAGACGGCGTACAGGCCCTCGGAGCCGGTCTCGAGTCCGTAGGCGATGGCCGCCGCGGTCGGCTCGCTGATCAGGCGCAGCACGTTCAGCCCGGCGAGTTGGGCCGCATCCTTTGTGGCCTGGCGCTGCGCGTCGTCGAAGTAGGCCGGCACCGTGACGACCGCGCCGAAGATGTCGTCGGCGAAGGTGTCCTCGGCACGGAAACGCAGCGTCGCGAGGATCTCGGCCGAGACCTCGACCGGCGACTTGACGCCACCGACCGTGCGGATCTGCACCATGCCCGGGGCCTCGACGAAGTCGTAGGGCAACTTGCCGCGGCCCTCGATGTCGGCCAGGCCGCGGCCCATGAAGCGCTTGACCGAGACGATGGTGTTGCGAGGGTCGGTCGCCGCCTCGGCCAGCGCCGGCGCGCCGATCTGGCGCTTGTCGTCGGCGAGATAGCGCACGGCCGACGGCAGGATCACGCGGCCCGCGTCGTCAGGCAGGCATTCGGCGACGCCGTTGCGCACCGCGGCGACGAGCGAGTGCGTGGTGCCGAGGTCGATGCCGATCGCGATGCGACGCTGATGCGGATCGGGTGCACCGCCGGGTTCGGAGATTTGCAGTAGAGCCATGACGCTATTGTCCCAGCGCTTCGAGGCGCTGATCGATGTCATGGGCAAAGCGCTCGACGAACATGAGGGCTCTGACCTGCTGGGCGGCGGCGACGTGGTCGCGGTCCGCGTCCAGCGTGGTTTCGAGCTGCTGCAACGCGGCGCGCCGATGATCGGTGACCTGCTGGAGCAACGCATCCACCTGGTCGACGTCGCGCGCCTCATCCAACGCCTCGCGCCACGCCATCTGCTGCATCAGGAACGCCGTTGGCATAGCGGTGTTGTTCTCGGCGTCGATCGGGGCACCGTTGAGTTCGCAGAGATACGCCGCGCGCTTGACCGGGTCCTTCAGCCGCTGATACGCCTCGTTGACGCGCACGGCCCATTGCATCGCGATGCGCTGCGCGGCTGCGCCATCGGTGGCGAAGCGATCCGGGTGGACCTCGGCTTGCAGGGCACGCCAGCGCGCATCGAGCGCGCTGCGGTCTTGCGTGAAGCGCGGCTCCGTGTCGAACAGCTCGAAGTCCGTGCTGGCAATGTTCAGGTCCATCAGACCCGAAACGATTCGCCGCAGCCGCAGCGGTCTTTCTCGCGCGGGTTGTGGAACTTGAAGCCTTCGTTCAGGCCCTCTCGCACGAAGTCGAGCTCGGTGCCGTCGATGTACGGCAGGCTCTTCGGGTCGACGATGACCTTCACGCCGTGGCCTTCGAAGACGGTGTCTTCAGGCGCGAATTCGTCGGCGTATTCGAGCTTGTAGGCCAGGCCCGAGCAGCCGGTCGTCTTCACGCCCAAGCGCACACCCACGCCCTTGCCGCGCTTGGCCATGTAGCGCGTCACGTGGCGTGCGGCGGCTTCGGTCAACGTCACAGCCATGAAATCACGCGGCCTTCTGAACCGAGGCCGCGGACGTTGCAGCTTTAGCCTTGTAGTCGTTCACCGCCGCCTTGATCGCGTCTTCCGCCAGGATCGAGCAGTGGATCTTCACCGGCGGCAGCGCCAGTTCTTCGGCGAT
>JBDTVC010000235.1:0-7629 GCA_040007475.1 Burkholderiales bacterium
TTTGCACGAATGCAGGGTGCCGTCATGAAAAAGGAACTTTGGCTCGCGGCCTTGCTCTTCGTCCTCGTGATGCTTGGCGGGGCTTATCTCTGGGTCGGCAAGCCCGTCCAAACTTTGCCTCAACCGGTTCCGGCAGCGCCAGCATCCGCGGCAATCGCACCGTTGGAGTCGGCGTCGCCGGCCTCGACTGTCTCTGCGGAGCCCGTCACTTTGCATCCAATTGACCCCCCACCTGAGACCAAGGCGATGGGTCCGGCGGACATCCCGCAGGCGCTGGTCGAGCTGATGGGCCAGAAGGCGGTCACATCGTTCTTCCAAACGGATGACTTCGCCCGACGGTTCGTCGCGACGATCGACAATCTCGGGCGCGAACATGCGGCACCGATCTTGTGGCCAATCAACCCCACGCAAGGCCGCTTCACCGTCGAAGGATCCGAGGGTGCAGCGGTGATTGCCGCCGACAACAGCATGCGCTATACGCCGTTCGTGCTGTTGGTCGAGACGGTCGACATTGGTCGCGCCGTCGATCTCTACGTCCGCGCGTACCCGATGCTGCAGCAGGCCTACCAGGACCTGGGCTATCCGAAACGCTACTTCAACGACCGGTTCATCGAGGTCATCGACCAGCTGCTGTCGACACCTGACGCAGCCTACCCGGTCAAGGTCACCCTGACCGAGGTCAAGGGCCCCATTCCGTCGGAGCGCCCCTGGGTTCGATATCAGTTCGCGGATCCCGAGTTCGAGTCGCTGTCGGCGGGACAGAAGGTCCTGTTGCGTGTCGGCCCAGTCAACGAGCGCCGTCTGAAGGCAAAGCTGCTCGAGATACGACAGCAACTCGTCTCGCGCGCTCGTGCTCGGTAGCGTGATCGAAATATTGTCCGGCAGCGATCTCGCCTGGCCCCTGGTGGTCGCGCTGGCCTGGGTCGGAGGTGAGCTGGCGCATCGGTGGGCGTCACTGCCGCGTGTCAGCACCTACGGGCTGATCGGATTCGCCTGCGCGAACGCGCAGCTCGGACTGCTTCCCGTCGCCGGCACCGGCCCGGGCATGCTCGTGGCCAATATCGCCTTCGGCCTGATCCTGTTCGAGTTCGGCTACCGCATCAACCTTCGCTGGTTGCTCACGAACCCGTGGCTGGGCGCCAGCGGATTGCTGGAGGCCGGCGTCACCTTCGCCTGCGTGTACGCGCTGTCGCGTTGGACCGGAGCGGCCACGCTCACGGCGTTGTTGCTGGCTTCGCTGTCGATGTCCACCTCGCCTGCCGCCGTCATGAGGGTGATCAACGAGCAACGCAGTTCCGGACAGGTGACGGAACGCGTTCTGCACCTCGCTGCCCTCAACTGCGTCCTTGCCGTGTTCGCCTTCAAGGTCGTCGTCGGCTTCTGGACCTTCGACACCTCGGGTCACCTGTGGTCTGCCGTGTCCAACAGCGTCGTCGTGCTCGCGGCATCGGCCGGACTCGGGGCAGCTTTTGGCGTCGGCGTACCCGCGTTGCTGCGACGATTGGGACGCCTCAGCCAGGACGCGACCGTCGCGCTGGCGGTCGCCGTGATCCTGCTGGTCGCTCTCACCCACGCGCTGCTCCTCTCGCCGCTGCTTGCTGCGTTGACGTTCGGCTTTGTCGTGCGCCATCGCCGCGTCACCCTCAACCAGGCCCAGCGCAACTTCGGCGCGCTGGGCGACCTGCTGGCGGTCGTCCTGTTCGTCTACATCGCGACCACCCTCTCCTGGCCGCGCGTGCTGGACGGTCTGGCGCTGGGTCTCGCGCTCGTGGCAGTGCGCAGCGCCGCAAAGATCGCCAGCGTCACCGCACTGGCGCGGGCCAGCGGGACGTCATGGCGCAAGGGAGCCCTCACCGGCCTGGCGATGACCCCGATCTCGGTCTTCGTGATCCTGCTGCTGGAGCACACGCGCTACCTCGGGATCGACCTCGTCGATCAACTGGCGCCGCTCGCGGCAGCAACGCTGGTGCTCGAACTGCTCGGGCCCATCGTGATGCAGCAAGCCTTGCGCATGGCAGGCGAGACGCACGATCCGAAGGAGCCCTGACATGCCGCTCGAAGCCTTCAAGAGCTCTGCCCCGTTGACGTTGGGCGTCGAGCTCGAATTGCAGCTGGTTAGCCTCAGCAACTTCGACCTCGTGGAGGCCAGCCCCGACATGCTGGATCTGCTCGCACGCCGCCGGTTCCCGGGCAACGTCGTCCCGGAGATCACGCAGAGCATGATCGAGGTATCGACCGACGTTCAGACAGACCATCGCGGCCTGTTGCGACAATTGCACGAGATCCGCGACGCGCTGGTGACGGCAGGGGACACCCTGAACCTGGGTGTTTGCGGGGGCGGCACGCACCCGTTTCAGCAGTGGTCCGATCGCAAGATCTTTGCGAAACCGCGCTTCAAGGAAGTCTCGGCGCTATACGGCTACCTGGCCAAGCAGTTCACCATCTTCGGTCAACACGTGCATGTGGGCTGCCGTTCGGGTGACGAGGCCATGTATCTGCTGCATGCGTTGAATCGCTACGTGCCGCACTTCATCGCTCTGGCCGCCTCGTCGCCTTTCGTGCAACGCAACGACACGCTGTTCAACTCCGCGCGGTTGAACTCGGTGTTCGCGTTTCCGTTGAGCGGCCGCGCGCCGTTCGTGCTCAGCTGGCAGGCCTTTGAAGAACAATTCTTCGCCCAGATGGAGCGCACCGGCATCGTCAAGAGCATGAAAGACTTCTACTGGGACATTCGACCGAAGCCGGAGTACGGGACGATCGAGCTGCGCGTCTGCGACACCCCGTTGACGGTCGACTGCGCAGCGGCGTTGGCGGGCTATCTGCAGGCGCTGTGCAGCTACTTGTCAGATCGCTCGGAGCCAGCGCCCGCCGAAAGCGATTACCTGGTCTACAACTACAACCGCTTCCAGGCTTGTCGATTCGGCCTCGACGGCACGCTCGTGCACCCCAAGACGTACGAGGCGATCTCGATTCGTGACGATGTGCTGAGCACGGTCGATACCCTTGGCGGGCACGCCGAGGCCTGCGGCGCCGGGGCTGCCCTGCGGGATGTCGCAGCCATTGCACGTGAGGGCAGCGATGCCAGCTTCCTGCGTCGCCAATACCTCGAACGCGGCAACGCGGAGGGCATGGTCGATGCCGCCATCGATCGATTTCGCGAGCCACGCGACACAGGCAGCGCATGACGAGTCCGTCCAAGAGAGTGGCCGTCGCGCTCGTGCTGCTGTGCGCGACAGCAGCACATGCCGAGGACAAACCACCGTTCCTGAACGGCATGCCCTGCGTTGCCGAAGTCTGCATCGGTGACGATGCCCGGACACTCGGCGACATTCCCTGGGTGGTGGCCGTGAACCCCGCCAACGACGTGCCGCTGGCCCGCAGCGGCGTGTCCGAAGAGGCGCTGTCCCGCCTGGGCGGCGTTCTCGAACGCGATGACGATGCCGTGCGGACGCTGGCACCCTACTGGTACCTGCATCGCCTTGACAATGGCGCGCTGGCCGTGCTGGGACAAATTCGCGCGGTCTGTGCGAACGTGAGCATCAGCGAGCGGATGACGGGAACCTACCGGAGCGAGCAAGGTCTGCTGACCGAAGTCAGCGTCGAACCAGTGCCCACCGAGACGGGCTTGCGGTTCGAGGTGGCATCGATTGTTCAATACCTGGAGGCCCCTTTGGGCGATGGGCAACTCGAGGCTGTGGCCAGCGAATTCAACGCACGCTACCGTGGGCTGCCACATTTTCCGGGCCCCGACACGCCCGGAGGGGGATTGAACCTGCACTCGCCGCGCGGTCCGCATTTGAAACTCCTGGCGCCGTTCGGCGAGGCGCTCGAACGTGCGCGCCGCTTTTCCGATCGATCGGAGTGCAACGGTCTGACTCTCGAGGCAGAACCGCCGTGAATACGCCGCCGCGAGCCTGTCCACGCACCCAAGTCGACGAATGACAGGTACGCGCCGTCATGTCACTCGATCCGGTGGCGACGCACGCGCGACTCGATGCGCTCGCGCAGCCGCCAGCGCGCGGCATCGGACAGCATGCGGCCGGCCCAGCGAAACACGTTGAATTCGCGCACGGTCATTCGCAGACTCGCCATGCGTTCCCGCTGTTCGGCCAGCGGCATCGTGGCGGCACGATCAAGTGCATCGGCCATTTCTTCGACGTGATACGGGTTGACGATCAACGCCTCGGTCATCTCCCGCGCCGCACCGGCAAAGCGACTCAGGATCAGTACCCCGCGTTCATCGTCGCGTGCTGCAACGAACTCCTTGCACACCAGATTCATGCCGTCATGCAGACTCGTCACCAGACAGATGTCGGCGGCCCGGAACAGTTCGTTCACGGCGGCATGCTCATGGTGTTTCGCGAGCAGATGGATCGGCTGATAGCCGCGTCGCCCGAATCGCTCGTTGATGCGTGCGGCGACGCGCTCAATGCGCTCCTGGAACATTCGGTATTCCTCGAGCGAACTCCGCGTCGGTGCGGCGACCTGAACGAAGACGAAGCGCCCGATCCACCCGGGCCGCTTCTCGAGCAGGCGCTCGACCGCATGCAGGCGCTCGAGAATGCCCTTGGTGTAGTCGAAGCGGTCGATGCCGACCGCCAGGCAGGTGTCCTGTGGCAGATCGAGACGTGCAAGGACCGCGGCGCGGCAGGCTTCGACCGTCGGCCACAGCGACTGCGCCTGCGGTGTCGGCCACTCGATCGAGATCGGGTAGCTCTCGATCAAGGTCTCCTTGTCATGGAAGCGGATGGTCGAATGCTCGTGCTCGATGCGTGCCTCGAGGAATCGGTCGACCGTCTCGATGAAGTTCTTGCAGTGAAAGCTGGTGTGGAAGCCAAGGATCGTGCTGCCCAACAATCCTTCGAGGATCTCGCGCCGCCAGGGGCAGATGCCGAACGATTCCGGGTTCGGCCAGGGGATGTGCCAGAAGGTCAGGATCGTCGCCCGCGGCAGCTTCGCGCGCAGCATCGCGGGCAGCAATGCGAAGTGATAGTCCTGCACCAGAACGATCGGGTCCTCGCTGCGCGCCTCAGCGACGACGGCATCTGCGAAACGCTGGTTCACCGCCCGGTACGCATCCCAGTCCGATTCTCGAAACACGGGCCGCACGTGAGCGACATGGCACAGCGGCCAGAGCCCCTCGTTGGCAAAGCCGTAGTAGTAGCCCTGCTCCTCCGCTTCGGTCAGCCACACGCGACGCAATTGATACTCGTCGCTGCCTGGGGGCACTGAGACGCGATCGTGGCGGTCGACAACATCGCGATCGCCAGAACCGCTTCCGTGGGCAATCCAGGTGCCTGAACAGGCACGCATCACCGGCTCGACCGCTGTCACGAGGCCGCTGGCGGGGCGCTTCACGAGGTACCCCCCGAGCGCGCCACGCTCGTGGATATAGGGCTCGCGGTTGGAGACCACGATGACCTGGTCGCCCCGCAACTGCGTCTGAAGGAGCGTGCGCAAGCGCTCGGGGTTCCATTCGGTCTGCGGCCCCTGAGCGCGGCGGTAGTCGTCTTCCAGGTCGCGCAGACGCGCACGAAGATCGGCAGCGAACGGACCCAGCTCCGGCGAGGTCAGCAGCGGCCGCACGAGCCCCTCCCCACGAAGGATGGCACGCACGCCGGCGATCCATCCACGCCAGCTGAGCTGGGCGACGATCACGGTGATCAGGGCGATCGCGAGGCCAAGCGCGGCGATGAAGATGATCAGGTAGCGTCGGGTGTCCTGGCTGCGCTTGTCGATGAAGCTCAGGTCGTGGAGCACGACCAGTTTCGCGACCGTGTCTTCGCCGGTGTTTACCGCATGCACCCCGACGTGAACCGCGCCACCAGCCAGAGCAAGTCGCGGATCGGGCCGCGCCCCGGCAGCGTCGGCCTGGGCACAGGTCAGGTCGGGCGGATAGCTGGCCGTGGAACGCAACAGGCGACCGTCCAACGAGCACAGCCCGATGGCGAACAGCCGCTCGTCTGTCACGGCCCGATCGAAGAGCGCCTGCAGTCGAGCGCCTTTGACATTGGCGAGCGCGCGATCCGTCGCATCGATGTCGCCATTGATGCCAAGGTCGCCCAATGCTTCGCCGATCGAGTCCGACAGCGCGCTCGAGACGAGCACGCCGCGAATGTTCAGATCGCGCGCAAACCACCGCAGCGTCAGTCTGTCCATCAGCGGCAGCGCGAAATACGCTGACGCGACAAGCGTGAGGACGAGAGGTACGAGGAACCGAAGTTGGAGGTTGAGAATCTTCACACCGGAGGTCGCCCGCGCTTGCACGCGGACCGTCGCGAAAACAGGATGCCCGGGCGCGCCTGCGGCAGCCGCGATAACCCACCCCACCCGTGCGTCATTCTATCCAGATACATTTGTCCCAATGAAATGTGGAGTCGCGAGCACGTGGCGCGTTGCCGCGAGTGAGCCGGGAGAAAACTCATGAGAGACGAGGTCCTGAAATCCTGGGCACTGCTGTGGCCGACCTTCGGCGGCCTGGCCATGTCGACATTGCGCATCGTCGGAATCCTGATCGTGGCGTGGGTGGCGATCCGCATCGCCCAACGGAGCATTCGCACGCTGCGCATACGGATTGCCACGCGCTTCGACGATCGAGAGGCGGTCAAGCGCGCCGAGACGCTCGGGCGCGTCTTCCGCTATCTTGCGGCCGTGGTGATCTCGCTCGTGGCCGGGATGCTGGTGCTGGGCGAACTGGGCGTCTCGGTGGCGCCGATACTCGGCGCCGCCGGCGTCGTCGGCCTCGCGGTCGGCTTCGGTGCGCAAAGCCTCGTGAAGGACTACTTCAACGGCTTCTTCCTGCTGCTCGAGAACCAGATCCGCCAGGGCGATGTGGTCAAGGTCGCCGACCATGCCGGTCTGGTGGAGGAAGTGACACTGCGCTACGTTCAGCTCCGTGACTACGACGGCAATGTGCATTTCGTTCCGAACGGGTCAATCTCGACCGTCGTCAACATGAGCCGGGGCTTCGCGCAAGCGGTCGTCGATGTCGGCGTCGGCTACGGCGAAGACCTGGACCGGGTGATGGACGTCATGCGAGACGTCGGGCGCCAGCTCCGCGCCGACCCGAGTCACTCGACACGCATTCTCGACGACCTCGAGGTGGCGGGCGTCGAGTCCTGGGCCGACTCGGCGGTCATGATCCGGGCTCGCTTTCGCGTCGCGCCGCTCGAGCAGTGGACGATCAAGCGCGAATACCTGCGAAGGCTCAAGCGCGCGTTCGACGACGTTGGCATCGAAATCCCGTTCCCGCAGGTTCGCCTTCACGGCCTTCAGGCGCCGGCGGTGCCGGAGCCGCGGGGCTGAGAAGCGGGAAAGTGCCCATGTGTGCCACCCCTGCATCCGGATAGATTGCGCAACCGCACCGGCGCCCGATGGTGCGAATTTTCGATCCAGAAAAGGCCTTCACCATGCAAAAGCTCCAACGCCCAACCGTTCGCCGTCGCGCGATCATTCTCGGTGCGCTCGGCACGGGTGCGCTCGCTTTCAGCCCGCTCGTGCGCGCGCAGCAGAAGTTCATCAACGTGTTGACTGGCGGGCAGAGTGGCGTCTACTACCCGATGGGCGTCGCGCTCTCGCAGATCTACGGCAAGGCGCTGCCCGACGCGAAGGTCACGGTGCAGTCCACCA
>JBDTVC010000236.1:0-7623 GCA_040007475.1 Burkholderiales bacterium
CACGCAGGCTGGCGTGCAGGTCGAGGCGGCGCGGGTCGGGCGCGTCGAGCAGCGATGCCTGGCCGCGGAACTCGAAACCGCTGTCGCCCCGCGTGCTGCGATGGTGCCCGGGGAAGTGGCCGAGGACCGATGCGCCGACGCGGTAGTGAACCTCGCGCATGGCTCGATCCCTCAGGGCGCCGCGACGGCGCCGAGGATGCCGGCGATCAGCGGCTCGGCGATCTCGTGCCGGCGCATCTCGTAGACCGGCTGGAAGCACAGGCGGTGCGCGATGGTCACATCGAACACCGCCTGCACGTCTTCGGGCGTGGCGTAGTCGCGGCCCGCCAGCCAGGCCGTGACGCGCGCCGCGCGCAGCAGCATGCTCATGCCGCGCGGGCTCGCGCCGGCGAGCATCAGCTGCGCGGTGTCGAGGTCGGAGAGCTTCACGCCGAAATCGGCCGGCGCCGCGGTCGCGCGCCACAGCGCGAGCGCGTACTGCTGCAAGGTGTCCGATGTCTGGACGCTGCGCTGGATCTGCGCCGCAATGTCGTTGAGCTCGCGGTACGCGAGCAGCTCGCCGGCAAGCGAGGCGATCAGCGCGTCGGTGTCGTGAAAGCGTGGGTCGAACATCAGCGCGCGGCGCTCGTCGTCGCTCGCCGGCGATGCGATCGTCACCTCCATCATGAAGCGGTCGCGCGCGGCGGAGGCGATCTCGAAGGTCTCTTCGCGCTCGACCCGGTTGCGGTCGGCGAAGACCTGCAGGTGCGGGAAGCGCCACTCGCGGTTGAAGGCCGAGACGCTGCGCTCGGCCATCACGCGCAGCAGCAGCGAGTGCACCTGCGGGCGGGCGCGGTTGATCTCGTTGAAGAAGAAGATCGCGAGGTCTTCGCCATGCTCGATCAGCGGCCCGGGATCGACCGCGGGGCGGCCCTGGTCGCTGATGTAGGTGTAGTAGATCAGGTCGTTGGGCATCAGGTCGATGGTGCCCTCGGTGCGTGCGTAGGCGCCGCCAAGCACGCGCGCGAAGGCGCGCAACAACGTCGTCTTGCCGACACCCACATCGCCCTGCAGCAGCACGTGCCCGCGCGCGAACACGGCCGTGTTGACGAGCCGGATCACGCGCGGTTGACCGATCACGGCCGCAGCCACCTCGCGTTCGAGCGCCAGCGCACGCTCGCGCCAGTCGTGCAACGGCGCATCGCTGCGATCCATTCGAAACCTCTCTGCCGCGCAGACGGCGGGACACTGTGTCACGCCCCAGGGACAGGCGCGGTCATCGAACCGACGGACCATGCACCCAAGCAAGAGCCGAGCCGATCGGCGAAGTCGCGCGCCGGCTCAGGCCAGCGCCGGGCCGCTCCCAAGCGGCCTGAGCACCCCCTCGGGGGGCGGACGACGTATGTCGTCGGCCTGGGGGCGCTCTCAATCCGCGTTGCCGAAGCTCCAGCGCGCCCCGACCCACAGCGCACGCGGCGCGCCGGGCGCGGCGAATTGCTCCTGGTGCCAATCGGCCGGCGCCAGCAGGTTGCCGCGCGGATCGAAGGCGCTCTCTGCCAGCAGACCGCCGCTCGAGTAGCGCCGGTCGAACAGGTTCGAGACCTTGGCGAACAGCTCCCAGCCACCACCGAGCTTCCAGTTGGTCGTCAGGTTCACGAGCGCGAAGCCGGCGTTCCTGCCAGCGCCGAAGTGGTCGACACCGTCGGGCTCGTGGGCGTTGTTCTCGTTGCCGCGCACGAACTGGCTGGAGTACGCCGCGAGTTGCGCACCGACGCTCCAGCTCGGCAGCGGCCGTGTGTCGACCGTGAGCTTCAGGCTGTGCGCCGGCAGGCCCGGAAGGCGGTTGCCGGGCCGCACCTCGATCTCGTCGGCGCCGGCGCAGGCCGGGCTCGTGCCGGCGCTGCTGTTGGAGGCCGAGAGCACGCAGGCCGACGACTCGAAGGTCGCGCGCAGGTAGCTGTACGACAGGCCCCAGTCGATGGCGGACGTGCGCTGCGACACGCCGAGCTCCACCCCCTGCCGCCGCGTCCGGCCGAAGTTGGTGAAGTAACCGGCCGAGCGGCCATTGCTGATGAACAGCAGGTCGTCGCGGTTGTCGGTGCGAAACACCGACGCGTTCCAGCGCATGTCGGTGCCGATGCTGCCGCGCGCGCCGGCCTCGAGCGTGCGCGCGACGACCTGCTTCAGCGGCGGGTCGCCCTGCAGTGCGTTCGGCAGCACGCAGGCGTGGTCGGGGTCGGAGCAGCCGAGTTCGATCGGGCTGGGTGCGCGGTTGCCCTGGCTGAAGCCGCCGTAGGCCGTCCATGCCGGCGTGACCTGCCAGGTCAGCCCCGCGGCGGGGTTGAACTTGGTGAACTTCCCTTCGCCGTCCAGCGCGGTGTCCAGGCCGAGGTTCACGCGGCCCAGGTCGGTGGTGCGCACCCGCGTGTCGTTGTAGCGGCCCGAGAGCGTGAGGTTCAGCCCCGGCGCGAGCGTCACGAGGTCGGACATGAACACGCTGGCCGTGCGGCTGCGGCCGGCGATCAGCGCGCTGACCTGGGCGTCCTGCGTCACGACCACCGCGCGCGTCGCGTCCAGTACGCCCTCTGCCTCGCTCTGTTCGAAGTCGTGGCGGGCTCGGTCGTAGGAGGCGCCGACGGCCAGGCGATGGGCGCCAGCAGTCTTGCTGAGCTGCAGCGCGAGGCCTTCGCTGCGCTCGCTGGTGCGGGTGCGGTGCTCGATCGCCGACTCGGGAACGGCAGGCGGATCGTAGGCGTCGTTCAGGTCGCCGTTGAGGGTCGCGGCGTGCACGCGACGCGCGTAGGCGGTGGTGGCCAGTTCCGAGCCGTTCTGAAACTGGCGCGTGGCGTTCAGCGACAGCATCGTCACGCGATTGTCGGTGGAGTCGGGGCGGGTGTAGATCTGGGCCCGGTCCTGCGCCAGCATCGACTCCGGCAACGGGCCGTTGCCGATCAGCCGGCTCTTGCCGTGCAGCAGACTCAGCGCCCACGAATAGTCGGGCGCGCGCTCACCGCCCTTCAGGAACAGATGGCGCACACGCGACGGAGAGTAGTCCCGCCAGCCGTCTTCATCGAAGCTGCCGAGGGCGGCAAACAGGTGCCCGTGCTCGCCGAGCCTGCGGCCCAGGCTGAACTCGCTGCTGACCCGGCCGAACGAACCGCCACGCACCTCGATTTCGCCGCCGGGATGGGTGTCACCGCTCTTGGTCTGCAGCACCAGCGCCCCGCCGAGCGTGTTCAGGCCGAACAACGGGTTCGAACCCGGCAGCAGCGTCACGCTGGCGAGCGCGCCGCTGGGGATCATGTCCCAGTTGACGATGTCGCCGAAGGGCTCGTTGACGCGCACGCCATCGAGGTAGACCGACAGGCCCTGCGGCGTGCCCAGCAGCGGACTGGCCGTGAAGCCGCGGTAGTTGACGTCCATCTGGAACGGGTTGCCCTGCGTCTCGTTGATGTTGACGCTGGTGAGCTGGCTGGCCATGAACTCGGGGAGGTTCAGACTCTGCAGCTGACGCAGGCGTCTGCCATCGGCGGTCTGCACGTTCGACGGGATCTGGTCCTTGGGCACGCCGGTGCCGGGCAGCGGTGTCGTGCCGACGATCTCGACCGACGGCAACGTGACGACGGGCGCGGTCTGCGCATGCAACGCCGGGGCGCTCGCGATCAGCGCGGCCCACGCGAGCGGATGGTGGTGCACGCGGCACCGCGGGATCGGCATCTAAGTCTCCTGCGTCTTCTGGTTTGCCTCGACCGTATCAAAGCCGAAGTGCCGACGACAGGGAAAACTTCCCGCGCTGCGCAGCCGTGGCTCGAGAACCGCGCCGTGCTCAGACCACCGCGCTGCCGATCACGCGGTGGCGGAGCGCCAGGTGGGCGAGCGCGGCCGAGGTCGTGACGCCGAGCTTGTCCTTGATGACGGTCTGGTGGTTGGAGATCGTCTTCGGGCTCAGCTTCAGTGCCTGCGCGCACTCGGCCAGCGAGTGGCCCAGCGCGAGCAGGCGAAAGATCTCGAACTCGCGAAGGCTCAGCTCGGTGAGCCGTTCGGCTTCGCGCGCCGGGTCGCGCTGCGACAGGCTGGCCGCCAGCTCGGCGCCGAGGTAGCGGGTGCCGGCGTGCAGCGCGCGCACCGCGTCGACCAGGCTCTGCGGCGCGGCCGCCTTGGTCAGGAAACCGCGCGCGCCGGCCTCGAGCGCGCGGCGCACGAGCGGCGGGCTGTCGTACATGCTGAAGACCAGGATGCGGGCCGCGGGCGCGCGCGCCAGCACGCGCCGGATCAGTTCGAGGCCGCCGCCGCCCGGCATCGAGAGATCGGTCGCGAGCACGTCGGGCGGGTCGGCGAGGAACGCGGCGTAGGCGGCCTCGCCGGTGGCGGCCTCGGCGATCACGCGGATGTCGCGCTCCTGTTCGAGCAGGCGCAGGTAGCCGCTGCGCACGACCGGGTGGTCGTCGGCCAGCAGCACGCGGATCATGCGGCCCTCGCCTGCCCGGGCGCCGCCACGGCGGCCGGCATCGGAATGCGCAGGCTCAGCCGCACGCCCGCGCCCGGCGCGCTCTCGACGCACAGCTCGCCGCCGAGTGCCGCGGCGCGCTCGGCAGCACCGAGCAGGCCGAGGCCGCGCGTCGCACGCGCCGGGGCCATGCCGCGGCCGTCATCGACGACGCTCAGGCACACGCTGCCGGTCGCCTCGCGCGCGAGCACGAGCCGCACGTGGTGAGCATGGGCGTGTCGCACCACGTTCGTCAGCGCCTCCTGTGCCACGCGGTAAACCGCGATGTTGACGCGCTCGGGCCATGCCTCGGCGATCTCGTCGCAACGGAACACGCAGGCCACGCCGCTGCGCTCTTCCCACGATTCGCACAGCTCCTGCAGCGCCGCGACGAGGCCGAGCGCGTCGAGGTTCGCCGGCCGCAGGCGCCGGAGCAGGCCACCGACGAGCTGGTAGAGGCTTTGCGCCGCCATGTCGGCACGCGCTGCGGCACCGAGCAGCGCGGCGCGATCGTCGGCGGCGCAGCGCCGCAGGCAGGCGGTCTCGATCAGGATCGCGCTGCAGCGCTGGCCGAATTCGTCGTGCAGCTCGCGGGCGAGCGCGAGGCGTTCGCTCTCCTGCACCGCGATCAGCTGCTGCGCGAGCTCGCGGTTGTGGGCGAGCAGCTCGGAGGCGCGCGCTTCGGCGCGCTCGTGCGCACGCAGCGCCGATTCGGTCTCGCGCCGACGCCGCCACGCGTACCAGGCGAGGCCGAACGCGAGCACCATGCCGGTCTGCGGCAACTCGTCGAGCTGCCAGCGCTCGTAGCGGCCCAGCCCGGCGGACAGCGATTCGCTGAGGTTCAGCGCGAGCGAGACGCCGTAGCACGCCAGCGCCGCGGCCAGCACGATCCACAGGTCGCTGCGCCAGCGCGACCCCGGCACCGGTTCATCCGCCATGGGAGGCTCCTCGCGGCTGAACCATCCGGTCGACACTGATGCGTTCGCGGGCGTAGATCTCACGGCACGAACGCGCGTAGTCATCGGTGCCCAGGTAGTCGACCTCCTGGTCGTACTTGTCGAGCTCCTGGGCGAAGCGCGGCTCGAACATGGCGCGCTTGAACGCATCGTGCAGGGTAGCCACGACGGCCGGCGGCAGGCCGCGCGGCCCGGCCAGCCCGTACGGCGACATCGCGACGATGTCGAAACCGAGCTCGCGCAGGGTCGGCACCTGAGGCCAGCGTTTCGAGCGTTGCGCCGCGAAGGTCACGAGCAACCGCAGGCGCCCGCTCTCGACGGCCGGGCTGAAGCCGGTCGAGTTGACCCCGGCCATCACCTGCCCGGCGACGATCGCGTTGATCTGCTCGGCCGTGCCCTTGTACGGCACGTGGATGTAGCGCAGGCCGCGCGCCGTGAAGAGGTCTTCGAGCACGAGGTGCGGTGTGGTGCCGACGCCGTTGGTCGCGATGCTCAATTCCCCGGGGTGCGCGCGCGCAAAGGCGAACAGGTCGTCGAGGCTGCGCAGTGCGCTGCCCGCAGGCACCAGCATGCCGAAGGTCACGCCGGACACCTGGATGATGGGCGTCACGTCGCGGATCGGATCCCACAACACCTTCTGGATCCAGGGCGCGCGGAACACCGGCTGCGGCATCTGCGCGATCGTGTAGCCGTCGGGTTCGGCCTGCTGCAGGATCGGCATCGCCAGCGTGCCGCCGGCACCGGCGCGGTTGTCGGTGACGACGGTCTGGCCCAGCACGCGCGACGCCAGCTCGGCGAGCACGCGCAGCGAGATGTCGGTCGCGCCGCCCGCCTGCCAGGGCACCCACAGCGTGATCGGGCGCGACGGGAAAGGCAACGAGGCGCGCGCCAGGCCAGGCCCGCCGGCGCCGAGCGCGAGGGCGCCGGCCGCAGCCAGCCAGCGGCGGCGCGAGAGGCGCGTCATCCGCCGCCTCCGCCGCGCTTGGTCAACCCGCCGAAGCCGCGCTGCGGGTCGTAGCCCCAGCAGGCGAGCGCGAAGAACACGATCAGGCAGCCGAGCACAACGTAGGGCGCGGCGCCCGGGTCCTTGCCGTACAGCGCGAAGCGGACCCACTCGACCGCATGCGTGAACGGGTTGAACCTGGCCAGCTGGTAGACCCATTCGGCGCCCGATTCCTGCAGCTTCCACAACGGGTAGAGCGCGGTCGACAGGAAGTACATCGGGAAGATCACGAAGTTCATCGTGCCGGCGAAGTTCTCGAGCTGCTTGATGTAGACCGACAGCAGCAAGCCGAGCGCGCCCAGCATCAGCGCGCCGCAGACGAGCGCCACCAGCGCGTGCAGCCCCGGCAGCGACAGCAGCGGCAGCTCGGTGCCGATCAACGCGGCGACGATCACGAACGCGAGCGCCTGCAGCACCGACAGCAGCGCGGTCGCGCACAGCTTCGAGAACAGCAGCCACGGGCGCGGCAGCGGTGCGGTGAGCAGCAGGCGCATCAGGCCCATCTCGCGGTCGTAGACCATCGCGAGCGACGACTGCATGCCGTTGAACAGCAGCACCATGCCGACCAGGCCGGGCACGATGTAGACGTCGTACGGAATGTAGGTGTCGTAGGGCTCGACGATCGCGACGCCGAAGACGTTGCGAAAGCCCGCCGCGAACACCGCGAGCCACAGCAGCGGCCGCACCAGCGCCGAGACGAGCCGCCCGGTCTGACGCGAGAACTTGAACAGCTCGCGCAACACGATCGCCTGCAGCGCCTGCAGGGCATGCGCCAGACCGCGCCGTGCCGCGGGAGCTTCGACGAGCGGGGTTTCCGCCTTCACCGCTGTGCCTTGCATAGTTTCTCCGGGGCGTCGGCGCCCAGCGTGTCGAGCGTGTCGGTCGGGTGCAGCAGACCTTCGATCGGCGCCTGCGCAATCACACCCTGCCCATCGGTCAACAGCACGGGCTGGCGCAGCTGGCCGTCCCACGCGCGAAAGCTCATGGTGACGCCCTTCGAGCCATCGACCCTCGTCTTCACCAGCGCCTGTGCCCACGCCGCGTTCGGCCCCTTCGGCGTCGCGCTCGCCAGCGCGAGCAGCGTCTTGCCGCCCATCCACGCAGCCCAGTCGCGGTCGGTCATCGGCCGCCTCAAAGCCT
The DNA here is from genome assembly GCA_040007475.1 of Burkholderiales bacterium. Lineage (GTDB taxonomy): Bacteria > Pseudomonadota > Gammaproteobacteria > Burkholderiales > Burkholderiaceae_C > LMDS01. Next base: position 7,565 of record JBDTVC010000236.1, read on the forward strand.
TGAAGAAGCGGCGCGAGACCTGCGGCGCGCCATAGCGTTCGAACTGCGCATGCCAGGCC
>JBDTVC010000237.1:0-7557 GCA_040007475.1 Burkholderiales bacterium
GGCAACTTCCTGTTCCGCATGGGCGAGAACACCGCGGTGATCCTCGACCCGAAGACCGCGGCGACCACCGCGACCAAGCCGGTCGGCACCGGCCCGTTCAAGTTCGCGTCGTGGGCCAAGGGCTCGGCGGTGACGCTGGTGAAGGACGACGCCTACCGCAACGCCGCGGCGGTCAAGCTGAAGAAGGTCACGTACCGCTTCATCAGCGACGCATCGGCGCAGGTGGCGGCGCTGCTCGCCGGCGACATCGACGCGATCCCGCGGGGGCTGCTGCCGCAGGACGCCAAGCAGTTCCAGAGCGACGCGCGCTTTACGGTGGCGCTCGGCGGCACCGAGGGCAAGACGATCGTCAGCATCAACAACAAGAAGAAGCCGTTCGACGACGTGCGCGTGCGCCGCGCGCTGGCCGCGGCGATCGACCGCAAGGCCATCATCGACGGCTCGCAGGATGGTGTGGCCAAGCCGATCGGCAGCCACATGGTGCCCAGCGATGCGGGGTACGTCGACCTGACCGCGGTGAACCCCTACGACCCCGAGAAGGCCAAGGCGCTGCTGAAGGAAGCGGGCGTGGCGCTGCCGCTGAACGTGACGCTCTCGTTGCCGCCGCCGCCCTACGCGCGCAAGGGCGGCGAGATCGTCGCGGCGCAACTGGCGAAGGTCGGCGTGATCGCGAAGATCGAGAACGTCGAGTGGGCGCAATGGCTCAGCGGGCCGTTCAAGGGCAACTTCGACCTGACCATCATCAGCCACGTCGAGCCGCTGGACTTCGACCGCTATGGCGACCCGAAGTACTACTGGGGCTATGACAGCAAGGCCTACAACGACCTGCTCGCCAAGTACAACAGCAGCACCGACTCGAAGGGCCGGCTGAAGATGATCGGCGACATCCAGCGCCAGCTCGCGACCGACTCGGTCAACGTCTACCTGTACCAGCTGCCGCAGTTCGCCGTGAGCAAGAAGCAGCTGAAGGGCGTGTGGAGCAGCTCGCCGATCTTCGCGAACGACCTCGCCGCACTGTCGTGGCAATGAGTTTCGTGGCCAAGCGATGAGCGGGCTTCACGACCTGACGGCGGTCGAGCTGCTGGCGGCGTACCGCAGCAAGGCGCTGTCGCCGGTCGAGGTCACGCGCGCGGTCGTCGCCCACATCCGGCAGTGGGAGCCGCACCTCCATGCAACCTACGCGTTCGAGGCCGACGAGGCGATCGCGCAGGCCGAGGCCTCGCAGGCGCGCTGGCTGAAGGGCGCGCCGATCGGCCCGCTCGACGGCGTGCCGGCGATGATCAAGGAGAACATCGCGACGCAGGGCGTGCCGGTGCCGTTGGGCACCGCGGCGACGCTGCTGACACCCGCCGAGCGCGACGCCCCGCCCGCTGCCCGCCTGCGCGAGGCCGGCGCGGTGATCCTGGGCAAGACGACGATGCCGGACTACGGCATGTTGTCGTCCGGCCTGTCGAGCTTTCACAAGCTCACGCGCAACCCGTGGGATCTGACCAAGAACCCCGGCGGCAGCAGCGCCGGTGCCGCAGCGGCAGCAGCGGCCGGCTACGGGCCGCTGCACATCGGCACCGACATCGGCGGCTCGATCCGCCTGCCCGCGGGCTGGTGCGGCGTGTTCGGCCTGAAGCCGAGCCTGGGGCGCATCCCGATCTTCCCGCCCTATGCCGGCCGCGCCGCCGGGCCGATGACGCGCACCGTCGCCGACGCGGCGCTCATGATGGCGACGCTGAGCCTGCCCGACGCGCGCGACACGATGAGCCTGCCGTACCAGCGCACCGAGTGGAACGCGCTCGATCGCGACGTGAAGGGCCTGCGCATCGGCGTGATGCTGAACGCCGGCTGGGGCATTGACGCCGAACCCGAGGTGCGCGCCGCCATCGAATCTGCGGCGCGCATGTTCGCGGCGGCCGGCGCGATCGTCGAGCCGATGAAGCCATTCATGACGCGCGCGATGATCGACGGCATGGACGACTTCTGGCGCACGCGCAGCTGGCTCGACATGAGCGCGCTGCCCGCGGAACGCCGGGCCAAGGTGCTGCCCTACATCACCGAGTGGGCGCGCGGTGGCGAAGGCCTGTCGGGCGAGCGCGTGTTCCGCGGCTACAGCCAGATGGGCGCGATGCGCGAGGCGGCTGTCACCGCGTGCGCGCCGTTCGACTTCGTGCTCTCGCCGACCGCGCCGATGCCGGCCTACGCGGCCCAGCTCGCCGGGCCGACCAACGACCCGGCGACGCCGTTCGAGCACATCGCGTTCACGCTCGCGTTCAACATGAGCGAGCAGCCGGCCGCGAGCATCAACTGCGGCTACACGACCGGCGGCCTGCCGATCGGCTTGCAGATCGTCGGCCACCGCTTCGACGACCTCGGCGTTCTGCAGCTCGCGCACGCGTGGGAGCGGATGCGCGCGCCGCCGCGGCCCTGGCCCGAGCCACCCCGTTCTCGCTGACCGAGGAGACTCTCGATGATCGACCTGCGCAACATTCCATTGGGCACCTCGTCGATCGTCGCCCGCGACGCCCACGAACGCGGGCTGTGGCACCTGGTCTCGTTCTATGGCGACCCGCTCGCAGCGTTCGACACCACGATTGCCGCCGACCCGGGCTGGGGCCTGGCGCGCGTCGTCAAGGCGGTGTTCATCCTGACGCTCACCGAGCCGGGCATGGTGGCCGACGCGCGGCAGCTGCTCGACGAGGCGGCGCCGCTGATGACCGGCGCACCGCCTCACGAGCGCGGGCACTTCGACGCCGCGCGGGCAGCCGCCGACGGCCGCTGGCGCGATGCCTGCGCGCGCTGGGACGCGCTGCTGCTCGACCACCCCTGCGACCTGCTCGCGCTGACCGCCGCGCACCTGTTCGACTTCTATCGCGGCGACGCGCGCAACCTGCGCGCCCGCGTCGCCCGCGTGCTACCCGACTGGCCGCTTGACGACCCGCTGCAGCCCTACGTGCTGGGCATGCACGCGTTCGGGCTCGAGGAATGCAGCCTGTACCCGCAGGCCGAGGCGGCTGGCCGCGAGGCGCTCGCGCGCGACGCGCGCGGGCCGTGGGCGATCCACGCTGTCGCACACGTGATGGAGATGCAGGGCCGGCACGCCGAAGGTGCGCGCTGGCTTCAAGACCGCGGTGGCGACTGGGCCGACAACGGCCTGGCCGTGCACCTGTGGTGGCACCTCGCGCTGTTCAGGCTCGAGACGCTGGACACGGCGGCCGCGCTGGCGCTGTTCGATGCGCACATCGCCGGGGGCGCCTCGGTGGTGAACCTGCAGTGGCTCGACGCATCGGCGCTGCTGTGGCGGCTGCAACTGCTCGGTGTCGATGTCGGTGCACGCTGGGAGGCGCTGGCGCGCGACTGGGCCGATCCGGTCGGGCATGCCGGCCACTACGCTTTCAACGATGTGCACGCCCTGCTGGCGCTGCTCGGCAGCGGCGACCGTGCGCGCGCGCAGGCGCTGCTGGCCGCGAGCGTGCAACGCGCGCGTGCCGACAACGCGGCGATGAACCGCGAGGTCGGCGTGCCGCTGATGCAGGGTCTGCTCGCCTATTCCGACGGCGATGCAGCGACAGCCTGCGAGCTGCTGTATCCGCTGCGCGCGGTGGCCCACCGCTTCGGCGGCAGCCACGCCCAGCGGGACCTGATCGACCAGACACTGCTCGCCGCGGCGGCCCGGTCGGGTGCGGCCGCCGGCCGCGCGCTGCTGAACGAGCGGCGCCTGGCCAAGCCGAGCACGCCGCTGACCGAGCACTGGGCCGCGCGCCTCGGACGCTGACACATCGCTTCAATGGAGCTGCCCCATGGCCACTCTCGACGACCACATCGCGCAGAGCCTGCGCGAAAGCCAGCGCAACGGCGAATTGCAGTCGGCCACGAGCTGGGGCAAGCCGCTCGATCTGGCCGACGGCTACGCGCAGACCCCGGAGGAAATGCGGCTCGCCTTCAAGGCGCTGAAGGGCGCCGGCTTCGTGCCGCCCGAGGTCGAAACGATGAAGCAGATCGCGGCACTGAAAGACATGATCGCCAACGATCCCGGCGCAACTGAGGCGGGCGCCCTGCGGCAGCGCCTGAGCGACCTGCAGCAGCACCTCGCGCTGCGTCTGGAGAAGCTGCGCACGAGCGGTAGCCTCTGAGCAGGCCGCTCCGTCAGACGAACGGGTGCTTCAGCCCCTCGCGCGCGAACACGCGTTGCGAGGCCGGCCGCGCGAGCACGCGCTGCAGGTACGGGCCCAGCTGCGGCAGGTCGCGGGCCGGGCGCTTGAAGCCGCGTGTCCAGCGGCACAGCGTCAGCACATAGGCATCGAGCAGGCTGAACGGTTCGCCCTGGAACCACGACCCGTCGACGCGCGCGAGCTCGGCGTCGAGCTGGTCGAGCATCGTGCCGATCTTCGCCTCTGCGTGCGCCTTGACCTGCGCCACGGCGTCGGGCGTGTCGGCCCAGCGCTCGGGGTAGAAGTACACGATCAGGGTGGCCTGCAGCGTGTTGGTGAGCCACATCAGCCATTTGTAGAAGTGCGCGCGGGCGGCTGTGCCGATCGCCGGCGCGAGCGCGGCCTGCGGGTTCGTGTCTGCCAGATGCAGGCAGATGGCGGCCGTCTCGTACAGCACCAGGTCACCGTCGACGAGCACGGGGATCAACCCGTTGGGGTTCAGCTCGAGGTAGACGGGCGACTTGTGCGCGTTGGCGCCGCGATCGACACGCACGAGTTCGTACGGTGCACCGATCTCTTCGAGCACGAGGTGCGGCACCATGCTCGCGTTGCTGGGGTAGTAGTGCAGTTGCATCGGCGCGATTCTGTCAGCTTCGTGATCTGACGCACGGACGTCGACCCACCAGCCACCGAACGCGACAAATTCACTCCCGCGGATCGAGGTGGCGGCGATTCGTCGGGTTTGAAAGAATTTGTTGCATAGATTCTCTGATCGCGACCATGCTTCAAGTCCTCAAATCACAGCTCGGCGATTCGATGAAATCGGTGCGCAGCTTCCTGCAGAAGCCGATCAGGCTGGACGAAGGCGGCCTCTCGCTCGGCGCCTCGGCAAAGAGCCAGCGCGATCGGGCCCGCGAAGAACGGCACCTGCGCGTGCGCCGCATCCGCCGCGACCTGTACGACCTGCTCGGCCAGCATCCGTCGTCGCGCAGGCTCATGCGCCACCTGGCCGCGGTCGAGCGCACGCTGCAGACCGGCGGCCTGCGCGGGTTCGAGGCGCTGCCGGTCCGCGTGATCGCGCGGGCGCTGGCCGAGATGGACAGCCTGGTGCGCGACTGGTCGCCCGTCGGCCTGGCCGAGCTGCGTTCGCGCATGGCGGTGATCGTCAAGACCCGCCCGCAAGAGAGCGCCTCGATGCCGCTCGACTCCCTGCCGGAGTCGAACCACGGCCCGGTCTCGGTGCACGCCGGCTTCAGCGCCAGCCTGCCTGCCGACGTGACCGAGGTGGATCACGCCGAGTTCGAGGAGATGGAGCGCAGCTGGGTCGGCGTGGTGCCGACCGCGAACGCCGCGCCCGCCGTCAAGGCGTGATGTCGCCGCGATCGATCTCGAGCTGGCGGAACAGATCCGCCAGCGTCTTGCCGGGCTCGTCGCGGTAGCGCACATCGAGCACATCGACCCGCTCGATGCGATCGACGCGGAAGTTGCGAAAGCCGTTGCGCGTCTCGCACCACGCGGCCAGCGTCCACACCGCGCCCCAGTAGAACGAGCCGAGCGGGCGCACGAGGCGCTCGCTGCGCTGCTCCTTCAGATCGACATACACCAGCCGCAGCGTGTGGCGCGCCTCGGTCGCTACGCGCAGTGTCTCCAGCCGCGAGCGCGTGGCCTCATCGAAGCCGAACGGCGGCGCGTACACCGCCAGGCTTTCGGCCGCCGCGCGGGCCGCGGCGGGCAACACCGCGAGGATCTTCGACAGCGCGCCCTCGGCGTGCCGGCTCAGGCCGATGTCGAGCCGCGGCTGCGCGAGCCGCACGGCGGCCACGAGGGCCTGCGCTTCGTCTTTGGTGAACATGAGCGGCGGCAGGTCGAAGCCTGCGTTCATGCGGTAGCCGACGCCGGCCTCGCCCTCGATCGGCACGCCCTGCGCCATCAGCTCGGCGATGTCGCGGTAGACGGTGCGCTCGGAGACTTCGAGGCGCTCGGCCAGAAAAGTGGCCGTGCTGAGCCGCCGGCCACGGATCAGCTGGACGATCTGGAACAGGCGCTCAGCACGGCGCATGCATGGCCTCGGCGATCAGCGCCATGTCTTGCGCCGTGACCTGGAGCAGGCCGAAGCGCAGCGCGTAGCCCCAGTTCGATTTGCCCTGCGTGAACGACAGCGACTCGAGCAGCGGGCGGATCGGTGCCTCGGCGGCATCGAGCCAGTCCACGTCCTTGCGGAACGGCTCGAAGCCGCCTGCCATCACGCCCTGGTAGACGCGCTCGTCGCGCACCGTGCCGATGGCGGTGAAGGCCTGACACACGTCCTTGGACCCGAACACTCGCACCGGCGAGTAGTACACGATGCGGTCGCCGGTGTGCAGGCGCTTCAGCGGCGTACCCTTGCCGTGGCCAACCTGCATGAAGCCCTGCGCGCGCCCGATGGCCACGTGCTCGCCACTCGCCACCGCAATCCAGTTCGCGATGTCGGCGCCCATCGTCACGCCTGCGCGTGCAGCCCAATGCGGTTGCCTTCGGTGTCGGCGATGTGGGCGAAGCAGCCCATGTCGCCGGGCAGCACGACCTTGGGCGTCGTGATGCGGCCACCGAGCGCCTCGGCGCGCGCCAGCGTGAGGTCGAGCGACGGCCCGGCGTTCAGGTAGATCAACGCGCCATCGAACGACGGCGCAGGCACGTTGTCGCCCTGGATCAGGCAGCCACCGACCGCATCGTCGTGGTACTTGATCACGCCGAGTGCGCTGCCGGCGATGGTCTCACGGCGGATCTCGGTGGCGAGCAACGCCTCGTAGAAACTGATCGCGCGGTCCATGTCGCGCACGGGGATCTCGAACCAGTCGATGGCGTGGCGGGGTGCTTGCATGGGGAGCTCCTGAAGGTGTTGAAAAGGAGCCGCCATCGTGACCGGGGGCTGCTGACAGCGTGATGTCAGCAGCCTACAGCGTGGCCTGCGCGACCGCGTGCTCCCAGCCGCGCATCAGCTCGCCCGCGCGCTCGCGCGACATCGTCGGATGAAACGTCCGCTCGACCGCCCACTGCGCGCTCAGCTCGTCGAGGTCGCGATAGAGGCCGCACGACAACCCGGCCAGGTAGGCCGCGCCGAGCGCGGTCGTCTCGATCACCTTCGGCCGCACGACCGGGATGCCGAGCAGGTCAGCCTGGAACTGCATCAGCAGGTCGTTGACACAGGCACCGCCATCGACGCGCAGTTCGGTGACTGCCGTGGCAACGGTGGCGACGGCGGGCCGAGCGCTCGGCCGCTCCGGAGCCGGCCCGTGTCCCCCCGGGGGACCGACCGGCGTACTCGCCGGTCGAGGGGCACCAAGATCGCGGCTCATCGCGAGCAGCAGCGCGGCGCTCTGGAAGGCGATGCTCTCGAGCGCCGCACGCGCGATGTGCGCGACCGTGCTGCCGCGCGTGA
>JBDTVC010000238.1:0-7556 GCA_040007475.1 Burkholderiales bacterium
TCAGCGGCGAGACGTACATGCGCGAGTCGAACAGCGAGCCGTCCTTGCGCATCACGCGCACCTCGATGCCGCCGGCCGGGCTGCGGCCCTGCAGTTCCTGCTGCAGCAGCCGGCCGTTCTCTTCGAGGCGGTCAGGCGGCCAGTACGGCAGCGGCGGGGTGCGGCCAACGAGCTCGGTTTCCGAGAAGCCGGTCATCGCGCTGAAGGCCGGGTTGACATAGGTGATGCGGCCGACCATGTCCATCGCGCGCATGCCGGTGAGCATGGAGTTTTCCATCGCGCGGCGGAAGTTCGTTTCCGTCACCAGCGCGCTCTGCATCTGCAGGCGGCGACGCATGTGGCGCCAGGTGCCGAGCAGCATCCACACCGTCAGCACCGACAGCGCTGCGACCATCCAGAACAGCGTGTTGCCGATCAGGCCGATGGAGGTGCGGTAGCCCTGGCCGCGCAGAAACAGGCCGTGGCCGGCCGGCGTGACGGGCACCTGGTAGACGATCGACGGCCGTGCGGCCTTGGTGCCCGGCATCGCCGCGACGGTGCTGGCGAGCACGCGGTCGCTCGCATCGAGCAGCGTGATCGCATGGCGCGCCGACACCTCCTTGGGCACGTGGCGGCGCATCAGTCCTTCGATCGAGTACTCGGCGATCAGCACGCCGGCGAAGGCGTTGCGCTCCAGCAGCGGCACCTGCACCTGCAGCACAGGGTTGCCGAACGCATCGTCGAACGGCCGCGAATACACGGGCACACGCTGAGTCCGCGCGGCGTTGAACGCGCCCTCGGCGGCGGTGTCCTTGCCCTCGGCGGGCAACGATGCCGGCGTGTCGTCGCTCGTCATGCCGGCCTCGGCCGGGAAGCTCGTGGCGGAGTAGCTCGCACGCGGCGCGCGGGCGGCGTTGACCCACGCCAGGTTGGTGATCTCGGGTCGCTCGCGCGTGAAGCCGGCGGCCTGCTGCAGGAACTGCTCGCGGTCGATCGTGCGCGTGACGATCTCGCGCGCGATGCGCACGAGCTGCTCCTGGTTCTCGATCAGGCGAAGCCGGATCTGCTGCTGCGCGACCTCGCTGTCGCGCTTGACGGATTCCTGTTCCCGCTCGAATTCCTCATTGCGCAAGTACCAAAACGCCAAGATGATGGCCGCGAGGAAGAGCATCACCGAGACCAGCGGACCGAGTGTGGCGAAGCGATCCTGGCGGGCGGCGGACTGGCGCCGCCACCAGCGGCCGAAGAGTCGTTCGGGCCAGGTGCGGGAGGGGCGAGGGGCCGCCGCGGCGTCGTGGGCAGCTTGCATCGGCGGATTATCAAGGGTGCGGGCGCAGACCCCGCTCACACAGGGTGACGACGAGTGTGAGAAGGTTCATTCTTCCTGGTGAAAATCACATTATGAAACGTTGTCGCACAATTTGGAATCAGCCGAGACTTGTGCGACACTCGCGCCCGGCCCACCCATTCAACACTGGAGACAAGCATGTCAGCACAGCCTGATTCGTTCCTCGGCGCCGCGGCCAACGATGCCGATTCGCAGGAAACCCGCGAGTGGCTAGACGCCTTGTCGGCCGTGATCGGGGCCGAGGGCGGCGAGCGCGCGCACTTCCTGCTCGAAACGCTGATCGACCATGCTCGCCAGGCCGGCATCGACGTGCCGTTCTCGGCCACCACGGCCTACGTGAACACGATCCCGACGGATCAGGAAGAGCGCACGCCGGGCAACATCGAGATCGAGGAGCGCCTGCGCGCCTACATGCGCTGGAACGCGATGGCGATGGTCGTCAAGGCCAATCGCCTCCATCCGCCCGACGGCGGCGATCTCGGCGGTCACATCTCGAGCTTCGCCTCGCTGGCGACGATGTTCGGCACCGGCTTCAACCACTTCTGGCACGCCGAGAGCGAAGGTCACGGCGGTGACCTGCTCTACATCCAGGGTCACTCGGCGCCAGGTGTCTACGCCCGCGCCTTCATGGAGGGACGGCTGACCGAGGAGCAATTGCTCAACTTCCGGCAAGAGGTCGACGGCAAGGGCATCTCGAGCTACCCGCACCCGAAACTGATGCCCGAGTTCTGGCAGTTCCCGACCGTGTCGATGGGCCTCGGGCCGCTGATGGCGATCTACCAGGCGCGCTTCCTCAAGTACCTGCACGCCCGCGGCATTGCCGACACCAGCAACCGCAAGGTCTGGGTGTTCTGCGGCGACGGCGAAATGGACGAACCCGAATCGCTCGGCGCGATCGGCCTCGCGGCACGCGAGAAGCTCGACAACCTGATCTTCGTCATCAACTGCAACCTGCAGCGGCTCGACGGCCCGGTTCGCGGCAACGGCAAGATCATCCAGGAACTCGAAGGCGAGTTCCGCGGCTCCGGCTGGAACGTCATCAAGCTGATCTGGGGCAGCTACTGGGACCCGCTGCTCGCGCGCGACAAGGACGAGATCCTGCGCAAGGTGATGATGGACACCGTCGACGGCGACTACCAGGCGATGAAGGCCAACGACGGTGCGTTCGTGCGCAAGAACTTCTTCGGCAAGCACCCGAAGCTGCTCGAGATGGTCGCGAAGATGAGCGACGACGACATCTGGCGCCTGAACCGCGGCGGCCATGATCCGCAGAAGGTCTACGCCGCGTTCCACAAGGCCGTGAACCACAAGGATCAGCCGACCGTGCTCTTGATCAAGACGGTGAAGGGCTTCGGCATGGGCAAGAGCGGCGAGGGCAAGAACACCGCGCACCAGACCAAGAAGCTGATCGACGAGGATGTGCGCGCCTTCCGCGACCGTTTCGACATCCCGATCGCCGACGACAAGCTGCACGACATCCCGTTCCTGAAGCCGGACGATGACCTGCCGGAGATGAAGTACCTGCACGAACGCCGCAAGGCGCTCGGCGGCTACCTGCCGCATCGCCGCACCAAGGCCGACGAGAAGCTCGCGGTGCCGCCGATCGACACCTTCAAGGCCGTGCTCGAAGCGACGGCCGAGGGCCGCGAGATCAGTACCACGCAGGCTTTCGTGCGCTTCCTGACGCAGCTGCTGCGCGACAAGGATCTCGGCCCGCGTGCCGTGCCCATCCTCGTCGACGAGGCGCGCACCTTTGGCATGGAAGGCCTGTTCCGCCAGATCGGCATCTACAACCCCGCGGGGCAGAACTACACGCCGGTCGACAAGGACCAGGTGATGTACTACCGCGAGGACAAGGCCGGCCAGGTCCTGCAGGAGGGCATCAACGAGCCCGGCGGCATGAGCAGCTGGATCGCCGCGGCGACGTCGTACTCGACGAACAACCGAATCATGGTGCCGTTCTACGTGTACTACTCGATGTTCGGCTTCCAGCGCATCGGCGACCTCGCGTGGGCCGCCGGCGATATGCAGGCGCGCGGCTTCCTGCTCGGCGGCACCTCGGGGCGCACCACGCTCAATGGCGAAGGCCTGCAGCATGAAGACGGCCACAGCCACATCCTGGCGAGCACGATCCCGAACTGCGTCAGCTACGACCCGACCTTCGCGCACGAGGTGGGCGTGATCCTGCACCACGGCCTGAAGCGCATGGTCGAGAAGCAGGAGAACGTCTACTTCTACCTGACGCTGCTGAACGAGAACTACGCGCAGCCTGGCCTCAAGCCCGGCACCGAAGAGCAGATCATCAAGGGCATGTACCTGCTGGAAGAGGGCGCGAAGAAGACCTCGCGCGTGAACCTGCTCGGCAGCGGCACGATCCTGCGCGAATCGCAGGCCGCGAAAGAGCTGCTCGAGAAGGACTGGGGCATCGGCGCGAACGTCTGGAGTTGCCCGAGCTTCAACGAACTCGCGCGCGACGGGCAGGACTGCGACCGCTTCAACCTGCTGCACCCGCTCGAGAAGAAGGCGCGCGTGCCGTTCGTCGCGCAGCAGCTCGAGAAGTTTGCGGGCCCGGTGATCGCGTCGACCGACTACATGAAGAACTACGCCGAGCAGATCCGCGCCTTCATCCCGAAGGGCCGCGTCTACCGCGTGCTGGGCACCGACGGCTTCGGCCGCAGCGACTTCCGCAGCAAGCTGCGCGAGCACTTCGAGATCAACCGCCACTACATCGTCGTCGCCGCGTTGAAGGCGCTCGCCGATGAAGGCACGGTGCCGATGGCCAAGGTGGCCGAGGCGATCAAGAAGTACGGCATCAACGCCGACAAGATCAACCCGCTGTACGCCTGAGCGTGCCGGACGGAGACAACAAAAATGGCAATGGTTGAAGTCAAGGTCCCGGACATCGGTGACTTCGCGGAAGTAGAGGTCATCGAGCTGCTCGTGAAGGTCGGCGACACGGTGAAGGCCGAGCAATCGCTGATCACGGTCGAGAGTGACAAGGCCTCGATGGAGATCCCGTCGTCGCAGGCCGGCGTGGTCAAGGAGCTGAAGATCAAGCTCGGCGACAAGGTGAAGGAAGGCTCGCTGTTGCTGGTGCTGGAAGCCGACGCTGCAGCGGCAGCAGCGGCGCCTGCGGTGGCGTCTGCTGCCGCGCCTGCTCCGGCTGCTGCGCCTGCACCGGTCGCTGCGCCCGCACCGGTCGCGACAGCGCCTGCGGCGAGCGGCGGCCCGGTCGACGTCGTCGTGCCCGACATCGGCGACTTCGATGAGGTCACCGTGATCGAGGTGATGGTCAAGGCGGGCGATTCGATCAAGGTCGAGCAGAGCCTGATCACGGTCGAGAGCGACAAGGCGTCGATGGAGATCCCGTCGTCGCATGCAGGCGTCGTGAAGGACGTGAAGGTCAAGGTGGGCGACAAGGTGTCCAAGGGCACGCTGGTCGCGGTGGTGCAGGCCGCCGCAGGCGCCGCCCCCGCACCAGCGCCCGCCGCGGCTGCGCCGGCCGCTGCGGCCACACCGGCGCACGTCACGGAAAAGGCCGTGCCAACCGCTGCGTTGCCGGCCCACGAGCCGACCGCGGCCAAGGGCACGCTGCCGCACGCGTCGCCGTCGATCCGCAAGCTCGCGCGCGAGCTCGGTGTGCCGCTCGACGAAGTCAAGGGCTCGGGTCCCAAAGCCCGTATCACGCAGGAGGATGTGCAAGGCTTCGTCAAGGGCGTGATGGCCGGCAATGTGCAGACCCGGGCCCAGAAGTCCAAGGCACCGGCCGCTGCTGCCGCGACCGGTGGCGGCATCCCGGGCCTGCTGCCGTGGCCGAACGTCGACTTCACCAAGTTCGGCACGGTCGAGCGCAAGGACCTCTCGCGCATCAAGAAGCTCAGCGGCGCGAACCTGCACCGCAACTGGGTGATGATCCCGCACGTCACGAACAACGACGATGCCGACATCACCGAGCTCGAGGCCTTCCGCGTCGCCACGAACAAGGAGAACGAGAAGTCGGGTGTCAAGGTCACGATGCTCGCGTTCGTGATCAAGGCCGTGGTCGCGGCACTGAAGAAATTCCCCGAGTTCAACACCAGCCTCGACGGCGACCAGCTCGTCTACAAGCAGTACTTCCACATCGGCTTCGCGGCCGACACGCCGAACGGACTGGTCGTGCCGGTGCTGAAGGACGCAGACAAGAAGGGCATCATCCAGATCAGCACCGAGATGGGCGAGCTCGCAAAGAAGGCGCGCGACGGCAAGATGGGGCCGGCCGACATGACCGGCGGCTGCTTCTCGATCAGCTCGCTCGGCGGCATTGGCGGCACGCACTTCACGCCCATCATCAACGCGCCCGAGGTCGCGATCCTCGGCCTGTCCAAGAGCGCGATGAAGCCGGTGTGGGACGGCAAGCAGTTCGTGCCGCGGCTGACCTTGCCGCTGTCGCTGTCCTACGACCACCGCGTGATCGACGGCGCCTCGGCGGCGCGCTTCAACGCGTACCTGGGGCAGGTGCTCGCCGACTTCCGCCGCGTGCTGCTTTAGTCATGGCGCCCCTTGTCCGACGAGTACGTCGGCCGATCCCCCGAGGGGATGCGGGCCGGCTTGGGAGCGGCCCGGCGCTCGCCCCGAAGGAGGCCCGATGACGACCGTCGTGGTGGTCCGCAAAGGCGGCACCGTGGCCATCGCTGCCGACACGCTGGTCACCTTCGGGGACACGCGGCTGGCGCATGGCTACGAAGCCAACATGAAGCTGTTCAAGGTCGGCGATTCGTGGATCGGCATGGCCGGCACGACGGCGCACTTCCCCGTCTTGCGGCGCGCGCTCGAAGCCCTGCCACCTGGTGAGCTCAAGCTGCATTCGCGCGACGAGGTGTTCGAGACTTTCCTGAAGTTGCACCCGAAGCTGAAGGAGACCTTCTTCCTGAACACGAAGGAAGAAGACTCCGACCCGTACGAGAGCTCGCAGTTCACCGCGCTCATCGCGAACCATGCCGGCATCTTCGGCGTGTACTCGTACCGCGAGGTGTTCGAGTTCGACCGCTTCTGGGGCATCGGCACCGGTCGCGCGTTCGCACTCGGCGCGATGTACGCGTCGTACGACAAGGCGAAGAGCGCGCGCGAACTGGCCGAACTCGGCGTGCGTGCCGGCTGCGAATTCGACAAGAACTCCAGTGGGCCGATCAACGCCCACACCATCAAATTGAAAGGCTGAGCATGGCCCTCATCGACATCAAGGTGCCGGACATCGGCGACTTCAAGGACGTGACGGTGATCGAGCTGCTCGTCAAGCCGGGCGATTCGGTCAAGGCCGAGCAGAGCCTGATCACGGTCGAGAGCGACAAGGCCTCGATGGAGATCCCGTCGTCACAGGCCGGCGTGGTGAAGAGCGTGGCGGTCAAGGTGGGCGACGTGGTCAACGAAGGCTCGGTGATCCTGTCGCTGGAGGCGGCAGGTGCTGCCGCTGCTCCGCCTGCGCCCGCGGCGGCACCGACCGCGGCGGCGCCGACCGCGGCGGCGCCGACCGCGGCGGCGCCGGCACCTGCGGCTGCAGCCCCTGCACCGGTGGCCGCCAGCTACGCCGGCGGCGCCGATGTCGAGTGCGACCTCGTGGTGCTGGGCGCCGGGCCGGGCGGCTACTCGGCCGCATTCCGCGCGGCTGATCTGGGCATGAAGGTCGTGCTGGTCGAACGCTACGCGACGCTGGGCGGCGTGTGCCTGAACGTCGGCTGCATCCCGTCGAAGGCACTGCTGCACGTGGCCTCGGTGATGGATGAAGTTAAGCACTTCGAAGCGCTGGGCGTGACGTTCACGCCGCCGACCGTCGACCTCGCGAAGCTCAAGACGCACAAGGAGAAGGTCGTCGGCAAGCTGACCGGCGGCCTCGCTGCGATGGCGAAGATGCGCAAGGTCACGGTGGTGCAGGGCGTGGCCGCGTTCCTTGACCCGTTCAACATCGGCGTGGAATTGACCAAGGGCGGCAAGCAGACGATCCGCTTCAAGCAGGCCATCATCGCGGCCGGCTCCGAGGCCGTGAAGCTGCCGTTCCTGCCGAAGGACGATGCGCGCGTCGTCACCAGCACCGGCGCACTCGAACTGCGGCAGAACCCCAAGCGCATGCTGGTCATCGGCGGCGGCATCATCGGCCTGGAGATGGGCACGGTCTACTCGACGCTGGGCGCACGCCTCGATGTGGTCGAGATGCTCGACGGCCTGATGCAGGGCGCCGACCGCGACCTCGTGAAGG
>JBDTVC010000239.1:0-7509 GCA_040007475.1 Burkholderiales bacterium
CGCGAAGGCGTCCTTCAGGTTCTGCTCGGTCTTCGATCCTTTCAAGCCCATGTCGGTCTCCTGTGAAGTGAACTGCGACGGCCACCGAAGCGCGCTGCTTCAACGGGCGGCACGACGCACGCTAACCCACTGACACGCGATCGGCAATAACAAGCGGCAATGCAGTGCATTGAATCTGGCTATTCCGCCGCCGATGGCGATGGTCACTGCGCGTCGGCCTCGATCAGGTCGAGCGCCCATCGATGCAACTGCGCCTGCGGATCGACGAGTTCGTGCAGCACGTCGAGGTGGTTCGCGCCTGCGATCTCGGCGCACACCGGCACCGCGCGCGCGCCCCACGCGTCGCGGATCAGGCGGTTCTGGCGCACGAACTCCTCGCTCTCGTCGCCACCGACGACCGCGACCAGCGGACCGGCCGGCGCCGGAAAGCCCGCCGGGCTGAGCCGCCGCGCCGACTCCGGCGTGAGCCGCAGATCGGCCTGCAGGAACGGCGTGCGGCGCACAGACTCGAGATCGAACAACCCCGAGATCGACAGCGCCGAGCGTACCAGCCCCGCGGGCAGGTCCGGCCCGACCTCGCCCCACCGGCAGCTCAGCAACATCGCCGCGAGATGCCCGCCCGCCGAGTGCCCGGCAACGACGATGCGCGACGCATGACCGCCATACACCGCGGCGTGCCGGTAGACCCAGGCCAGCGCACGCACCATCTGCAGCGTGATGTGCTCGACCGTCACCGTCGGGCACAACGCGTAGTTGGGCACCACGACCATCGCACCGGCCTGCGTGAAGGCGGGTGCGATGAAGGAATGGTCGCGCTTGTCCAGCGAGCGCCAATAGCCACCATGGATGAACACCAGCACCGGCGCACCGCGCCGCGGGGTGGTGAACACGTCCAGCGTCTCGCCGGGGCCGGGGCCGTAGGCGACGTCGATGTGGCAGAGCGAGCGCTCGCGCGCCAGCGCGGACGCATCGCTCCAGCGCTGGAAGATGCGCGGGTGATCCGGGATGCGAGCGCGGTTGTTGTACTGCGCGTCCAGCCAGTCGGGGGAGGTGTCTGTCATGCGGGCTCCGCGCGGTCGAGCGGGACCTGATTTGTACTCCGCCAACGCCCGCGACACCAGGGCCGCTGCGCACGCCGGCGATTTGCTAGACTCATGCTTGTCGCGTGGGGGGGTAGCTCAGCTGGGAGAGCGTCGCGTTCGCAATGCGAAGGTCGGGAGTTCGATCCTCCTCCTCTCCACCACTCGATAACTTGTTGTTCTGCAACGAGTTTACGGCCAGCAGTCACCAGAAAACGGTGGCGTCGTCTTGGCAAAAAGGCTGTGTCGAACACACGTTTGGCACATCGGTTGAAAGGGCTCAGCAATATCGAGCCACGAGTAGCCCGACTTGCTAGTTGATTGAAAGGGTCGACGAAAGCCGACCACGAGTAGCTCAAGAGATCAGCGAAACGCGCCATCACCCGCAAGGGCGATGGTTTGTGCCACCTGCTTTTGAGGTACTTATGGCTTCACTTCGTTCAAAGCGCCGATCAGACGGCTCGCTCTCCTATCACGTTCAGGTCCGCGTCAAGGGCCACCCTCATCAGACCGCATCGTTCGAGCGCAAAACCGATGCCAAGCGTTGGGCCGATCAGACCGAAGCGGCCATTCGGCAGCGCCGCTACTTCAATGTGTTCGAGGCACAGCGTCACACCGCGGCGGAGATGATCGACCGCTTCATCACCGATGTGCTCCCGAATCGCCCGAAGCAGCGTCGTGACCTCATCAGCCATCTCGGTTGGTGGAAGTCCGAAGTCGGCGCCCATCTGCTCTCCGAACTGACGCCCTCCGTTCTTTCTGCGGCCCGCGACAAGCTGTCGAAGGGCAAGACCGTCCGAAAGAAGAAGCGTGCACCTGCAACGGTGCTGCGCATCATGGCCTCCATGTCGGCAGTCCTGAAGGTCGCGGAGCGCGACTGGGGCTGGATCGAGAGTTCGCCGATGGCGAAGATTTCCAAGCCTATCGCGAGTCGCGGCCGCGTTCGATTTCTGAGCGCCGCCGAGCGCACCAGCCTGCTGACCGCGTGCACAGAACTCGGTCACCCGTACCTACACACCATCGTGGTGATCGCGCTGTCCACAGGGATGCGCCTCGGCGAAATCATGCGCCTGCGCTGGGAGCTGGTCGATGTGCGCGACTCACTCGCGATCGGCCACGCCCAGCTTCTGGAGACGAAGAATGGTGACCGCCGTGGCGTGCCAATCGCCGGCGCTGCGCTCGCGGCAGTACGCACGCTGGCTCACAAGGAAGGCAAGACCCACGGGCTGTTGTTCCCCAGCATTCGCATGAAACCTAAGACCAAGGACGAGGTGGAGAAGCCGATGGACATCCGGCGACCGTGGGAAGAGGCGGTCGCGCATGCCGAGCTCAAAGATTTCCGCTTCCACGATCTGCGTCATTCGGCAGCGAGCTACCTCGCCATGAACGGCGCGACAGCATCCGAGATCGCGGCCGTGCTCGGGCACAAGACGCTCGCAATGGTGAAGCGTTACGCGCACCTCTCGGAGTCGCATACGGCGTCCGTCGTCGCGCGCATGAATGCTCAGGTGTTCGGCGAAGGAGAACAAGATGTACGTCAGTAGCACGTCCGAGACCGCCAGCAACCCTAGGGTCATGCGGGCTCTGCGCTCTAGCAGAAGCCGCGATGGGTTTCTAAAGGCTCGCCGAGACACCCCGTGCGCTATAGCCGCGCTCGCGGTGATTTCTGCATCACCTGAATTGGCACTCGCCTACCGCTCCGCAGAAACTTCGCCGTCCTCTGCTCTGATCTCGCAACGAGGAACGCTTCGGCTTGCAGTCTTCGCCCTGGTCGCCGCCGAATGCACTCTTCACTACCTATCGAGCAGCCGAAACGCTCCTCGCAAGAACATGGGCGTCAGTGCGAGCGATTTCGACATCGCGCTGATCTCGGCTTGGGGACACGTAAGTGAGACGGATACAGATGGACTGTTCGAGGACACTCAGTCCGCGCTGCCTCTCGGTAGGTACGACCGCCTGCGCGCTTTGTCCGGGCTAACCAGCTATCAGGCGCGCATCCGGAAGCTGACGCATCACGCGCTTCAAATGGCCGTGGCAAGGTCGCTGCTGATTCGGGCGATTCATCGCATGGCGTCAGTCTTCAAGGCTCACGCCGACGACGCCCCGCGTGGCTCGGTCCGCACCAGTAGCGAGAAGCTCTTTTCCTGCCTGCGTGAAGAACTGGGCGCGGTCAAAGGCGAAATTCGCCGAGCGCGATCAATTCTCGAATTGATGGGGGCGAAAGACTCGTGGCCCGTCATTCGCGCGACTTATGCCCTATGCCATGTCGCGTCCCCACCCGGATTCGCGGTGGACGACTTGTCGAGCACGTTCCCGCTGGATTTCATGTCAATCGGCCGAACGCCAAAGGGCATGGCCGCCGCGATAAAGAACGCAGTCGCACGTGCGGGATCGGCCCGAGAACTCGGAGTCGCTGGAGGGCTGGGTAGCGACCTGGAAAGGCAGAGCCAAGCCGCACTGCGCGACAAGACTGGCCCGGCCGCTACACCTGTTTCAACCGCGTCCAAGCAGGTTCAGGCTCAGAAACGACCACGCGTCCTCGCTAGCGATCTACGCGGCGCCCTAAGGCCATTGATGCTATCAATGCGCGCGGCCGGAAAAGAGCTTTCGGCAATGAATGTTCAAGACGCTCTGTCGAGCATACCGAATATTCAGGTCGGCAACCAAGGACCAACTACAACGATCGAGCGGTTCAATCTGCGCCTCGTGAACGCAGGCACGAGTAGAGGCGCGACCTATGACTTCGTTATTCACGGCAATCCGTTTTCCTGCACGCGCGGTGCCTTCAACAACACCGTCTACATCCTCAAGAAAGCGATCACCAAAGACGAGTCGCAACCGGGTTGAGATGATCGAGCGGGCCTGAACCTGAGCTCGGGAATCTTCCCGAACACTCAGTGAGCCCGTCATGCCTTCTACCCATAGTCAATTGTCCCCTCGCGAAGAGGCCAGCCAATCCTTCGTCGGCGATCAAGATGTTCGCCGGCCTCTGGTGAGCATCGCCCAGCTGGTCGAGAACTACCCGTGCCTTACCACTGGTGCGGTCCGCGCCCACGTTTTTGCGGCAGCACAGCGTGTGTCAAGCAAGGGGCTGATACCAGGAAACGGCCTGGCGCCGGCCATCATTCGGAAGGGCCGCCGCGTCTTGCTCGATGAGATCGGCTATTTCACCTGGGTCCGCACCGGAAACGTGGATGCATTTCTCTTGCCGAACAGCAAATCCGCAGCTGCAAATGCGGAGGCGTCGAAATGAGCGCGCGAGACACGCGGAAGCCCAAAACGAATCGGCACGAGAAGCACGCGCAGAGCTCTGTAACACGTGCATCTTTGACCACTACGAGCAACACCAAGCCAACCGCCACATTCATCGACGAAGCTACTTTCCGTATCCCGTACAAGGGCACCCTTCCATCGACTCGGCAGCAGGTGATCGACGTCGATGGAGTCATTGGTTTCGATGGTCATAACCGACTGCCCGTGCCGGGTCTCCATGGGGCCGGACAACTGTTCCTCCGAACCTTCAATCGCAAAGAGCTCTGGCTGAAGTGCTGCATCGGCAAAGTCGTCTTCGGGCACAACGCGGCGGGATACACCCATCTGCCGCGCGCTCTCAAGCGCCTGCTGAAGATCGCCAAGAATTACGTAAAGGGGACACTGGACCAACCCTGGGAAACGCCCGAACGCGTGGATATCCAGCTGGACAGCGTATCGCTCACCCGGCACATGAGGTTCGAGAGCGAGGAAGAGGCATCTCGGGCCGTGGATCAGATTCAAGCGAGTTGCTCTGCGCACGGCCTTCTCGGTCTCGTGCAAAAGGCGGGCGAGACCTACACCACGACCACAAATCGCCGCCTGTATTCAGTCACGTTCTACGTGAAGAGTAAGGAAATGCGGGCCAGCCGCAACCCGCACGCACAGGAGATTCTGGCGGCGGTTGACGGCTTCCTGCGGGTGGAGATTCGGCTCACGCCGGCGGCCTTGCGCAAGTTCAACATCGCTACGGTGGATCGCTGGAAACACGGCACGGCGGATCGGGTGTTCAGCGAGGTCTTCGTCGACTTCGAGTTCATGTCGCTGCGCCCGCTCGAAGCAATCCCCGGCGTGGATGACCCCAAGATGCCGATGCAGCTGCAACGCGCCGTGGCGCTCGTCCGAGCAGGGGTGGCACTCGACTCGACATACGCCCCTTCCAGCGCGCGCCGTCTGCTGGCGCAAGCCGCTGAGTTCGGTCTGGACCTTCGTGCGCCGCCCACGCAAGGCCACGCCGACGCGGTGCTGCTGAACCCCGCGAACCGCTGGGTCACAGACGTACCGGATGAGATCAAGCGCCTGCCTGGATTCGACAAGCAGTACGGCAAGCCACGAAGGATTGATCGGCTCCGGCACGCCTTCAAAGGTGCACCGGCAAGCCAGTGACCCCCTGATTCAGGAGCGGCCGCCACCCTCCCGGAATCTAACCGTGCAAACGAAGATCGTCAGCAGCGATACGTCGCGCTCGCGGAAGCGTGCGCCGCGTGTGCCCAAAACCTACAAAAGGACCTGAATGAACATCACTGAATGGCGCTCCGTCGCCCACTTGGAACAAGGCCTTTGGCTTCGGCCTCTGGCGGCAGCGCGAGACCCGAGCGCGCCTGATCATGGCCGTAGTCGGCAACGACCGCTCGCACCGCAAAGGAATTTCGCATGACTACGAAATTTGCTTCAGCCTCTTCGCTGCTGACCAAGCAACCCCGTATTGCTCGCGACTCAGCGGACCACAAGCACGTCGAGTTTGACCACCAGGTCATCAAGCGGCGTATCGAAAAGGCAGGCTACGAAGTCTTCCGCATCACCGCGCTCTCGAACGGCACGGGCAACCAGTACTGGCTACTCGGCGGGGGCGTTGTCATCGTTTACAACACGGGCACCGTCGTCGTAGGGGGCAAGGTCTCGGCGAAAGACAAGAGGCGCCTTGAGCGGGCGCTTAGGACACGGTAGCGTCAACGTCGAACTCAGCCAAGCCGAACACGAGCAGAAAGGCGCCGGGGCACACGGCTGCGATTCACTTTAGGTGCTCTAGAAAGTAGGTGGTCCACACATCGTAGCCGGTGTGGGGGTCACCCTTGTTGCCGCCGGTGACCCCGAACCACGACAATTTCACGCAGGCGGTGTGCATTGCCTTGTAGCCTTCTGCCGTTCTCGGGAACTTCTTGCCCGTCGCGTCCAGCGTGAACCCACTGTCGTCAGCGTAGTTGGCGCACTTGCTTGGGTTCTCAGCGGTGTGACTGACGTGCGAACGGAACGGCGCATCGAAGTCGTGGTACTGACCAGGCAACACCCGCCACTCGGTGGTCCCGCCTCGGCTGTTCATCCAATCGCTGTACTGTTCACACAGCTGGGCCGGTGTGTTGTCGTCCTTCTCTGCCAGCACGAACAGCAGGGGCATCGGCATAAACCGTTCAACGGAAATCTTGTCGAAGCATCCAGGGTAGAGGCTGACGATGGCTTGGAGCAACGGCGGTTGATGCCCGATAGTGGTCGTAGCCAACTTGCGTAGATATGGGCGCGTCAAACCTATCGCTGCTCCACCTCCCATGCTCTCGCCCATGAAGCCAAACTTGGTGTCAGACCAGTCGGGTGTTTCCTTTAGGGCCGCCAGCACCATCAGCGTGTCTACCGTCATGTTGGGTACGTCACCGCCTCGGTCACGACCCGCGTTGTAGTCGTGAAATACGTCGGTGAGTCCGCGCGCAGCCCAGTGGTCAAGCACCAAGCCGTTGATGCCTTGCGCGGCCAGATGCCGGGCGTAGTCACTGTGCCGTTGGTCCAGACCCTGACTGCCGTGACTAATGACGACCAGTGCGCGCTGATCCTTGGCACGGGCCAGATAGCCACGCAGCGTGATGGGCACACACTTGTGGGACGGAGTGTTGATGAAGCCGGTACAGCTGATGGTTTGAAACTCCAGTT
Source organism: Burkholderiales bacterium (assembly GCA_040007475.1). Lineage (GTDB taxonomy): Bacteria > Pseudomonadota > Gammaproteobacteria > Burkholderiales > Burkholderiaceae_C > LMDS01. The sequence continues at coordinate 7,029 of JBDTVC010000239.1, forward strand.
GTTCCATACCATTGGGTTGAAAGGCCGTAATTTCTTGAGCAAGGGGCACCGTCGTAGCAACGGCTAAGGCTACGAAGACTGCCGATTGCAGCCAGGTTGCAGTCGTGGTGTAGAAGTTCATCTTTCTGATTCCTTGTTGGTGTGAAACTCTCATCGATGTTCGCGGGACCAAGCATGTCGCAAGAGGCGGCATCCGCGGGCACGCGGAACGCATGTCTATCCGTCGTCTACCCACTACGTGTCGTGCAGAGGATGGGCACCATGCTGACCTGGGTTGAGCACAAGCGCGGGGCAAGCGGCCCCTCTGCAGCAAAGACAATCTCGCTGCTAGCCTCGATGGCCTCGGCCGCAACCGCCTGACTCAATCGGCGAAGTTCCGCCCAGCCCCAATGGCCCTGGATCAGCGGGACCGCGACGATGCGCGCGCGGAATGTGTCAATGACTTTGCGCCACCGATGGTCATGAATTTACTGCGCAAGGC
>JBDTVC010000240.1:0-7418 GCA_040007475.1 Burkholderiales bacterium
CGAATTCGATGGTCGAGAACTTCAAGCTCAACGACGTGCTGCGCATGATCCTGGAGACCATGTTCCGTGCGCTGGGCTTCCGCCGCATCGTGTTCTGCCTGCGCGATCCGAAGACGCAGATGCTGACCGGCCGCTTCGGCCTGGGCGACGATGCGAACAAGGTCGCCGCCAGTTTCAAGGTGCCGCTGCAATCGGCCGGCGACCTGTTCACCGCGGTGTGCCTGAAGGGAGCCGACACGCTGATCACCGATGCCACGGTGGCGCAGATCGCAGGTCGCTTGCCAGCCTGGTACCGCGACCACATCAACGCGCCCGCATTCCTGCTCCTGCCGATGCTGCTGAAGGGCGCACCGTTTGCGCTGATCTATGCCGACAAGGCGGTGCCGGGCGGGATCGAGCTCGGCGACAAGGAGCTGTCGCTGCTGCGAACGCTGCGCAACCAGGCCGTGATGGCGTTCAAGCAGGCGAGCTGACGCGGGCGACCGCGAAGCGTGAATTCGTCGACGTCCGGTGGGCCGCAGGCCGTGCACTGGCGTCGACGCCTGGCTACGATGCGCGCCATGATCTCGCTGTCCGCCATCTCGCTGTCCGGCATGAACGCCGCCCAGGTCGGCCTGCAGGCCGGCGCGCACAACATCGCGAACCTCGGCACGCCGGGCTTTCGGCGTGAGCAGGTCACGCAGGCGGAAGAGCCTGCGGGCGGCGTGAGCACCACGCTGACACGTGCGGCGGACGCTGGCGACGCGATGGCCACCGACATGGTCGGCCTGCTGCAATCGAAGAATCTCTTCCTGGCCAACCTGGCCGTGTTCCGCGCCAGCGATCGCATGGCGGGAGCGCTGCTCGACGCAGCGGCGTGAAGAGAAGAAGGTGACGAGCCTGACCCCGGCACTGGTCGCAACGGTTGGGGCTGCTTCGTTCCCGACCTGACCCGGTTGGCCGCGCTTCCATGCGGGGAGGCCCGTCGGGTTCTATTCTAACGGTGCGCCATCAGAGTTGGCTTTCGGGCACGAACAAGCCCAGCAGCATCAGGCGTGCGCGCTGCCAGAAGGTCGTGTCGGGCTCGACGTCGACCTCCTCGGTCGTGTCGCCGTCGGCGGCCACCCAGCGCACGCCGCGTCCGTCGGGCTGCAGCTTGACCTGGTAGACGCCGGTCATCTCGGCGACCTTGAAGCCGGCGAGCACCATCTCGGCCAGTTGCGGGCTGACCACGCGCACCCCGATCTCGGTGTTGATGCGCGCGGAGCGCGGGTCCAGGTTCATCGAGCCGACCATCACGATGCGCCGGTCGATCAGGCCGAGCTTGGCGTGCAGCCGGCCGGTCGAGGTGCCGAGCAGGCCGCGCAGCGTGCGGTCGAGCTTGAGGCGCTCGGAACTGAGCTCGTACAGGTCCACGCCCATCTTCAGCAACTCGGGCTGGCGCCGCTCCAGGCGCAGGCTGACCAGCGGCTCGTCGCTGACCGCGAGCGAGTTCGTCACGATGCGCAGCTTGACGCCGCGTTCGCGCAGCGAACGCAGGCGCGCGAGTGCCTCGTCGCCGGGGATGAAGTACGGCGAGAACAGATCGACCTCGGTGTGGGCCTCGCTGAGCCCCAGCAGAAAGCGGTGCATCAGCGTGTCGTCGACAGCAATGCTGTGCTTGGCCGGATCGATCTTGTCGGGCGAGTCGGCAAACGCGATGGCGTCTGCAGTGATGAGTTTCACGCGGTGCTGCGCCAGGGCATCGTGCAACGCCGGGGCGCCGAAGGTGTCCTCGCCGACCGGCGGTGGCGGGAGGGTGTCGGCGCGGGTCGAGCGGTCGAAGCGCTCGAGGATCTCCGCCGGCGACTCCGCGATTCGGCCGGATGCGCGGGTGATCTCCTGCACGGGGTAGACCTGCGTGCTGTTCCAGTACAGGTCGAACCAGCGGCCGAGCTCGGGCATGACGGCGCCACCGACGAGCAGGTCGAAGTCGATGAAGTTGCCGCTCGTGCCGCGGAAGAAGTACTCGTCGGCCAGATTGCGACCGCCGATGACGCCCATCGTGCCATCGGCGACGAGCAGCTTGTTGTGCATGCGGTGGTTCAGCCGCTTGAAGTCGCCGGCCAGGGCAAGCAGCCGGCGCAGCGACGACTCGCGCGCCGTCACGAACGGGTTGAACAGGCGCACTTCGGCGTTCGGCGTGACGGCCAGGCCGAGCAGCAGGTGATCGAGGTCGTTGGTGTAGAGGTCGTCGACCAGCAGCCGTACGCGCACGCCGCGCAGCGCGGCGTCGCGCAGCGCGCGCAGGATGCTGCGGCCGGTGGAGTCGTCAGCGATCAGGTAGTACTGCAGGTCGAGCGAGGTGGTCGCGTTGGCGATCAGCGCGAGGCGCGCGTCGAGCGCGAAATTCGCCTGCAGCAATGGCCACACGCCGGAGGCCTCGGCCGGCAACCGCGCGTCGCGCACCGCCGCCACCAGCGGCGTGTCGGGCCCGGCGACCCGCGCATGCGAGGGCACGCGTTCGACCTGCGGCAGCACGCTTGCGCAGCCGGCCAGCCAGATCGAGCAGAGCGCGACCAGTGCAGCAATCAGTCGGCGCGGCGTCATGCCGATCGGCGCCTCAGCGCAGCTGCAGATCGTCGGTGCCGAAGCGGATGTTCAGCGGCTCGATCAACAGCTCCTTCGGGCCGGCTTCCACATGCCCGGCGATCAAGGCGGGCACGCCCTGCGCGATCGCCACGTCGACCGTGCGCTGCGCATCTTCGGCACGCACGAAGATCGCGAAGCCCGCGCCCATGTTGAGCGTGCTGTAGGCCTCGCGGTCGTCCTGCTGCGCGTGCTGCTGGATGAACTTCAGCACCGGCGTCACCTCGGGCACGGTGTGGATGCGGTAGCGGTGCCCGGCCGGGTGTCGCAGCAGCTTGCGCCAGCCGTGACCGGTGATGTTTGCGCAGTAGTGCGGCGTGATGCCCGCCTTGTAGAGCGCCTCGGTCACCGGCGAATAGAGCACCGTCGGTGCGAGCAGCGCGTCGCCGTAGCTCAGGCCGGGCGCGATCTCGGTCAGGTAGCCGTCGGGCAGCCGCTCGACCAGCTTGCGCGCCAGGCTCAGGCCGTTGGCGTGGATGCCGCTGGAGGCGAGCAGCACGATCGCGTCGCCCGGCGCGAGCTTGTCGCCGACCGAGAGGCGCTCCTTCGGATTGATCAGCCCGGTGCATGAGGCGGCGAGGTCGATGCGGTCGTTCTCGACGATGCCGGCCAGCGCCGGTGTCTCGCCGCCGCCCCACGCGACGCTGCAGACATCGCAGGCGCGCTTCCACCCGCTGACGAGCGCCTGCGAGCGCTGCGCGTCGGCGAACCACTCCGAGCCGCCCGCGGCCCAATACGCCTGCACGACCAGCGGCGTGGCGCCGACGGTGATCAGGTCGTTGATCGCCATCGCGATCGTGTCCTGCGCGATGCTGTCGTAGTAGCTCTTGCCGGTGAGGCGGTGCATTTCGTCGGCGACGAGGGCTTTGGAGCCCAGGCACTCGACGATGCTGGCAATGTAGAAGGGCCCCACATCGACGACGTAGGCCGACTCGCCGCGCGACGCGGCGACCTCGCTGAAACCGTGCGCCGCGAGATGCCCCGCCGTGGCCGCGGCGGCACGCTGGGCCGTGACCTTCAGCGGGTCGATCAGGTCGTAGTTGACGCCGGCTTGTTCGTAGCTGAGCGTGGCGTTCGAGGGGGTCGGGTTCATCGCGGAGGGCACGGGAAGCACAGGGGGCGGAGCGGGGATTATCGGCCAGCGCCCCGTAGAATGAGTTCATGTCCTATGTCGTCCTCGCCCGCAAGTACCGGCCGCCCAATTTCGACGCGCTGGTCGGGCAGGAGCACGTCGTGCAGGCGCTCGCGAACGCGCTGACGCAGCAGCGCCTGCACCACGCGTATCTGTTCACCGGCACGCGCGGCGTCGGCAAGACGACGATCTCGCGCATTCTGGCCAAGTCGCTGAACTGCACCGGGGCCGACGGCAGCGGCGGCATCACCGCGCACCCGTGCGGCGTGTGCAGCGCCTGCCGCGACATCGACAGCGGCCGCTTCATCGATTACGTCGAGCTCGACGCCGCCTCGAACCGCGGCGTCGACGAGATCTCGCAGCTGCTCGACCAGGCGGTCTACAAGCCGGTGATCGGGCGCTTCAAGGTCTACATGATCGACGAAGTGCACATGCTCTCGACCACCGCGTTCAACGCGATGCTCAAGACACTCGAGGAGCCGCCCGAGTACCTCAAGTTCGTGCTCGCGACCACCGACCCGCAGAAGGTGCCGCCCACCGTGCTCTCGCGTTGCCTGCAGTTCAATTTGCGGCCGATGGCGCCGCAGACGGTGCAGGAGCACCTGGTCACCGTGCTCGCGCAGGAGCAGATCGCGGCCGAGCCCGGCGCGCTGCGCCTGCTCGCGCGCGCTGCGCGCGGCTCGATGCGCGACGCGCTGTCGCTCACCGACCAGGCGATCGCGTTCGGCGCCGGTGCGCTCACCGAGACCGGAGTGCGGCAGATGCTGGGCGCGGTGGACCGCGGGCACGCCGTGCGCATGATCGAGGCGCTGGCCGCGTCCGATGGCGCCGGCCTCGTCGCCGCGGCCGACGCGCTTCGCGGGCTGGGCCTGTCGGCCGGCGGCGCGCTCGAAGAACTGGCCGCGCTGCTGCAGCAGATGGCCGTCGCGCAGGCCGTGCCCGACGCGCTCGATGCGAACGATCCGGACACACCGCAAGCCGAGCACCTGGCCGCGTTGCTGGCACCGGACGAGACCCAGCTCGCCTACAGCATCGCGCTGCACGGGCGCGCGGAGCTGGGCCTGGCGCCGGACGAATACAGTGGCCTGACGATGGTGTTGCTGCGCATGCTCGCGTTCCGACCGAAGGGCAGTGCGACGGCGCGCGCCGCCGCACCGGCCACGACGGTGGCGCGGACGCCCACACCAACCCCACCGACACCGGCGCGCGTCGTGCCCGTGGCCGCCGCGGTCGCGCCGGCACCGGCGCTGCCGGTGCCGGTCGCCGAGCCGCCGCCATGGATGGACGCGCCGTTCGAGGACGAGGTCCTGGAGCCCGCCCCGGTGGCGCGTGAACCCGCACCGGAACCCGCGTATGCGGCGCCCGCCGCGTCGGCGGCGAGCGTGGCCTTCGTGCCGACGCCGCTGGGCGACCGCTGGGCAGCGCGCGTGCGCGAGATGGTCGAGGCGAACAGCATCAGCGCGTTCGCGCGCGAGCTCGCGATGCAGGCCGAGTGCATCGCCCTGGACGAACTCGCTGTGCCGATCGTGTGCAGTCTGCGTGTCGAACGCGAGACGCTGCGTGCGAGCGCGCCGGTCGAGAAGCTGCAGTCCGCGCTGGCCGCGCTGTTCGACCGTGCCGTGCGGCTGGACGTGCAGGCCGGCGCGGCGCAGGATTCGCCCGCCCGCCGCGACGCCGCCGAGCGGGCGCGCCGCCAGGCCGATGCCGAACAGATCATTCACGACGACCCGCTGGTACGGGCGCTGATGGCGCAGTACAAGACCGCACGCATCGTGCCGGGCTCGATCAAACCCCACTGAACCCGAAGGAGTATCGCGATGATGAAAGGTCAACTGGCCGGCCTGATGAAGCAGGCCCAAGCCATGCAGGACAACCTGAAGAAGGCGCAGGACGAACTCGCCAACATCGAGGTCGAAGGCCAGTCCGGCGCCGGTCTGGTCAAGGTGACCATGACGTGCAAGCACGACGTGCGTCGCATCGCCATCGACCCGAGCCTGCTCGCCGACGACAAGGACATGCTCGAGGACCTCGTCGCCGCAGCCTTCAACGACGGTGTGCGCCGGGCCGAAGAGGTGAGCCAGGAGAAGATGGGCAAGCTCACGGCCGGGATGCCGATGCCCCCGGGCATGAAGTTCCCGTTCTGATCCGAGGCATGGCAGAGCCGTCGCTCGACGCGCTGATCGACGCGCTGCGGCGCCTGCCCGGCGTCGGCATCAAGTCGGCGCAGCGCATGGCCTTTCACCTGCTGCAGCACGATCGTGAAGGCGCGCAGCGGATCGCGATGTCGCTGCAATCGGCGGTCGCGAACGTCCGCCACTGCGAGCGCTGCCACACCTTCACCGAAGCGCCGGTGTGCGCGATCTGCCTCGACGGCACGCGCGACGTGCGGCAGCTCTGTGTCGTCGAGTCACCCGCCGACCAGGCGGCGCTCGAGCGCACCGGCAGCTACCGGGGGCTTTACTTCGTGCTGATGGGCCGCATCAGCCCGCTCGACGGCGTGGGCATCGCCGACATCGGGGCGCAGCAGTTGCTCGAACGCGCGAGCGATGGGCACACCGAAGAAGTCATCATCGCGACCAATTTCACCGCCGAGGGCGAAGCCACCGCGCATGTATTGACCGAGGCGCTGCGCGCACGCGGGCTGCGCGTTACGCGGCTCGCGCGCGGCGTGCCGATCGGCAGCGAACTGGAATACGTCGACCTGGGCACCATCGCCCACGCGCTGTCGGACCGGCGCTGAGGCGTCAGTTGTGCGCGACGCGCACCTTGCCGCCACCCGCCTGCGCGCGCTTGCCCGCATTCTTGCGTGGCGCGGCTGCGGTCTGCGTGCGGCGCTTGCCTGCAGCCACCTTCGTGCGCGGCGCCTTGCCAGCCACATACACGACGATCGTTTGCCCGGGCTTGAAGCTCGCGGCCTTGCCGACGCCGTTCCATTGCGCGACCAGCAGCGGGTTGACGCGGTAGCGGCGTGCCACGCTCGCCACGCTGTCCGCGCGGCCGGCCTTCAGCGAAACCTTGCGCGGCGGCGGCGCATCCGGGGCAAGTGCCATCGTCGCGTTGTCGGCGACCTGCGCGGACACATCAGCCTGACGCAACTCGCCGCGCGGCACCAGCAGCGTCGAGCCGGCCTTCACGAGCATGCGCGGCGGGATGTGATTGATCTCGCGCAGCTGCTCCTCGCTCATGCCGACCTGGCGCGCCGCGTCGTTCGGCCGCATCGTCTTCGGCACGCTCCAGGCTGTCCAAGTCGCCAGAGGGCCGCGGTGCAGCGGCAGCTGGCGCACGAACTGGTTCGCATTGTCGTAGGGCAGAAGCAGCTGCGGCGTGCCCGCGGCGAGGATCACCGGCCTGTTCATCTGCGGGTTCAGCGTCTGGAATTCCGACAAGGGCAGGTTGGCGAGCTTGATGGCCACCGCGACGTCCATGTCGCGTTCGATCGGCACGCTCAGGAAATACGGGTGGTTGCGCAGCTCGGGCAGCGTGATGCCGAAGTCGGCCGGGCGCGCGACGATGTTCTTCACCGCCTGCAGCTTGGGCACGTAATACGCCGTCTCGTTCGGCATCTTCAGGCTGGCGTAGTCGGTGGGCAAGCCGAGTTTCTGGTTACGGTTGATCGCGCGCTGCACGCTGCCTTCGCCCCAGTTGTAGGCGGCCAGCGCGAGATGCCAGTCGCCGAACA
>JBDTVC010000241.1:0-7399 GCA_040007475.1 Burkholderiales bacterium
CGTAGTGGAACGGCGCGAAGCCCCAGGGCGCATCGTCGACCCAGGTCCAGCCCCAGGGTCGCACCCAGGCCCAGTGGCCATTGCGGTACGGCGCCCAGTCGACCGCGACCGCAGCGGGGATCCACAGCGCGCCGTACTCGGGGTTCTGCTCCCAGCGGCCGTAGCGATCGAGCTCTTCGGCACCGGTCATCTCGGGCGATACGTAGCGCGCCGACACACTGGTGACGACGCGGCGATCACGCTCGCTGTTCCACGCGCTGAAGGCGTCGTTCACCGGCGACGACACGGTGTACTGGGCAACGCCGCCGGAGTCGATCCAGAATTCGGCGCGCTGGCCGGCCGTGACCGGCAAGCCGCTGTTCGGCCCCTCGTAGCGCGCCAGCCCACTGTAGACGCTGATGCGGCTCGCGTCGCCGTCGCGATCGAAGCGGTAGCTGCCGGCGCGCTGCACGACAAAGCGGCCCTCGTCGGTGCTCAGGTCGAACAGGCCCGCGTTCGAGAGGTCGGCGATGTGCGCGGAGGCGCTGCCGTTGATCAGCTGCAATGCCAGCCGCTCGTCATCGAGCGCCGACACTTCGAGTTCGGTGCCGCCATCGAGCCGCACGGTGGTCGAGCCCAGTTGCATCTCGGCGTGCGCACCCGGGTCGGTGGCCAGGCGATCGCCGGCGGTGATCGGGCGGTTGCGCACCGCGCTGACCCATTCGCCGCTGTCGGCGTTGTAGAGCCAGACCTGGCCGCTGAATTCAGACAAGCGTGCCGCGCGACTCGGCGGATCGACGGCCGGGTCGGACTGGGCACTGGCCACGCCGAGCCCCAGCACGAGCAACGCGGCGGTGAAAAGACGGGCGATCGATTTCATGGTGTGAGTCTCCTGTTGCTCAACGCCCGGCACAGTCATCCGGACGACGCCCGACGCGTAGGAGAAACGCTCGTTTACACAGGCGGCGTGGGGTCGGTCACTCGTCGCTCGCGGCGTCCAGTCCGGGGAACAGCACTTCGGTGTACCCGAAACGCGTGAAATCACGGACCCGCATTGGGTAGAGCTTGCCGATCAGATGATCGCACTCGTGCTGCACCACGCGCGCGTGGAAACCCTCGGCCTCGCGGTCGATGCGCGCGCCGCTGGGGTCGAACCCGGTGTAGCGAATGCGCGCGAAGCGTGGCACGACGCCGCGCAGCCCCGGCACCGAGAGGCACCCTTCCCAGCCCTCTTCCTCGGCATCGTCCAGCGGCGTGATCTGTGGGTTGATCAGCACCGTCTCGGGGACGGGCGGCGCATCGGGGTAGCGCTGGTTGCTGGTGCTGAAACCGAAGATCACCAGGGCCAGATCGACGCCGATCTGCGGTGCCGCCAGGCCGGCGCCGTGCACGGCGTGCATCGTCTCGAACATGTCGTCGATCAGCGCGTTGAGCTCCGGCGTGCCGAACGCCTTCACCGGCTGCGCCACGCGCAGCAGGCGCGGGTCGCCCATCTTCAGGATCTCGCGAATCGTCATGGCAGCGCACGAAGTGATTTCATGCGCCACTGTAGCGCGGCGGCTACCAGTGGCCGGTCGCCGCGAGCTGGGGCGCGAGCTCCGCGGCCGACCAGCGCAGCGGCAACCGGCGTGCACCCCAGCGGCCCTCGTCGATCTCGACGCGCAACAAACGCTTTGCACCCGCGAAGGCATCGACCTCGGGGCCCGAGGCGATGATGCTCGCGTGGCCGGTGAGCTGCAGCGTGTCGCCGCTGTCGTGATCGATGAACAGCAGACCCGCGCGCGGATGCGCGGTGATGTTGCCCAGCGTGTTGAAGAACAGGTTGCCGGCAAAGTCCGGCACCGTCAGCACCGTTGCGCCGCCGACGTGTTGCACCCGGACGAAGCCCGCCTTTCCGCCGCGGTGCGACACGTCGGCACCTTGCCCCGGCGCGGCGCTGGCGATGAACAACGTGTCGGCCTGCGCGATCAACGCCGATGCCGTCGATGACAGCAGACGCCCTTCGCGCCCACGCTCGTTCGCAGCGGGCCCCGCCTCGACCCAGCGCGCAGCGCGGGCCTGGATGTACTTCGGGCAGTTGCCGAAGCTCTGGTCCACACGCAGCTCGAAGCCGAGCGCGTCGATCGCGACGACCGTGCCGTTCATGCGGTTGCGCCGCCGCGTCGAGGGCTCGATGCCGAGCAATCCGAGCGTCGCGCCGAGCCGAAGGTGCTCGCTCAGCGGATCGTCCGGTGCGGGCAACACGTCGACGCGCAAGCGCTGCGAATCGGGCGCGACGATGAACCCCGGCAGCTCACAAAGCACCGACGCCCACGGTCGCTGCCCGGCATCGACACTGCCCACGAGCAGCATCGGCAGTTGCTCGAAGAACTCGCGGTGCTGGTCCGGCATGTGGTCGCGGATCGCGCGTGGGCCGATCTCGCGCAGCCGCTCGTCCACGCCCTCGGCGCGTTGCATCGCGACCTCGCCGGTGTGGAAGATCGATCGGTTGGTGTCCATCGCGTCATCCTCAGGCGGTGGCTTCGGGCACGGGGCTGCGCATCAGGCCCACGAAGCCCGGCAAGGCTTCGATGCGCGCGAGCCAGGCACCCAGGTTCGGGTAAGGCGCGAGACTCACGCCGCCCTCGGGTGCGTGGGCCGTGTAGCTGTACAGGGCCACGTCGGCAATCGTCGGATTCGCCGCGGCGAGAAACGGTTGCGTCGACAGCTGCTGCTCCATCACCTTGAACAGACGCGCCGCCGCGTCGCGCTGCGCTTGATCGATCGGGCGGCCGAACAGCGCGCACACCCGTGCCGCCGCAGGCCCGTAGGCGAGCGGCCCGGCGGCGACGCTGAGCCAGCGCTGCACCCGCGCCGCACCGACCGGATCGCGCGGCAGCCAGTGGCCGTCGGCGTCGTAGGCCAGCGCGAGGTAGGTCAGGATCGCGTTGCTGTCGGCCAGCACCAGGCCTCCGTCCTCGATCACCGGCAACTGGCCGAACGGGTTCAGCGCGAGGAAGGCCGGGCTCTTGTGCTCGGCTTTGCCGAAGTCGACCGCGACCTTTTCGAACGGCAGGCCGAGCAGTGACAAGAACAGCTCGACCCGGTGCACGTGCCCGGACACCGGGTTCCAATGGAGCTTGATCGGGCCCGACGGAGAATGGGTGCGCGCGGCTTGCGACATGATGCGGTGGCCAGTGGTGAGGATGCCGAGAGCCTATCCGCCACGCACCCCCGGCGGAATCACCGCCGCCGACACTTGACTCTTGCAGGCCGTGCAATACCGCGATGGATCACCTCGACTCGCTCAAAGTCTTCGTCACCGTCGCCGATGCGCAGGGCCTGGCATCGGCCGCGCGCCGCCTCGGCCTCTCGGCGCCAGCGGTGACCCGCGCCATCGCCGCGCTGGAGTTGCGCCTGGGCGTGCAGCTCCTGCAGCGCAGCACCCGCAGCGTGCGGCTCACCGAGATCGGCGAGCGCTTCCTGGGCGATTGCCGGCGCATCCTGGCCGACCTCGAGGAGGCCGAGGCGTCCGCCGGCGGCGCCCACGCGGCGCCCAAGGGCGCGCTCGCCATCACCGCATCGGCGATGTTCGGCCGGCTGCACGTCGCACCGATCGCACTGGACTTCCTCGCGCAGCACCCACAAGTGAGCATTCGCGGCGTGTTCGTCGACCGCGTCGTGAACCTGATGGACGAGGGCTTCGATGTCGCGGTGCGCCTCGCGCGCCTGCCGGACTCGGGGCTGACTGCGGTGCGCGTCGGCTCGATGCGCGCCGTGGTCGTCGCGTCGCCGGCCTACCTTGCCGAACACGGCATGCCAACCCATCCCGCCGAGCTCGCCGGGCACGACGCCGTCGGCTTCTCGCAGACCGGCACGGCACCGTCACCCTGGTCGTTCACCAACGTGAGCGACGCCACACAGCCGCAGATCCGCCTCGTCACCAACGCGAGCGAGGTCGCGATCGAAGCCGCGGTGCAGGGCCGTGGCCTGGCCCGTGCGATGCGCTACCAGGTCGATGCCGACGTGCGCGCAGGTCGGCTGCAGATCGTGCTTGCCGACTTCGAACCCGAGCCCGTGCCGGTGCACCTCTTGCACGTGGCGGGGCGGATGGCGCCGGCCAAGCTGCGCGCCTTCATCGACTTCGCCGTCGAGCGGCTGCGCGCCGAGCCGGTGCTCAACTCAGCGCGCTGATCACCTCGGCCGGGGCCTGCACCAGCTCGATCAGCACACCCTCGCCGCCGACCGGGAACTCGTCGTTGCTCTTCGGGTGCACGAAGCAGATGTCGAACCCGGCGGCGCCCTTGCGGATGCCGCCCGGCGCGAAGCGCACGCCGTTCGCCGACAGCCACTCGACCGCCTTCGGCAGGTCGTCGATCCACAGGCCGATGTGGTTCAGCGGCGTGGCGTGCACCGCCGGCTTGCCATTCGGGTCGATCGGCTCCATCAGGTCGACCTCGACCTTGAACGCGCCCTGGCCCATCGCGCAGATGTCCTCGTCGACGTTCTCGCGCTCGCTGCGGAAGTTGCCGGTGACCTCGAGGCCGAACTTCTCGACCCACAGCGTGCGCAGCCGGTCCTTGCTCGGGCCGCCGATCGCGACCTGCTGAATGCCGAGGACCTTGAAGGGTCTCGGCGTTGGCGATGTCGTCATGTCGCCTCCATCCGCTCGAACTCCATGATGACCTGATCGACCGCGAGGCTCTCGCCCTTCGCGGCCATCACCTTGGCGATCACGCCGTCGCGCGTTGCGACGAGGATGTTCTCCATCTTCATCGCCTCGATCACCGCCAGCTTCTCGCCGGCGCGGATCGTCTGGCCCGGCTGCACGGCAACATCGACGAGCAGGCCCGGCATCGGCGACAGCAGGAACTTCGACAGGTCGGGCGGCGCCTTGAACGGCATCAACCCGTTCAGCTCGGCCGCGCGCGGCGACAGCACCCGCAGCTCGACCGTCGAGCCGTGATGCGTCACGCGGTAGGCCAGTGTCAGCCGCTCGATCTGCGCGCTGAACGGCTTGCCATTGACCGTGCCGTTCACCGCGACATCGCGAAGGTGACCGCCGAAGCGGATCGCGTAGCTCTTGCCCGCGATCACGACATCGAGCGCTTCGCCGTGGAGCGCCACGGTGGCCGGCGTGTGCTGCCGAACGCCGGTCGCATCGGTCTGCACGACGACGAAATCCGACGCGATCTGCAACTCGTGCCCGCGCAGCTGCCCGCTGATGCCGGCCGAGCGCGCGAGGACACGGCGGTTCAGCGCCACCGCCAGCGCGAGCAGGAAGTTCGGGTCCTCGTGCGTCACCGACGCGAGCGTGAAGCCCTTCGGGTACTGCTCGGCGATGAAGCCGGTGTTGAAGTCGCCCGACACGAACTTCGGGTGCGCGAGCAGCGCAGCCTGGAACGGGATGTTGCTCGAGATGCCGCGGATCACGAACGCGTTCAGCGCCTCGCGCATCTTCGCGATTGCGTCGAGCCGGTCGCTGCCGTAGACGATCAGCTTGCAGATCATCGAGTCGTAGAACATCGGGATCTCGCCGCCTTCGTAGACGCCGGTGTCCACGCGAACACCGCCACCTGCGGGCACCGGCTTGCTGGCCTCCATCGTCGTCAGCGGCGGCTGGAAAGCGATCAGCCGGCCGGTGCTGGGCAGGAAGCCACGCAGCGAATCCTCGGCGTTGATCCGGCACTCGATCGCCCACCCTTGGCGTGGGATCTGCGCCTGCGTGAAGGCGAGCTTCTCGCCCGCCGCGACGCGGATCATCTGCTCGACCAGATCAAGCCCGGTGATGCACTCGGTGACCGGGTGCTCGACCTGCAGCCGAGTGTTCATCTCGAGGAAGAAGAAGCTCTGGTCCTTGCCGACGACGAACTCGACCGTGCCGGCCGACTGGTAGTTCACCGCCTTCGCCAGCGCCACGGCCTGCTCGCCCATCGCCTTGCGCGTCGCCTCGCTGATGAAGGGCGACGGCGCTTCCTCGATCACCTTCTGGTGCCGGCGCTGGATCGAGCACTCGCGTTCATGCAGGTAGACGCAGTTGCCATGCGCATCGCCCAGCACCTGGATTTCGATGTGGCGCGGCTCCTCGACGAACTTCTCGATGAACACGCGGTCGTCGCCGAAGCTGTTGCGTGCCTCGTTGCGGCACGAGGCGAAGCCCTCGAACGCGTCCTTGTCGTTGTAGGCCACGCGCAGGCCCTTGCCGCCGCCGCCGGCCGAGGCCTTGATCATCACCGGGTAGCCGATGCCCTTGGCGATCTCGACCGCGTGCTCCGGCGTGTCGATCGCCGCGTTGTAGCCGGGGATCGTGTTGACCTTGGCCGCGCCGGCGAGCTTCTTCGACGCGATCTTGTCGCCCATCGCCGCGATCGATGCATGCTTCGGGCCGATGAAGACGATGCCCTCTTCCTCGACACGACGCGCGAATTCCTCGTTCTCGCTCAGGAAGCCGTAGCCCGGGTGCACGGCCTGCGCGCCGGTCTGCTTGGCTGCGGCGATGATCTTGTCCATCACGAGGTAGGACTCGCGGCTCGGCGGCGGGCCGATGCAGACCGACTCGTCGGCGAGCTCGACATGCAGCGCGTCGCGATCGGCTTCGGAGTAGACGGCCACCGTCTTGATGCCCATCTTCTTGGCCGTCTTGATGACGCGGCAGGCGATCTCGCCCCGATTGGCAATCAGAATTTTGGTAAACATGTTCGCGTGCTCCTGATCGCTCACAGAGGAATATTCCCGTGCTTGCGCCACGGGTCGTCGACCTTCTTGTCGCGCAGCATCACGAGCGAGCGGCAGATGCGCTTGCGCGTTTCGTGCGGCTGGATCACGTCGTCGATGTAGCCGCGCGCACCGGCCACGAACGGGTTCGCGAACTTGGCCTTGTACTCGGCCTCGCGCGCCGCGAGCTTCACCGGATCGTTCTTCTCCTCGCGGAAGATGATCTCGACCGCACCCTTGGCGCCCATCACCGCGATCTCGGCGTTCGGCCACGCGAAGTTGACGTCGCCGCGCAGGTGCTTGGAGCTCATCACGTCGTACGCGCCGCCATAGGCCTTGCGCGTGATCACCGTGATCTTCGGCACCGTGCACTCGGCATACGCGTACAGCAGCTTCGCGCCGTGCTTGATGATGCCGCCGTACTCCTGCGAGGTGCCGGGCATGAACCCGGGCACGTCCACGAACGTCAGCACCGGGATGTTGAACGCGTCGCAGAAGCGCACGAAGCGCGCGGCCTTGATGCTGCTCTTGATGTCCAGGCAACCTGCCAGCACCAGCGGCTGGTTCGCGACGATGCCCACGCTCTGCCCATCCATGCGGGCAAAGCCGATCAGGATGTTCTTCGCGTAGTCGGGCTGCAGCTCGAAGAAGTCGCCATCGTCGACGGTCTTCGCGATCAGCTCCTTCATGTCGTAGGGCTTGTTCGGGTTGTCGGGCACCAGCGTGT
>JBDTVC010000242.1:0-7363 GCA_040007475.1 Burkholderiales bacterium
CCTGCAGGTCGCCGACGTCGCCACCGGCGCGCAGGTAGTACTGGCGCACCAGGCCGTTGAAGTTGATCGGTGCGGCGGTGCCGGCGTAGGCCTGGTAGTCGGTGACCTCGGGCACGGTGGCCAGGTAGTTGCCGAGCTCATGCAACACCGCGGCGGTCTGCTCGACCGGCGTACCGGCAGGCATGTCGACGATGACCTGGAACTCCGACTTGTTGTCGAAGGGCAGCATCTTCAGCAGCACCAGGCCGGTCGCCGGCAGGGCCAGCGAGATCGCGATCAGCACGGCGATGCCAAGGCCCAGCAGGCCGCGGTTGCGCCCGCCGCGCCGCTCGTCCAGCAGCGGACGGAACAGGCGCTCGAAGACCGGGGCGATCCTGGCCGACAGACCGTGGTGCGCTGCCGCGTGCGGCGCTGCAACTGCGGCATCGGCAGGCGGCGGCGTGGCCTTCATCCAGAGCCGCGCCAGCCACGGCGTGACGACGAACGCGATCGCCAGCGACAGCAACATGCCCATGCTCGCGTTGATCGGGATCGGGCTCATGTACGGGCCCATCAGGCCCGACACGAAGGCCATCGGCAGCAGCGCGGCGATCACGGTGAGCGTGGCCAGGATCGTCGGGCCGCCGACCTCGTCCACGGCGCCGGGAATGATCTGGGTGAGGGTGCGGCCCGGGTACAGGCCTTGATGCCGGTGGATGTTCTCGACCACGACGATCGCGTCATCGACGAGGATGCCGATCGAGAAGATCAGCGCGAACAGCGACACGCGGTTGAGCGTGAAGCCCCAGGCCCACGAGGCGAACAGCGTGACGGTGAGCGTCAGGATCACCGCACTGCCGACGATTGCCGCCTCGCGCTTGCCCAGCGCGACGAAGACCAGCGCCACCACCGAGGCCGTCGCGAACAGCAGCTTCTGGATCAGCTTCTGCGCCTTGTCGTTGGCCGACGCGCCGTAGTTGCGCGTCTCGGCCACCTGCACGTCGCCGGGGATCACGGTGTTGCGCAGCGCATCGACCCGCTTCATCACCGCGTTGGCCACGTCGATGGCGTTCTCGCCGGCCTTCTTGGTCACGGCGATCGTGACGGCCGGGTATTCCGCCGCGGGCGCGCTGGCCGACCCCGCGACACCGTGCCAGACGTAGCGGCTGGGTGGCAGCGGGCCGTCGCGCACGCTGGCCACGTCGCGCAGAAAGATCGGCTTGCCGGCGCGCACGCCCACGACCAGCTCGGCCACTTCGCTGGCCCGGCGCAGGAAGGGCCCGGATTCGATGGCCACTGCGCGGTTGCCTGTGATGAGTTCACCAACCGGCAGGCCCAGGTTCGCGGACAGCAGCGCCTGGCGAAGGTCGGGCACCGTGACGCCGACGGCGGACATGCGGACGGGATCGATCTCGATCATCACTGCGCGGCCAGGGCCACCGAGCGTGCTGACCTCGCGGGTGCCAGGCACACGTTTGAGATCGGCCTCGACGCTGTGCGCCACGCGCTCCAGATCAAACGGCCCGGCTGATGGGTTCTTGCTGAACAGCGTCAGCGTGACGATGGGCACATCGTCGATGCCCTTGGGCTTGATGATCGGATCAAGCACGCCCAGACCCTTCGGCAGCCAGTCGGCGTTGGAGTTCACCGTGTCGTAGAGCCGAACCAGCGCCTCGGTGCGCGGCACGCCGACCTTGAACTGCACCGTGATGATGGCGACGCCGGGGCGCGACATCGACATGACATGTTCAACGCCGGCGATCTGCGCCAGCACCTGCTCCGCCGGGCCGGCCACCATCTGCTCGACATCGCGAACGGCCGCCCCGGGGAACGGGATCAGCACATTGGCCATCGTCACGTTGATCTGCGGCTCTTCCTCGCGCGGCGTGACGCCGACCGCGAAGAAGCCCAGCAGCAACGCCACCAGCGCCAGCAGCGGTGTGATCTGCGCACGCTGGAAGAAGGCTGCGATGCGGCCGGAGACGCCCAAGGCGCTGGCTCCGTTGCTCGTGTTTGAGGACTGGGTCATGACCGGCCGCATTCGTGAAAGTTAGCGCGTACGGGCAGCCGACTGCGGTTCGGAGACGACCTGCTCGCCGACCATCAACCCAGAAAGGATTTCGACCCGGTCCCCCTCGATCCGCCCCAGGCGAACCTGGCGCAGGATCGGCTTGCCAGTCGGGTCGAGCACGTAGAGGCCGGTCATTTCTGCGCGGCGCACGATGGCCTTGAGCGGCACCGACAGCGCCGCGGAGGCGGGGTCGGAACCCGCCGCCGCCTGCGCCCGCGGCACCGGCAACCACAGCCGCGCGAACATGCCGGGCGACAGGCCGGCCACATCGGCGGGCAGGTCCGCACGCAGCTGTACCGTGTGGGTCGCCGCGTCGACCGTCGGCAGCAACTGCACGCGTGACGGTGTCACCCACGCCGTGGCAGCTGGCAAGCCGGGCAACTCGACCCTCGGCAACTGGCCGGCGGCCATCTGCGACGCCACGGATTGCGGTACCGCCGCCGTGACCCGCAGCGCAGCCGGGTCGTAGAGGGTCACCAGCGGTCGCCCGGGCATCGCCATGTCGCCCAGGGACACCGGGACCTCGGCAACCACGCCGGCAAAGGGCGCACGCACGACATAGAAGCCGCTCTGCGTGCGGGCCGCGCCGGCCTGCGCCAGCTGAGCGCTGGCCTGCGCCTGCGTCGACTTGAATTCCGACTCGGCGCGCTCCAGCGCGGCCTGGCTGATGTAGCTCTTCTGGAAAAGCTGCTTCTGGCGCTCGAAGTCCTTGGTTGCCACCTCGAGCGATGCGCGGGCCGCCTTCACCTGGGCATCGCTGGCCGCGGCGGTTTGATCGGCCGCGCGTGCATCGATGCGCACCAGCACCTGCCCAGCCTTCACGCGGTCCCCGACCTTGGCATCGAGCTGCACAACGGCGCCGGGGACCTGTGCCGCGACCACGGTCAGGCGCACGGCCTCGACCACACCATCGAAGGCAGAGGCGGCCGTGCTGGCCCCGGACTGCGCAGGCATGGCCTTGAGGGCCTGTGCGGGAGCCGTTGCCGGCAGGCCCCACGTGAGAGCGGCGGCCAGGGCGGCGGGAGCGAGACGGAACGTGAACATGGAGCGTGCTTTCTGGCGGTTGCCCGACTCTCGGGTCGGTCTGGAAACCATCGACTTGCGTCTATTATTTGCGCAAGTAGTTAAATAGTCAAGTACACTTGTGCGCAAGGACAAGCAAACAATCCAACTCCAAGGCATCATGTCGACTCCCCAACATCCGGCGTGCCCCAGCATGGAAGGCTTACCCGACGAAGCACTGGCGCAAGTGGCGGCGTATTTCCAGGCGCTGTCAGAACCAACGCGTTTGCAGATCCTCAACCTGCTGCGTCAGCAGGAGCGCAGCGTCGGCGAACTCGCGCAACTCTGCGGCTACACCTCGGCCAACATCTCGCGCCACCTCGCGCTCCTGACCCAGCACGGGCTTGTCGCGCGTGAGAGCCGGGGCAACAGTGCGATCTACTCGATTGCCGACGAATCGGTCTATGCGCTGTGCGATCTCGTCTGCGGGAGCATCGCGCGGCAGTTCGAGCGCACAGCCAAGGAGCGTGCCGCCTTCTCGCGACCGGTGGTGAAGCGCGCGCGCTCCCGTTCGACCGCCTGATCGGGCGGGGCTGTCGGCGGCCCGCACCGTGGCGGGCGCGTCGTCACTTGTCGACGAAGGCGCGCTCGATGACATAGTGACCGGGGCGACTCATGTTGCCCTCGCCAACGCCGAACTTAGCCAACAGGGCCCGCGTGTCGGCGAGCATCGCCGGGCTGCCGCACCGCATGAAGCGTTCGTGTTCCGGATCGATGCGATGGACCATGAGGATGGTGGCGTCGAACAGGGTGGCCGAACTCATGTGGATGCCGCCGGGGGCGCCGAGAATTCGTCGAAGGCGGCGATCGCGCTGGCCGCGTACATCAGTGACGGGCCACCGCCCATGTACGTGGTCACCCCCAACGTCTCGTCGATCTCCTGGCGGGTCACGCCGAGTTTCACCAGCGTCTGCATGTGGAAGCCGATGCAGGGGTCACAGCGTGCGGCGACGCTGAGCGCCAATGCGATCAACTCCTTGGTCTTTCGGTCGAGCGCTCCGTCGTTCGTGGCGGATCGGCCCAGTTCACCGAAGCTCTTCATGACCTCGGGTGTGCTGGATCGCAGCCCGATCAACCCGGTCGACACGCCCTGGGTCAGTTCGCGAAAGCGGGTGGACGACGGATCGGACAAGGTGATTCCAGGTTGTGTGACGTGCGCCACGGACGTGCCCATCATTCCTGTTGGTGGGCGATAGCCCTTGATGCGGATCAAGTCCGGCCTCGTTGCCTGCCTGAGTGCGCGTGAAAGAGCGCCGCCACGGTTGTCCCTTCGCGGGGAGTTCGTGAGCGAACTGGCGCGGGCAAAAGGGATCGGCAGACTGCATTCGATGCTCCGAAGAGCGGCCACGGCGAAGGCGCCGGGCGCGTCGCGCGCGAACTCGACAGCGCCGGCAACTCGGAGTAGGTGTGTCAGGTAGGCCCCGCCGTGCTGCCACCCAAGCTTTCGCAGGCGCGACGCAGCCGTTGCTCCGCGGCATCGGCCACGGCCTTGACTTCGGGCTTGCCGACCAGGTTCACCATGATCTGCGGGTCGAGGAATCCGACCACCACGCGATCATGTGATTCCTCGCGCACGATCACGTTGCACGGCAGCAGCAGGCCGATGTCGGGTACGGCCTGCAGGGCCTGATGCGCCAGCGGCGGGTTGCATGCGCCCAAGATGCGGTAAGGCGGCATGGCAGCGCCCAGCTTCTCCTTCATCGCATGCTGCACGTCGATGTCGCTGAGGATGCCGAACCCTTCCGCCTTGAGTGCGGCGATGGTCTTTGCGAGCGCCTGGTCAAAAGACAGGCCGGCGAGTGTGGTGGTGAATCCGTACATGGGGTGTCTCCGGGTTGTCTGTGATGGAACTCAGGTCTGCGCCTCTGCGGCACGGCTTGTCTCCCTGACCAATTTGGACAGTTCGACAAAGCCGATCGGCGGAACGGTCAGCCACGGCAGCGCGAAGAGTCGCTTGGTCAGGCCCGCGGACATGCGTTCCATTTGCTTGCGTTCGCCCGCCAGTCGCGCCGCGAGCAGGGGATCGCGTGTGCCGGCCGCGAGGACGCTCTTGTTGAGCACCCAGGCGTCGGGCTCGACGCTCGCGCGGCGCAAGTCTTCCTGCAACGCGGCGGCCTGCGACACCGGAGTCACCTCCGGCAGCGTCACCAGAATGATCTTGGTGTACGCCGCGTCTTGCAAGCAAATCAGCGGCGTGACGACACGGGTGCTTCCGTGGCCCTCGAACTCTCGCATCATTTGCCGATGGTAGGCGCCGGTCGCATCCATCAGCAGCATCGAATGCCCGGTCGGCGCTGTGTCCAGCACCACAAAGGCGCTGCGTCCTTCGCTGACGATGCGCGAGAAGGCATGGAAGACGGCGACCTCTTCGGTGCACGGGGAGCGCAGATCTTCGAGGAGCAGGGCCTGCTCCTGGGCGTCGAGACCGGGTGACTTGGCGGCCATGATCTTGTCGACGTATCGCTGGGTCTCGACCTTCGGATCGATGCGGCTGACATGCAGACCCGGTACGTCGCCGTTCAGTGTTCCGGCCAGATGCGCCGCCGGGTCCGTGGTGCTCAAGTGAACCGTCTTGCCGCGTTGAACCAGCCCCAATGCCAAGGCCGCAGCGACCGTCGTCATGCCGACACCGCCCTTGCCCATGACCATGATCAACCCGTGTCCGGCAGCCGCCAATTCGTCGGCCAGTGCAGCGAGCCCAGGGAGGTGGTCGATGTGCTCGGCGGGCGCGGCTTGCAAGGGCTCGCCGGTCGGCGTCGCCGACGTCAGAAGTGCGCGCAGTGCCGGCAGGCCGACCGTGTCGAAGGCACGCAACGGTATCTGATCCTGCTGCAAATCCCGGAGGGACTGCGGCATTTCATCCAACGCCAGCTGTCCGAGATCCTCGATGGCACGAGCCACTGTGTCGTTCCGCTCGCTGGCATGGAACACACCGTTGATCGCGAGACGCTGGTTGTGCAAGCCCAGCTCATGCAACTCGTCCGATGTGCGCGCAGCTTCGGCCATGGCCCCCTTGTCGGGTCGGGTCACGAGAATCACAGTGGTGCGGGCCGGGTCGCTCAGGGCCGTCAGCGAGGCCCGCCACAGAGAGGCGTCCGTTCCATCTGGTCGTGGATGAGTTCCACACTTTCGCCACCGATGCCGCGCCGGGGCTGTTCCGTGAAGCACGCAAGTACGGGCTCGGCCTGACCGTGGCAACGCAGACCTGGAGCAGCCTGCGTGGCACCAGCGAGCGCTCCGAGCTGCCGAATGCCATGTTGGCCTCTACGGCTAAGAAGGTGTTGTTCCGGTTGTCCGCGAGGGACGCATCGTTGCTGGAGGAATATGCAATGCCGCAGTTCTCGGCAGCGGGCTTGGTGCGCATTCCCAACTACCAAGCGGTCGTGTGCCAATCGGCGACGGCTTCGCCGCCCTGCCTGGTGCGGGTAGCGCAAGCCGAACTTAAGCCTGATGCGATGGACGTTCAGGAACTGCGGCGGAGGTCGGGCACGATGTATGGCACGCCGCTTCAGCAGGCCAATGAGTATCTGTCGCATCGACACGGGCTTCCGCTCGACTCCTTGCGCAGCCACGGGCTCTGGCCGCCGGTGATGCCGTAGGGCGTGTCCCTGCTACGAGGGACTGGGCTGTCGCACTGTGCGTCGAGCCGCGGGGCCACGCGTGAACGTGCCCCGTCGTCTCGACCCTGACGGGCTTCCATCCTTCGCACAACACGGTCAGGCCGGCTGCGCCGGCAGGCACACGACGGCGGCCCGTTCCCGTGGCCGAGGATCGCGGGCTCGCGATGGTCTTCACGCTGCGCGTGAACACCATCTTCCTCGCTCGCCCGCTTGACGAACTGGCCCGATACTCGCGCGCTGCGCGCCGCTGCACTTCGTTCCGTTCTGCTGCCGCGCACTGCGCTCGTGCCAGATCGTCACCCCGGCCACCCGCCACGCCCGAAGCCGGGCCGCCGGGTTTCGCGAAGTGCTCGGCCCGGGGTTGACAGCCGCGCCAGTCGCTGCGCTTGGTCGCACCTCGGTCGAGGTGACGCCAGACCTCGTGGAGGCTACTGGCCGCTTCGCCGCGGCTGATGCGCCGGCAGAGCTGTCGCACGCCGCAGCGGCCGGTCGACGGAATCAGGCGAACTGTAGCTCGATCTTGCCGGCGCGGCGGCGCACCGGGCCGACGACGATCTTGACGTCGTGGCCGAGCTTGGTCACCAGTTCCAGCAGCTTGGCTTCGCTGACGCCGCGGAACTGGCCGCGGGTG
>JBDTVC010000243.1:0-7349 GCA_040007475.1 Burkholderiales bacterium
GCTTGGCCAGCGCGAGCGAGAACGCCATGTTCTCGCGCACCGTCATGTGGGGGTACAGCGCGTAGTTCTGGAACACCATCGCGATGTCGCGCTCTTTCGGCTGCAAGTCGTTCACGACCCGATCGCCGATCCGGATCTCGCCGCCGCTGATCTGCTCGAGCCCCGCGATCATGCGCAGCAGCGTCGACTTGCCGCAGCCCGAGGGGCCGACCAGTACCGTGAACGAGCCATCGGGGATGTCGATGTCGACGCCGTGCAGGATCGGCACCTCGCCGAAGTTCTTCTTCACCGCCTGGATCGTGACGCTGGCCATGCACTCGCTCGACTGTGGTGGACGGCGCAGTATCGACATTGCATCCGCTTGTCACCATCGGGACAAACCGGTAGGGGCCAGCCCTTGAATATTTGTATGATGACCCGATCACCATGCTGAATCTCGCCAGCGGCTCGGCGCCGCCCCTCCCCGTCCGCCTCGTCGCCGAACGCTTGTCCGACCGGCTGGCCGCGCTGCTGGGCGGGCAGATCGACGCCGGCACGCTGCGCCCCGGCGACCGCCTGCCGACCGAGGCCCAGCTCGCGCTGGCACACGGCGTGTCACGAACGGTCGTGCGCGAGGCGGTGCACCAGCTCCAGTCGCGCCAGCGGGTCGTGTCCAGGCAGGGTTCGGGCGTGTTCGTCACCGCGCCGCCGCTGAACCAGGCGCTGGCCTTCGATCCGCAGGTGCTGGGCTCGATCCAGGCCGTCGCGCACGTCGTCGAGGTGCGCCGCGCGCTCGAAGGCGAGATTGCGGCGCTCGCCGCCGAGCGCGCCACACGGGCGCAGGTCGCCGCGATGCGGCGCGCGCTGAAGGCGATCGATGCGGCAGCCGCCGCCGGCCAAGACGGCGTGGCCGAAGACCTCGCCTTCCACCGCACGATCGGCGAGGCGACCGGCAACCCGCAGTTCAGCCTGGTGCTGGGCTTTCTCGAACAGTACCTGCGCGAAGGCATGCGCATCACCCGCGGCAACGAGGCGCGCCGCGCCGACTTCATGGACGCGGTGCGTCGCGAACACCGCGCGATCGTCGAGGCCATCGCCGCAGGCGACCCCGCTGCGGCGCGGCGCCGCGCGCGCGAGCACATGCTGCACAGCGAACAGCGCCTGATCGAAGGCGGCGTGATCACCGAACGAAAGGCCCGCAGATGACATCCTCCATCGAACATGGCGGCAAGGTGCTCGGCGTGGTCGGGCTCGGCTCGATGGGCTTCGGCGCGGCCGTCAGCGCGCTGCGCCGCGGCGTGACCACGATCGGGCTCGATATCAGCGAGACGGCGCGCGCGCGATTCGTCGCCGAGGGCGGGCAGGCCACCGACTCGCTCGCCACGCTGGGCGCGCAGTGCGACGCGGTCGTCGTGCTCGTCGTCAACGCCGCGCAGACCGAGCAGGTGCTGTTCGGCGCCGACGGGCTGGCCGGCACGATGAAGCGCGGATCGGTCGTGATCACCTCGGCCACGGTCGACCCGACGCTGCCGCCGCTTTGGCAGGAGCGGCTGGCCGAGCGCGGCCTGTGGCTGATCGACGCGCCGGTCTCGGGCGGCGCGACCAAAGCCGCCGCCGGGCAGATGACGGTGATGGCCTCGGGCGCCGACGAGGCCTTCGCCGCCGCCGGCCCCCTGCTCGACGCGATCGCCGGCAAGGTCTATCGCCTCGGCACGCGCGCGGGCATCGGCTCGACGGTGAAGATGGTCAATCAGCATCTGGCCGGCGTGCACATCGCCGCCGCGTGCGAGGCGATGGCGCTGGGCATGCGCGCCGGCGCCGATCCCAAGGCGCTGTACGAGGTGATCTGCAACTCGGCCGGCATGAGCTGGATGTTCCAGAACCGCGTGCCGCACATCCTCGAGGGCGACTACACGCCGCTGTCGAGCGTCAACATCTTCGTGAAGGACCTGGGGATCGTGCTCGACGCGGCGCGCAAGCTGTCGTTCCCGCTGCCACTGGCCGCTGCAGCGCACCAGCTCTACCTCGCAACGGCGGCCGCCGGGCACGGGAATGAAGACGACGCGGCGGTCGTCAAGTTCTATGCCGAACTCGCGGGGATCGAGTTGCCGAAGAAGGTCGCGCCGTGATCCTGGGCATCATTGCCGACGACTTCACCGGCGCCACCGATGTGGCGAGCATGCTGGTGCGTGCCGGCATGCGCACGGTGCAGCTGATCGGCGTGCCGTCCGACGACACCGTGGTTGATGCCGATGCCGTCGTGATCGCACTCAAGTCACGCACCGTGCCGGCCGCCGACGCGGTGCGCGAGTCGCTCGCGGCGCTGCGCTGGCTGCAGCGCGGCGGCATGCGGCAGTGCTACTTCAAGGTCTGCTCGACCTTCGACTCCACGCCCGCCGGCAACATCGGCCCGGTCACCGAGGCACTGATGCAGGCACTCGGTGCCGACTTCGCCATCGCATGCCCCGCCTTCCCCGAGAACAGCCGCACGGTCTACCGCGGCCATCTGTTCGTCGGCGACGTGTTGCTGTCGGACTCTGGCATGCGCGACCACCCGCTCACACCGATGCGCGACGCCAACCTCGTGCGCGTGTTGCAGGCGCAGAGCGCGCGGCGCGTCGGCCTGCTCGCGCACGAACCCGTCGCGGCCGGTGACGCGGCCGTTCGTGCGCGCATCGCGGCACTGCGCAGCGACGGCGTCGGCATCGCGATCGCCGATGCGATCACCAACGACGATCTGCGCGTGCTGGGCGCCGCGTGTGCCGAGCTGCCGCTGCTCACCGCCGGCTCGGGCCTCGCGCTCGGCCTGCCGGACGTGTACGCGGCACGCGGCTGGCTCGTGCCGGACGCGCAGGCCGCCGATCTCGGCGCGGTCACGGGGCGTGCGGCCGTGCTGTCCGGCTCGTGCTCGCTCGCGACCAACGCACAGGTCGCCGCTTGGCGCAACGCGGGGCGGCCGACGTTCGGGATCGATGCACGCGCGCTCGCGCGCAACGAGCCCGTCGCGGCGCTCGCACTCGCGTGGGCCGGCGAGCACATCGCGCAGACGCCGGTGCTGATCTATGCCACCGCCTCGACCACCGATCTCCAGGCCGTGCAGGCCGAGCTCGGCGCCGCGCACGCCGGCGCGCTGGTCGAGGCCTGCCTCGCGCAGATCGCGGCCGGCCTGGTCGATACGCTGGGCGTGCAGCGGCTCGTCGTCGCGGGCGGCGAGACCTCGGGCGCGGTCGTGCAGGCGCTGGGCGTCGCGCGGCTGCGCATCGGCGGCGCGATCTGCCCCGGCGTGCCGTGGACGCGCACCGACGACCGCCCTGGCGGTGCGCCGCTGCTGCTCGCGCTCAAGTCCGGTAATTTCGGCGGCCCGGCGTTCTTCGACGAGGCGCTTCGGTGGCAGCATTCGGCATGACCGATTTCGCCGCCCAGCGTGAAGAGATCTGCCGCGTCGGCCGATCGCTGTTCGAGCGCGGGCTGGTGCACGCGACCGCGGGCAACATCAGCGTGCGGCTGCCCGATGACGCCGGGTTCCTGATCACGCCGACCGATGCCTGCCTCGGCTTTCTCGCGCCGGCCACGCTGGCACACACCGATGCGCACGGTGCGCCGCTCGACGGCGCGCGACCAAGCAAGACACTGGAGCTGCATCGGCGCATCTATGCAAGCGAGCCCGATGCGCACTGCGTGCTTCACACCCACAGCACGCACCTGGTCGCGCTGACGCTGGCCGGCGTGTGGAGCGAAGCCTGCATCCTCCCGCCGATCACGCCCTACTTCGTGATGAAGGTCGGGCGCGTGCCGCTGGTCCCGTACCACCGCCCCGGTGCGACCGAAGCGGCCGAG
The DNA here is from genome assembly GCA_040007475.1 of Burkholderiales bacterium. GTDB lineage: Bacteria > Pseudomonadota > Gammaproteobacteria > Burkholderiales > Burkholderiaceae_C > LMDS01. Next base: position 3,817 of record JBDTVC010000243.1, read on the forward strand.
CGCGTCGCCGCCGAGATCACCCAGGCGCGCGGGCGCGGCGTGCCGTTGCGCGCGGTGATGCTCGACCGGCTCGGCCCGACGGTGTGGCACGCCACGCCCGCCGCAGCAATGGCCTTGCTCGAAGAGCTCGAAGAGACGGCGCGCCTATGGTTGATGACGACAGAGCGGACGACGCCCCGCCCCACCCCGCTGACCGAACCCCAGATCGACGACCTGCGCAGCGCCTTCGGCGCACGCTGGTGAGCCCGAAAGACCCCTTCGACATGCCCCGCTTCGCCGCCAACCTCTCGATGATGTACACGGAGCACGCGTTCCTCGACCGCTTCGCCGCGGCTGCGGCGGATGGCTTCAGCGCGGTCGAGTTCATGTTCCCGTACGAGCACGCGGCGTCCGACATCGCGAACCGGCTGCACGACCATGGACTGCAGCAGGTGCTGTTCAACGCACCGCCCGGCGACGCAGCGCGTGGCGAGCGCGGCATCGCCGCTTTGGGCGACCGGCGCGAGGAGTTCCGGCGCGGTTTTCTCGAACAGGCGCTGCCGTACGCGCTTGCGCTGCGCTGCCCGCGCGTGCACGTGATGGCCGGGCTGATGCCGCCCGGCGTCGAGCGCGCCGTGTTGCGCGAGGCATACGTCGACAACCTGGTGTGGGCCGCGCGCGAGGCCGCGTCGGTGGGCGTCGACGTGCTGATCGAGCCGATCAACAAGCGCGACGTGCCCGGCTACCTGCTGAACCGGCAGGACGACGCGCATGAGGTGGTCGCCGACGTGAGCGCGCCCAACCTGCTGGTGCAGATGGACCTCTACCACTGCCAGATCGTCGAGGGCGACGTGGCGATGAAGCTGCGCAAGTACCTGCCCACCGGGCGGGTCGGTCACCTGCAGATCGCCGGTGTGCCTGATCGCCACGAGCCCGACCTCGGCGAGCTGCACCACCCCTACCTCTTCAAGCTGATCGACGAACTCGGCTGGGCCGGGCACATCGGCTGCGAATACCGCCCGCGCGGCAAGACCTCGGACGGCCTCGGCTGGCTGCGCGCGGCCCGATCAACAGGAGAACCTTCATGAAACTGCTCATCACCGGCGGCGGCGGCTTTCTCGGCGCGCGACTGGCCCGCACGCTGCTCGCCCGCGGCCACCTCAACGGCCGCGACATCACCCAGATCGTGCTGACCGACATCGCCCCGCCACCGGCCGATCTGCTCGCGGACACGCGCGTCTCGGCGCGCACCGGGCCGCTGCTGACGCAGACCGACGCGCTTCGCGAGGAGCCGTTCGACGGCGTGTTCCACCTCGCCTCGGCCGTCTCCGGCGAATGCGAGGCCGACTTCGACCTCGGCCTGCGCTCCAACATCGACAGCACGCGCGCGCTGCTCGACGCGATCCGTGCGAACGTGAACGCCGGCGGCACCGCGCCGCGCCTGGTGTTCTCGAGCTCGGTCGCGGTGTTCGGCCCCGACCCGGCCGTGCCACTGCCCGCGATCGTCGCCGACGACACGCTGCCGACGCCGCAGACTTCGTACGGCATGCACAAGCTGGTCTGCGAGCACCTGATCGCCGACTACACGCGCAAGGGCTACCTCGATGGCCGCGCGGCGCGGCTGATGACGGTGACCGTGCGCCCCGGCAAGCCCAACGGCGCGGCGTCGTCGTTCTTCAGCGGCATCATCCGCGAGCCGCTGGCCGGCGTCGAATCGGTCTGCCCGGTGTCGCCCGATGTCGCGCACCCGATGTCGTCGCCGACGCGCACGGTCGAGGGCCTGATCGCCGTGTACGAGGCCACGCGCGAGGCATTTGGTGGGCGCACCGCGCTGAACCTGCCGGCCCTGAACGTGCGCGTGGCCGACATGCTGGCGGCGCTCACTGAGGTCGCCGGCGCCAAGGTGCGCGAATACGTCCGCTTCGAGCGCGACGAGCGCATCGCCGGCATCGTCGCCAACTGGCCGAGCGGGACGAGCGCGGTGCGCGCAGGCCGACTGGGGCTGAAGCCGCACGCGAACTTCGCGGAGATGATCCGCCAGTACATCGACGATTGCAGCGCGGCACCGAACGCCGCGCAGACGCTGAAGGGAATGCGCTGATGAACCAGATCGACCTGAAGGGCCGCGTCGCGGTGATCACCGGTGGCGCGCAGGGCATCGGCCATGCCGCAGCCGAGCGCATGCTGGCGTCGGGCGCGAGCGTCGTGCTGTGGGACATCGACGCGGCGCGGCTGAACGCGGCCGAGACGGCGCTCGCCAAGCTCGGCAAGGTCACGGCCAGCATCGTCGAGCTGAGCCTGCAGGCCGATATCGAGGCGGCGACGCAGGATGCCATCAAGGCGCATGGCCGCATCGACATCCTCGTCAACAACGCCGGCATCACCGGCGGCAACGGCGTGACCTGGGAGCTCGACCCGGCAGTGTGGCGCCGGGTGATCGAGATCAACCTGATCGCACCGTTCCTGACCTGCCGCGCGGTCGTGCCGCAGATGATCAAGCAGGGCTATGGCCGCATCGTCAACATCGCGTCGGTGGCCGGCAAGGAAGGCAACCCGAACGCCTCGCACTACAGCGCCTCGAAGGCCGGGCTGATCGCGTTGACCAAGTCGCTCGCGAAGGAGCTCGCGACCAAGGGCGTGATCGTCAACGCGGTCACACCGGCCGCCGCCAAGACCGCGATCTTCGACTCGATGACGAAGGAGCACATCTCGTTCATGCTGTCGAAGATCCCGATGAACCGCTTCCTCGAAGTGGGCGAAGCGGCCGCGATGATCGCGTGGCTGGCGTCGGAAGAATGTTCGTTCAGCACCGGCGCGGTGTTCGACCTCTCGGGCGGCCGCGCGACGTACTGAGCGGCGCGCGTGACGACACGCAGGCGGCGTACCGTCCGACACACATCGGTCGCTGGCGCGGCGTAAGCTGATGGCCCCGTTGTCGCAACCGGAGAGCCCCATGAACGTCACGTCCACCACCCTGGTCCGTCGCTCGCTGCTGACCGCCGCCTTCGCGTGGGCCGCTGCGGCACCGCTGACCGCGATGGCCGACACCGCGAGCTTCAGCGCCACGCTGAGCGGTGCCGCCGAGGTGCCCGCGAATGCCAGCACCGCCTCGGGCGCGCTCGAGGCCACGCTCGACAAGAGCAGCAACGTGCTGACCTGGAAGATGACCTACACCGGCCTGACGGGCCCGGCGACGATGGCGCACTTCCATGGCCCGGCCATGCCCGGCGCGAACGCCGGTGTGGCGGTTCCGTTCCCGAGCGCAGCGAGCCCCGTCGAGAGCAAGGCCACGCTCACCGCCGCGCAGGTCGCCGACCTGATGGCCGGCAAGTGGTACGCCAACGTGCACACCGCCGCGAACCCCGGCGGCGAGATTCGCGGTCAGTTGATGGTGAAGTAGTCGCGACTGGAGGAGGCGAACTCAGGCCAGCCACGCATGAAACCTGAGGGCTGGGTGTGTGACGACTTGCGGCCCGTTGCTGTCGTTCGTGAATGTCGGTTCGGCGTGTCGCGGCAGGTGCTACCCGTCGGGGGCTCATGCGGAGGCGGTCGCC
>JBDTVC010000244.1:0-7247 GCA_040007475.1 Burkholderiales bacterium
TTCGGGGGCGACGAGCAGCGCAGGGCCGGGGTCGGCGCGCGCCAGCGCGCTTCGTCAACTGACTCGCCGCGGCTGTTTGAACGCAATGAGCGAAGCGAATGCAGCGAGTTCGGCGGCGCGACCCTGGACCGAGCAGCGCAGTGCAGTCGACGCGCAGCGGCGACCGCCTCCGCATGAGCCCCCGACGGGTAGCGCCTGCCGCGACGCACCGAGCCCGCGCACGACCTGCCGCCCGCGAACGGCAGCAACGGGCCGGCAGCGGACTTGCGGCGAGCGAGTTTCATTTCAGACCACGCGCGAGAAGCGTTCGCGGACCGGGTTCGCGCGCAGGTGGCTGTCGAATGTCATCGCGACCGCGCGGACGAGGTACCAGCCGGCTTCGGTGACCTGAATGGCGCCGGGCTCGAGCACGACGAGGCCGGCCAGCGCGAGCGCGGTCATGCGCTCCAGCTCGGGCGCGAAGTACTCGCGCATGCGGATCGGGTGTGCGCGCTCGATCGACTCGAACTCGACACGGCCCTGGCACATCAGCGCCATGATGACGTCGTGGCGCAGCAGGTCGTCGGCGCTCGAGGTGATGCCACGCACGACCGGCAGCTGCCCCGAGCGCAGCGTTTCGCAATACTCCGGCAGGGTCTTGGCGTTCTGGTAGTAGGTGCCGCCGATGCGCCCGATCGACGACACGCCCAGACCGATCAGGTCGCAATCGGGCTGCGTGCTGTAACCCTGGAAGTTGCGGTGCAGCCGGCCCTCGCGCTTGGCCACGGCGAGCGAGTCGTCGTGCAGCGCGAAGTGGTCCATGCCGACATAGTCGTAGCCCTGCGCGAGAAAGCCCGCGATCGCGCCGCCGAGCATCGCGACGCGATGCGGCGCGGGCGGCAGGTCAGCCGCATGGATGCGGCGCTGCGGCTTGAAGCGCTGCGGCAGGTGCGCGTAGGCATACAGCGCGATGCGGTCGGGCCGCAGCGAGGCGATCTGCTGCACCGTGCGCGCGAAGCTCTCGGGCGTCTGCTTCGGCAGGCCGTAGATCAGGTCGGCGTTGATCGAGGTGAAGCCCAGTTCGCGCGCGCTCGTCATCAGCGTTCGCACGCTCTCGAACGGCTGCACGCGGTGCACCGCGATCTGCACCTGTTCGTCGAAATCCTGCACACCGAAGCTGATGCGATTGAAGCCGAGACCGCGCAGGTGCGCGAGCCGCGCGGGCGTGACGGTGCGCGGGTCGACCTCGATCGAGATCTCGGCGTCGGGCGCGATGCCGAAGGCGCGGCGCAGTGTCTCGAACACGCGCAGCAACTCGGCGTCGGACAGGAACGTCGGCGAGCCGCCACCGAAGTGCAGCTGCGACACCGGCCGGCCGGCACCCAGCGCACGGGTGACGAGATCGATCTCGATGTCCAGCGCGTCGAGGTATTCGGCCGCGCGGTCGTGGTGCTTGGTGATGACCTTGTTGCACGCGCAGTAGTAGCAGACGGATTCGCAGAACGGCACATGCACGTAGACCGAAAGCGGATCGTCCGCGCGTTGCGCCAGCGCGCCGAGCAGGTTGGCCGGCCCGAAGCCGTCGGCAAAGCGATCGGCCGTGGGATACGAGGTATAGCGCGGGCCCGGCGTGTCGAAACGCTGCAGGAGGGATTCGGGCAGCAGCTGCTGAGCCGGCACGGGCGCGGACGAGGTCGGTGCATTCATGCGTGCATCGTGCCCACCCCACCCCGGCGCGGCCTTGCGATATGTCAAATCGCGCGCAAGACCCGCGGCGCTGCGTTCATCGGTTCGGGCCGGGCCCCGGGCCTTCGAGCAGGTGCGTGATCGCGCCGGAGGTCGACATCACCAGCCAGATGATCAGGAACGTGGCCGAGTAGACCGCATTGGACGACCAGTTCAGCGGCTCCAGGCCGAACCAGTGCAGGCTGGTCGGGTCGACGACGACGAAGATCAGCGCCTCCAGCACACCGGACATCACGAACGACGGCCACAGGATCAGGACCGCGCGCGCGCTGAACGGGCGCACCGGCACGACGACGCGTGTCGCCGCGGGATCAGGGCTTGGCGGAGACGACATGGTTGCGTGCCTGTGCGGCCGGCGCGTCCGAATCGGCCGACGTGACCGTGCCTTCCAGCAGCGGCCGGTCACGGCCATGGATGGCGTAGGCGAGCGTGATGAAGCTTGCGACCACGACCACGGCCGGCCCGCCGAGCGCCAGCCAGACCATCCGGATGCGCCACCAGGGTTGTATGGGACCCATCTTTTCCGAAACCATGCTTCGACTCCTTCTCAACGCGGCACGACGAAGGTCGACCGCTCGCTCACCCGGGCCGACGCATCGCGGCGCACCGGCACTCCACCCACGGCCGGCACATCGCCGAGCGCCGCCACCTCGAAATTGATCGGGTGCGCACCGGCCCCGATCGCCTTGGCCGCCTCAGGCGGCACGCGCACGGCGATGTTGACCCAGCGCGCCTGCGCCGATTGCACGTCCACGTCGCCCGCGTTCACGATCACCGCGCCGGGGATGCCCTGCACCTCGACGTGGTAGCGCTGTGCGCGCTCGGTCGCGTTCATCAGCTGCAGCCGGTAGAGGTTCTCGATCTGGCCGTCGTCCACGAGCCGCGCAAGTGTCATGCGGTCGCGCACCACATCGACCTTGAAGGTGTGGCGCAGCGACAGGCTGACCAGGAAGGCCACCGAGATCGCGGCCAGCACCGTGCCGTAGATCAGCACGCGCGGCCGGAACACGCGCTTGAACATCTGCGAGCGCGTCAGGCGGCTGATCAACCCGTTCTCGGTCGCGTAGCGGATCAGGCCGCGCGGGTACTTCATCTTGTCCATCACGCTATCGCAGGCGTCGATGCACGCGGTGCAGGCGATGCATTCGTACTGCAGCCCGTCGCGGATGTCGATGCCGACGGGGCACACGTGCACGCACAGGCCGCAATCGATGCAGTCGCCCAGCCCTGCGGCCTTGTGATCCGACCCGCGCGCCCGCGTGCCGCGCGGGTCACCGCGTTCGGTGTCGTAGCTGACGATCAGCGTGTCGCGGTCGAACATCGCGCTCTGGAAGCGCGCGTACGGGCACATGTACTTGCAGACCTGCTCGCGCATGAAGCCGGCGTTGCCGTAAGTCGCGAAGCCGTAGAAGTTGACCCAGAACCATTCCCACGGGCCGAAGTTCAGCGTGAAGGCCTCGGCCCACAGCGTCTGGATCGGCGTGAAGTAGCCGACGAAGGTGAAGCCGGTCCACAGCCCGATGGCGATCCACACGAAGTGCTTCGCGCTCTTGCGCCAGAGCTTGTTCGCCGTCCACGGCCCGGCGTCGAGCTTCATGCGCGCGCCGCGCTCACCCTCGATGCGGTGCTCCACCCAGAGGTAGATCTCGGTGTAGACGGTCTGCGGGCAGGCGTAGCCGCACCAGAGCCGCCCACCCACCGCCGTGAAGAAGAACAGGCCGTAGGCCGACAGCACGAGCAGCCCGGTCAGGTAGATGAAATCCTGCGGGTACAGCACCAGGTCGAAGATGTAGAAGCGCCGCGAGGTGAGCTCGAACAGCACGGCCTGGCGGCCGTTCCACATCAGCCAGGGCAGCCCGTAGAACAGGATCTGCGTGAACCACACAAGCGCCCAGCGCCAGCGGGCGAACCAGCCGTGCACCGAGCGCGGGTAGATCTTGGACTGCTTCTCGTAGAGCGAGACCATGCCGGCCGGATCGACGGCCGTGATCGGGATGACGCGCGCCCGCGCGGGTGTTGGTGGCGTCATTCGGGGCGGCTCACTGGGCGGCTGTCGCGGGTGCGTTGGACAGGCCCCAGACGTAGGCGGTCAGCACATGGATCTGCTCCGGCGACAGGCGCGCACCGTGTGCAGGCATCACATTGGTCTTGCCGCTGTTGACCATCGCCATGATGGCGTCCTCGCCCCAGCCGTGCAGCCAGACCTTGTCGGTCAGGTTGGGCGCGCCCATGGCGGGGTTGCCCTTGCCGTCCGGCCCGTGGCAGGCGGCGCAGACCGTGAACTTGGCCTGGCCGAGCTGCGCCGCGATGTTGTTGTGCGGGCTGCCCGACAGGCTCAGCACGTAGTTGGCCACGTTGCGGACATCGTCCGACGAGCCCACCGCCGCGACCATCGGCGGCATCATGCCCTGCCGGCCTTCGGTGATCGTCTCCTTGATGCGCTCGGGCGTGCCGCCCCACAACCAGTCCTTGTCGGTCAGGTTCGGGAAGCCCTTGCTGCCGTGCGCGTCCGAGCCGTGGCAGGCCGCGCAGTTGTTCGCGAACAGGCGCTCGCCGATGGCCATCGCCTTCGGGTCGTGCGCGAGGTCAGGAATCGACTTGGCGGCGAAGCCCGCGAACAGCGGTGCCGTCGCGGCGCGCGCCTTGGCGACCTCGTCGGCGTGCTGGCCCACGCTGGTCCACTTGAACGATCCGGGCGCGCTGCCCAGGCCCGGGTAGACCGCGAGGTAGCCGGCGGCGAACACGACCGTCAGCACGAACAGCCACATCCACCAGCGCGGCAGCGGGTTGTTGAGCTCGCGCAGGTCTTCGTCCCACACGTGGCCGGTGGTGTTGTCGCCGGCCATCACGCGGCGACGCGCGGCGATGACCAGCAGCGCCAGGCAGGCGACGAGGCCGAGGATGGTGACGACGGCGATGTAGATCGACCAGCCGCTGTTGAAGAAGTCACTCATGGCGGGCTCCCGGGATCGCGTCGCCGGCCTCGCCGGCGAAAGGCAACATTGCAGCGTCTTCGTGGCCACGCTGGCGCGTCGGCCACCAGGTGTAGGCCATCAGGCCGACGAAGAGCACCAGGCTCAGCAGCGTCACGAGGCTGCGGATGTCATTCACGTCCATGTTCTTGTTCCCCTCACTTCACGTGGGTGCCGAGCGATTGCAGGTAGGCGATCACGGCGTCCATTTCGGTCTTGCCCTTGACGGCCTCGACACTGCCGGCGATGTCACCGTCGGTGTACGGCACGCCCACACGCCTCAGAGCCACCAGATGCGACGGCATGCTCGGCGCGTCGACCGGGGTCTTGGACAGCCAGGTGTAGGCGGGCATGTTCGACTCGGGCACCACATCGCGCGGGCCTTCGAGGTGAATGCGGTGCCACTCGTCGCTGTATTTGCCGCCGACGCGGTGCAGGTCAGGTCCGGTGCGCTTGCTGCCCCACTGGAACGGATGGTCGTAGACGAACTCGCCGGCCGTCGAGTAGTGGCCATAGCGCAGCGTCTCGGCCTGCAGCGGACGGATCATCTGCGAGTGGCAGTTGTAGCAGCCCTCGCGCTGATAGATGTCGCGTCCGGCCAGCTGAAGCGCCGTGTACGGCATCAGGCCCGGCACCGGCTCGGTCGTCGAGCGCTGGAAGAACAGCGGCACGATCTCGACCAGGCCGCCGACCGCGACGACCAGCAGGATCAGCACGATCATCAGGAAGTTGCTGGTCTCGATGCGCTCGTGACCGCTGACAGGTGAATGTTGTGACATCGAAGTCATCTCCTCAGGCGAGAACCAGGGTCGGGATCGGGGACGGCACCACGCGACCGCTGCGAACCGTCATGACGACGTTCCAGGCCATCACGAGCATGCCGCTCAGGTACAGCAAGCCGCCGACCAGCCGGACCACATAGAAGGGCCACGTGGCCTTGACGCTCTCGACGAAGGTGTAGACGAGCGTGCCGTCGGCGTTGAGCGCGCGCCACATCAGGCCCTGCATCACGCCGGCGATCCACATCGCGGCGATGTAGAGCACGATGCCCAGCGTCGCGATCCAGAAGTGCAGGCTGATCGCGGGGACGCTGTACATCTCCTTGCGGCCGAACATGCGCGGGATCAGGTAGTAGAGCGAGCCCATCGACACCAGGCCGACCCAGCCGAGCGCGCCGCTGTGCACATGGCCGATGGTCCAGTCGGTGTAGTGGCTGAGCGCGTTGACCGTCTTGATCGACATCATCGGGCCTTCGAAGGTCGACATGCCGTAGAACGAGAGCGAGACGATCAGGAACTTCAGGATCGGGTCGTCGCGCAGTTTGTGCCACGCACCCGACAGCGTCATCATGCCGTTGATCATGCCGCCCCAGCTCGGCGCGAGCAGCACCAGCGAGAAGATCATGCCGACCGACTGCGCCCAGTCGGGCAGCGCGGTGTAGTGCAGGTGGTGCGGGCCGGCCCACATGTAGGTGAAGATCAGCGCCCAGAAGTGCACGATCGACAGCCGGTACGAGTACACCGGGCGCTCGGCCTGCTTGGGGATGTAGTAGTACATCATCCCGAGGAAGCCGGCCGTCAGGAAGAAGCCGACCGCGTTGTGGCCGTACCACCACTGGACCATCGCGTCCTGCACACCGGCGTAGGCCGAGTAGCTCTTCATGAGCCCGGCCGGCATCGCGGCGCTGTTGACGATGTGCAGCAGCGCGACGGCGATGATGAAGGCCCCGAAGAACCAGTTCGCCACGTAGATGTGGCGCACCTTGCGGATGCCGATGGTGCCGAAGAACACGATCGCGTAGGCGACCCAGACGACGGCGATCAGGATGTCGATCGGCCACTCGAGTTCGGCGTATTCCTTGCCCTGCGTGTAGCCCAGCGGCAGCGAGACGGCCGCGGCGACGATCACCGCCTGCCAGCCCCAGAACACGAACATCGCGAGCTTGGGCAGGAACAGCTGCGTCTGGCAGGTGCGCTGCACGACATGGAAGCTCGTCGCCATCAGCGCACAGCCACCGAACGCGAAGATCACCGCGTTGGTGTGCAGCGGGCGCAGGCGACCATAGCTGAGCCAGGGAATACCGTACGTGAGATCGGGGAACGCGAGCTGCGCGGCGATGATCACGCCGACCAGCATCCCGACCACTCCCCACACCACGGCCGCGAGCGCGAAGCCTCGGACCGAGTCATCGGTGTAGTTCACCGCTGGTGCTGTTTGCGCATTCATGACCATCGAAAACCCCCGTTCTTCGCAATCCAATATTGACGATGTGGATTCTTCGATGAGCGAGAGTCAGCGCCCTTGATGGGGATCAAGGGAACTCTCGGCCGCATCGAGAATCTGCTCGCCGTGTTGCTCTACGTCATCGAACTGCCCGCCCCGCAACGCCCACGCGAAGACCGCGAGGATGAACAGCACGAGCACGGCCGACATCGGGATGAGCAGGTACAGGATGTCCATGTCAACGCGTCTGCATGCGGCCCGTTGCTGTCGTGCGTGTGTCGCTGCTCTTTCGCTGCTTCAGCGCATCGCGGCAGGTGCTACCCGTCG
>JBDTVC010000245.1:0-7231 GCA_040007475.1 Burkholderiales bacterium
AGAAGTTCCACGAGGAGCCGCAGGTGCTGCACTACGGCCGCCCGGGCACGCTCGAAGAGCTGGTGCCCGGCATGATGTTCACGATCGAGCCGATGATCAATGCCGGCCGCCGCGAGATCCGCGAAATGGGCGACGGCTGGACCATCGTCACCAAGGACCGCTCGCTGTCGGCACAGTGGGAGCACACGGTGCTCGTCACCGAGACGGGCTACGAGGTGATGACGCTGTCGGCGGGCAGCCCGCCGCCGCCGACCTTCGTGACCGAAGCGGCCTGACGCGCACGCAGGATCATCGTGGCCGCCGTGCTGGAGGGAGCGTCGACGCCGGTCGCGGCCCAGAACCCTGCGACCAGCCTGGCCGAGTTTCGCGCGCGCTTTCGTGACGGCAAGGCCGAGCTGCTCGACCACTTCCAGCAGTCGCGCCCGACCGCACCCGCCGCGGCGCGCCTGATCCGCTCGCTGTGCAGGCACGTCGACCAGACGCTGATCGCGCTGTGGGAGCACGCGCAGATGCCGCCCGGCACCGCCCTGCTGGCCGTCGGCGGTTACGGTCGCGGCGAGCTGTTCCCGCACTCCGACGTGGATGTGCTGCTCCTGTTGCCGCCGACGATGAGTGTGGCCAGCGGCGCGTACAAGACGGCCATCGAGGCCTTCATCACGGCGTGCTGGGACATCGGCCTCGAGATCGGCTCCAGCGTGCGCACCGTCGGCGAGTGCATCGCGATGGCGAAGAGCGATGTGACGGTGCAGACCGCGCTGCTCGAATCGCGCTACCTGTGCGGCTCGCGGCGCGTGTTCACCAGCTTTCGCATCGCGAACACGCAGGCGATGGACGCAAAGGCCTTTCTGCGCGCCAAGACACTCGAGATGGAGCAGCGCCACCGCAAGTTCGAGGACACGCCCTACTCGCTCGAGCCGAACTGCAAGGAGAGCCCGGGCGGCCTGCGCGATCTGCAGGTGGTGATCTGGGTCGCGCGCGCAGCGGGCCTGGGAAAGACCTGGGCGACGCTGGCGGCCAAGGGGCTGATCACGCCATTCGAAGTCAAGCAGCTCGTGCGCAACGAGGGCCTGCTGAAGTTGATCCGTGCCCGGCTGCACATGATCGCCGGGCGGCGCGAGGACCGGCTCGTGTTCGACCTGCAGACCGCCGTGGCCGAAAGCTTCGGCTACGCAGCCACGAAGGCCCAGCGCGCGTCGGAGACGCTGATGCGGCGCTACTACTGGGCGGCCAAGGCGGTGACGCAGCTGAACCAGATCCTGATGCTGAACATCCAGGAGCGCATCGACGGTTCGCAGGACGCACCGATGCGGCCGATCAACGAGAAGTTCCTGGACCGCGGCGGCATGCTCGAGGTCGCGAGCGACGACCTCTACCAGCGCGACCCGCACGCGATCCTCGAGACCTTCCTGGTCTACCAGACCACGATCGGGCCCAAGGGACTGTCGGCACGCACGCTGCGCGCGCTGTACAACGCACGCGATCTGATGGATTCGTCGTTCCGCCACGACCCGGTGAACCGCGCCACGTTCATGAAGATCCTGATGGAGGACGAGGGCCAGACCCACGCCTTCCGCCTCATGAACCAGACCAGTGTGCTGGGCCGCTACCTGTGGGTGTTCCGACGCATCGTCGGGCAGATGCAGCACGACCTGTTCCACGTCTACACGGTCGACCAGCACATCATCATGGTGCTGCGCAACGTGCGGCGCTTCTTCATCCCGGAGCACGCGCACGAGTACCCGTTCTGCTCGCAGCTCGCCTCCAGCTTCGACCGCCCGTGGGTGCTGTACGTCGCCGCGCTGTTCCACGACGTGGCCAAGGGCCGCGGCGGCGATCACTCCGAGCTCGGCGGCAAGGAGGCGATCCGCTTCTGCCGCGACCACGCGGTGCCGGCCGAAGATGCGGCGCTGATCGTCTTCCTCGTCGAAGCGCACCTGACGATGTCGCGCATCGCGCAGAAGGAAGACCTCTCCGACCCGGACGTGATCGAAGCCTTTGCCAAGCTGGTCGGCACCGAGCGTCGGCTCACCGCGCTGTACCTGCTCACGGTGGCCGACATCCGCGGCACCAGCCCGAAGGTCTGGAACGCGTGGAAGGGCAAGCTGCTCGAAGACCTGTATCGCCTCACGCTGCGCGCCCTCGGCGGCGCACGGCCAAACATGGACGCCGAGGTCGAGGCCCGCAAGCTCGAAGCGCGCCAGATGCTGAACCTGGGCTCGCTGCCTCCGGGGATCGAGAAGCCGCTCTGGGCCACGCTGGAGCTGAGCTACTTCGCACGCCACGACTCGGGCGACATCGCGTGGCACACGCGCGTGCTGCACGAGCATGTCGACACCAAGACGCCGATCGTGCAGGCGCGCGTGTCGCCGCTCGGCGAGGGCCTGCAGGTGCTGGTCTACGCGCCCGACCAGCGCGACCTGTTCGCACGCATCTGCGGCTACTTCGACAGCGCCGGCTTCAACATCCTGGATGCGAAGGTGCACACCACGCGCAGCGGCTATGCCCTCGACACTTTCCAGATCAGCAGCGCGAGCTTCGAGTCGCAGTACCGCGACCTGATCATGTTCGTGCAGAGCCAGCTCGGCTACGCGCTGGCCGACACCGGCCCGCTGCCCGAGCCCGGCCGCGGCCGCGTGTCGCGGCGCGTCAAGTCGTTCCCGATCACGCCACGCGTCACGCTGCGGCCAGACGAGCGCGCACAGCGCTGGCTCCTGGGCGTGTCGGCGAGCGACCGCTCCGGGCTGCTGTTCTCGATCGCGCGCGTGCTCGGCCGGCATGGCATCAACCTGCAGCTCGCGAAGATCACGACGCTGGGCGAGCGCGTGGAAGACACCTTCCTGATCGATGGCCCGGCACTGCAGCAGAACAAGGTGCAGCTGCAGCTCGAGACCGAGCTGCTCGACGCGCTCGCTCCATGACGGCCCCTGGGCGCCTGCGGCGCCGTCCCCCGCGGGGAGCTCAGGCCGCTTGGGGCGGCCCGGCGCAGGCCTGAGATCATGCTCGTTCCGGTATCGGCCACCGAGGCCCTCGCGCGGCTCGACGAGTTCAGCACCGTCATCGACGCGCGCTCCGAGAGCGAGTACGCCGAGGACCGTCTGCCCGGCGCGCTGAACTGGCCCTCGCTGAACGACGCCGAGCGCAAGCTGGTCGGCACCGAATACAAGCAGGTCTCGCCGTTCGTTGCGCAAAAGCGCGGCGCCGCGCTGGTCGCGCGCAACATCGCCGCGCACATCGAACGCGAGGTGATGGACAAGCCGAAGGACTGGCGCCCGCTGGTCTATTGCTGGCGAGGCGGCAAACGCAGCGGCTCGCTCGCGCTGGTGCTGAGCCAGATCGGTTTTCGCGTCCACCTCCTCGAAGGCGGCTACCAGCAGTACCGGCGTGCGGTGCTGGCGGCGCTCGAGGTCTTGCCGGCGCAGTACCGGTACCGCGTGGTGTGCGGCACCACGGGTTCCGGCAAGAGCCGCCTGCTGCGCGCGCTGCTCGCGCAGGGCGCGCAGGTGCTCGATCTCGAAGCGCTCGCCAATCACCGCGGTTCGGTGCTCGGCCTCGTGCCGGGCGAAACGCAGCCCGGGCAAAAGCAGTTCGAGTCGCGCGTGTGGGATGCACTGCGCCACTTCGACGCAGCGCGCCCGGTGTTCATCGAGAGCGAGAGCCGCAAGGTCGGTGACCTGCGCGTGCCGCTCGCGCTGGTCGAATGCATGCGCGTGTCGCCCTGCATCCAGCTCGAGCTCCCGCTGGACGCGCGCGTCGCGCTGCTGATGGCGGAGTACGACTTCTTCGTCAGCGACACCGCGGCCTTCTGCGGCCGGCTCGACGCCCTGCGGGCATCGCGCGGGCATGCGCTCGTCAATGCCTGGCAGGAGAGCGCTCGCTCGGGAAATACCGCTGACGTGGTGCGCGAGTTGCTCACTGCGCACTACGACCCGAACTACCTGCAATCGATGAAACGCAACTTCAGCGGCATGACCGCGCCGGCATTGACGCTGCAGTGGGACGGCGGCGACGCATCGCTGCAAGCAGCTGCGTCGCAAACCCTCGCACAGACCTGAATCTCATGGAAGCCTTCCTGATCTCCATTGGTGTCGTCGCCCTCGGCGAAATGGGCGACAAGACGCAGTTGCTGGCGATGCTGCTGGCCGTCAAGTTCCGCAAGCCGGTGCCCATCGTGCTGGGCATCCTCGTCGCCACGCTGCTCAATCACGCGACGGCCGGCCTCGTCGGCGGCTGGATCGCGCAGGCGCTCGGCCCGAATGTGCTGCGCTGGGTGATCGGCGTGTCGTTCATCGCGATGGCCGGCTGGATGCTGATCCCGGACAAGATCGATGACGACGAGGCCACGGGCGCGCAGCGCTTCGGCGTGTTCGGCACGACGCTGATCGCGTTCTTCCTCGCCGAGATGGGCGACAAGACGCAGATCGCGACCGTCGCGCTGGCGGCGCGCTTCCAGGATCTCGTCGCGGTCGTCGCGGGTACGACGCTCGGCATGCTGATCGCCGATGTGCCGGCGGTGTTCATCGGCGACCGGCTCGCGAAGAAGGTCCCGATGACGCTGGTTCACGGGATCGCCGCGGCGATCTTCGCGTTGCTGGGCGTGTTGACGCTGCTGAACGTGGGCAGCCTGTTCTGACCGCGCAGTTGCCCGCGTCTCTCGCGACAAGGGCTTCGAGCCCGCGTCACTCGCCGATCGCTGCGCTGGTCGATCCCCGCGAACGGGGCCCCTCGCCCTTCGCTTCGCGCTCTACCCCATGTGCAACCCACCGTTGACCGAGAAGTCGGCACCGGTCGCGAACCCGGACTCGTCCGACGCCACCCACGACACGATCGACGCGATGTCGTCCGGCGTGCCGAGACGCTTGACCGGGATGCCGGCGATGATCTTGTCGAGCACGTCCTGGCGGATCGCCTTGACCATGTCGGTGGCGATGTAGCCCGGGCTCACGGTGTTGACCGTGACGCCCTTGTTCGCGACTTCTTGCGCCAGCGCCATCGTGAAGCCGTGCATGCCCGCCTTCGCGGCCGAGTAGTTGGTCTGGCCGAACTGGCCCTTCTCGCCATTGACCGAGCTGATGTTGACGATGCGGCCCCAGCCGCGATCGACCATGTCGTCGATGACCTGCTTGGTCACGTTGAACAGGCTCGTCAGGTTGGTCTCGATCACCGCGTCCCAATCGGCACGGCTCATCTTGCGGAACATGCCGTCGCGCGTGATGCCCGCGTTGTTGACAAGCACGTCGATCGGCCCGTGCTCGGCGCGAACCTTCTGGAATGCGGCCACGGTCGAGTCCCAGTCGCCGACGTTGCCGACCGACGCGTGAAACGTGAAGCCCAGCGCCGCCTGTTCGCCCAGCCACTTGGCGTGGTCACGGCTCGGGCCGCACCCTGCGATGACCGTGAAGCCGTCCTTGTGCAGGCGCTGGCACATGGTCGTGCCGATGCCACCCATGCCGCCGGTGATGTATGCGATCTTTTGTGTCATGTACTGCTCCCTGAATGAATGCGCTCTATCGCTCGACGGTGAGTGCAACGCCCATGCCACCCCCGATGCACAGCGAGGCGATGCCCTTCTTGGCATCGCGGCGCTGCATTTCGTGCAGCAGCGTCACCAAGATGCGGCAGCCCGACGCACCAATGGGGTGACCGATCGCGATCGCACCGCCGTTGACGTTGACCTTGCCGGTGTCCCAGCCCATCTCGTTGTTGACGGCGCAGGCCTGCGCGGCGAAGGCTTCGTTGATCTCGAGCAGGTCGAGGTCCTGCGCCTTCCAGCCGGCGCGCTCCAGCGCCTTCTTCGACGCGGGCACCGGGCCCATGCCCATGATGCTCGGATCGATCGCCACGGTCGCATAGCTCGCGATGCGCGCGAGTGGCGTGAGACCGAGCTGCGCCGCCTTCGCGGCGGTCATGAGCACGACGCCCGCAGCGCCGTCGTTCAGGCCCGAGGCATTGCCAGCCGTCACGGTGCCGGCCTTGTCGAACGCGGGGCGCAGGCCGGCGAGCACGTCGGCGCTGGTCTTCTTGTTGATGAACTCGTCGCTCGCGAAGACGATCGGGTCGCCCTTCTTCTGCGCGATGCTGAACGGCACGATTTCGTCCTTGAACTTGCCTGCTTCCTGAGCTGCCGCGGCCTTCTGCTGCGAGCCGAGCGCGAGTGCGTCCTGCTTCTCGCGCGACACGTCGTACTTCTTCGCGACGTTCTCGGCCGTGATGCCCATGTGGTACTTGTTGTACACGTCGAACAGGCCGTCAGTGATCATCGAGTCGACCAGCTTCCAGTCGCCCATGCGCATGCCGTCGCGCGAGCCCGGCAGAACGTGCGGCGCGAGGCTCATGCTCTCCTGGCCGCCAGCGATGACGATCTCGGAGTCGCCGTCGCGGATCGCCTGGGCGCCCAGCATCACGGCTTTCAGGCCCGAGCCGCACACGGCGTTGATCGTCAGGGCCGGCACGCTCTGCGGCAGGCCGCTCTTGATGACGGTCTGGCGGGCCGGGTTCTGGCCAGAGCCAGCGGTGAGCACCTGGCCGAAGATCAGCTCGTTGATCTGGTCACCCGACAGCTTGGCGCGGCGCAGCAGGTCGAGGACGACGGCGGCGCCGAGCTCGGGCGCCGGGGTCTTCGCAAGGGTTCCGCCGAACTTGCCCACGGCGGTGCGGGCGGCGGCGACGATGACGATGTCCTGTCTTTGGTTGAGAGAGGTCATGAAAATCTCCAGTCGTTGAACAGTTGAATGAAAGCGTCAGACCGCCTTGGCCTTGACGTAGCGGCCGGGTGCCGGCTCGATGATCTTGTACTGCCGATTGCCAGGCGCCTTCGGGGCAGCAACCTGCTTGCCGGCATGGCCGTTGAGCCAGGTGACCCAATCCGGCCACCAGCTGCCGGGGTGCTCCTTGGCCTTGTCGAACCAGTCCTGCGCCTTCTCGGGCAGGGCTGCGGTGGCGCCGATCCAGTGGCTGCGCTTGCCCTTGGCCGGCGGGTTGATCACGCCGGCGATATGGCCCGAGGCACCGAGCACGAAGCGGACCTTGCCGCCGAGCACCTGCGTGTTGCGGTAGGCGCCCTCCCAGGGAACGATGTGGTCCTCGCGCGAGGCGTACACGTAGGCCGGCGCATCGATGCGGCGCAGGTCGATCTTTTCGCCGCAGACCGTGAGCTTGTTCGGCACCACGAGGTTGTTCTCGAGGTACGTGTTGCGCAGGTACCAGCAGTACATCGGGCCCGGCAGGTTGGTGC
>JBDTVC010000246.1:0-7226 GCA_040007475.1 Burkholderiales bacterium
CCGTGCTCGGCGAAACCTACGGGATCATGGTCTACCAGGAGCAGGTGATGCAGGCCGCGCAGGTGCTGGGCGGCTACTCGCTCGGTGGCGCCGACCTGCTGCGGCGCGCGATGGGCAAGAAGAAGGCCGAGGAGATGGCGCAGCACCGCCAGATCTTCCGCGACGGCGCTGCGCAGAAGAACATCTCCGAAGCCGCGGCCGACGAAGTCTTCGACCTGATGGAGAAGTTCGCCGGCTACGGCTTCAACAAGTCGCACGCCGCCGCGTACTCGCTGTTGGCGTACCACACGGCGTGGATCAAGGTCCACTGCACGGCCGAGTTCTTCGCCGCGAACATGACGGTCGAAATGGACGACAGCGACAAGCTGCGTGCGTTGTTGGTCGACGCGAAGACCTTCGGTGTGGAGATCCAGGCGCCCGACATCAACCGCGGCGTCTACCGCTTCGTGCCGGTGAGCGACAAGGCGGTGCAATACGGCCTCGGCGCGATCAAGGGCACGGGGCAGGGTGCGATCGAGGCGATCGTCGCGGCGCGCAACGAGGCGCTGTTCACGAGCCTGTTCGACTTCTGCGCGCGCGTCGATCGCAAGCTGCTGAACCGCCGCGTGCTCGAGGCGCTGATCAAGGCCGGCGCGTTCGACGCGCTGCACCCGGATCGCGCGAGCATGCTGGCCAGCGTCGGCCTCGCGCTCGACTGGGCCGACACGCAGGCCGCGCATGCCGATCAGGGCGGGCTGTTCGACTTCGGCGGCGAAGACCAGCATGGCGCGAGCACGCAGGAGCCGGCGCTGATCGGTGCCGAGCCGTGGAGCATCAAGGAGCGGCTCACGCTCGAGAAGGGCGCACTCGGCTTCTACCTGTCGGGGCACCTCTTCGATCAAAGCGCCGATGAGGTGCGGCGCTTCGCGCGCCGCCGCATCGCCGACCTGATGGACAGCCGCGAGCCGCAACTGCTTGCCGGCATCGTCAGTGACCTGCGCGTGATCAACGGCCAGCGCGGGCGCGTTGCGATCTTCAAGCTCGACGACAAGTCGGAGCCGATCGAGGCCGTGGCGAACGAAGACCTGCTGAATGCGAACCGCGACCTGCTGAAGGACGACGAGCTGATCATCGTGCAGGGCAAGGTGCAGCCAGACCGCTTCTCTGGCGGCCTGCGGCTCACGGTGTCGCAGGTCTGGGATCTGGCCTCGGCGCGTTGCCGCTTCGGCAAGTACCTGCGCGTGGCGGTGAACGGCAGCGTGCCGCCGGTGGCCGAGGTGCTGCGCGACTTCCCGTCGCGTCACGTCGCGACCGAGCAGGGTGATCTGACGCAGGGCCTGTCGGTGCGCCTGCAGTTGCACCGGGCCCGAGGCGACATGGGGGCGAGCGGCGAGCTTGATCTGGGCGATTCGGCGCGCTTCTACCCGACCGACGAAGCGCTGAGCCGCTGGCGTGCCGGGGCGCATCGTGGCGAGGCGGTGGTGGTCTACGAATGACGCGGGCTTCAGTCGGCGGGAGCCGGCGCCGATAACCGTCCATGAGCGCCGCCACTCCTGTCACCGGACTCGTCCTGACCGGCGGCGGGGCGCGCGCGGCCTACCAGGTCGGGGTGTTGAAGGCGATTGCCGCGATCCGTCGCGAGTCGAGCGGCGTGGGCCAGGGCAACCCGTTTCCGGTGATCGCCGGCACCTCCGCCGGCGCGATCAACGCGGCGGCACTCGCGTGCCGTGCCGATGACTTCGACGGCGCGGTGAAGGACATCTGCGCCGTGTGGGAGAACTTCCATGCCGAGCAGGTCTACCGTGCCGATTCGCTGGGCGTGATCCGCAGCGGTGCCCGCTGGTTGACGATGATGTCGATCGGCTGGCTGATCGCGCGCTGGCGTCGTGCGCGGCCGAAGTCTTTGCTCGACAACACACCACTCGAGGGCCTGCTGACCAAGCTCGTCAGCACCGAGCGCCTGCACCGCGTGATGAAAGAGGGCCACCTGCAGGGCCTCGCGGTGACCGCGTCGAGCTATGGCTCCGGCCTGCACGTGACCTTCTACGATGCCGTGAAGGACATCGTGCCGTGGACGCGCTCGCAACGCATCGCGGTGCGCGCGGCGATCGGCGTGCCGCACCTGCTGGCGTCGTCGGCGATCCCGTTCGTGTTCCCGGCGACGGCGCTGAACATCGATGGCCACACCGAGTACTGCGGCGACGGCTCGATGCGCCAGTCCGCGCCGATCTCGCCGGCGGTCCACCTGGGCGGCCAGCGCATCCTCGTCGTCGGTGCGGGTCGCATGCACGAGCCGCCCGGCGAGCGCGCGGGCAGCAGCGAATACCCGAATCTGGCGCAGATCGCGGGGCATGCCCTGTCGAACATCTTCCTGGATGCGCTCGCGGCCGACGTGGAGCGGCTGCAGCGCATCAACAGCACGCTGGCGCTGCTCTCGCCCGAGCAACGTGCGGCGACGAGCCTGAAGCCGATCGACGTGCTGGTGATCGCGCCCAGCCAGCGCCTGGACGACATCGCCGCGAAGCATCTCGGTGAGCTGCCGCTGCCGATCCGCGCGATGCTGCGTGGCCTGGGCGTGCAAGGGCAGGGCGACGATGCGCGCGGCGCCGCGCTGGCGAGCTACCTGCTCTTCGAGGCGCCGTACACCCGCGAGCTGATGGCGCTCGGCGTGGCAGACACCCTTGCACGGCGCGACGACGTGCTGCGCTTCTTCAACTGGAGCCTGCCGCAAGCATCCGCCAAAGAAAACGCCCTGACGAGTCAGGGCGTTTGAGGGACGCGGGCCACCGGGCCTGCGCGGTTGTTCGAGTTCTGTTCGTCTTACTTCTTGGCGGCGCTGGCCGGCGCCGATGCCGCAGCGGCGGCGGCCGGCTTGGCTTCCTTCGCGGCCTTCTTGGCAGCGGCCTTGTCGGCCTTGGCCTTCTTGGCTTCGTCGGCAGCAGCAGCCTTCGCTGCGGCCTTCTCTTCCTTGGCCTTCTTCGCGGCGGCCTTCTTGTCGTCGGCGCTCACGGCTGCGGGCTTGGCAGCAGCAGCGGGGGCAGCGCTGGCGGCCGGGGTGGCGGCGGGTGCGGCAGCCTTCGCGGCTTCGGCCTTGGCGGCGGGCTTGTCGTCCTTCTTGGCAGCGGCCGGAGCGGCAGCCTTGGCCGGCGCGCCGGCGAAGGCTGCGCCGTTGACGGTCAGGCCCTCGGTCGAGAACTTGGCGGCATTGCCGTCGCCGATGCCCTTGACGCGCTCGACCATGTCGGGCCAGTCCTTGAACGCGCCCTTCTTGCGCTCGTCGAGGATCTTGCCGGCGATCGCCGGGCCGATGCCCTTGACGGCTTCGAGCTCGGCTTGCGTGGCCTTGTTGGCGTCGACCGCGGCAAACGCCACGGCGGCGAACAGCGCCAGCATGGCGACGAGAATCTTCTTGATCATGTGCGTTCCTTGGAATTCATGAGGAGCTGCGCCGGGCGGGATGCTGGTCGGCGCTCGACCCATAACGAGGCCCGCGGCCGCAGCGTTGACCCACCGCGCCAAAGAAATCAACTTTGTTGCGCCAGCCAGGCGACGTAGGCCTTCACGCCGGTGGCGACGTCGGCGAACGCGTGCTGGCAGCCGGTCGCCCGCAGCCGCGTGAGGTCGGCCTCGGTGAACGACTGGTACTTGCCGACCAGCGCGTCGGGGAACGGGATGTACTCGAGCTGCCCGCCCTGGAGCAGCCCCGCGAGGGGCTGCGCCGCCTCGCCCTTCAGCGCCCGCGCCGCGTTGACCGCAGCCAGCGCGACGTCGTTGAACGGCTGGGCGCGCCCGGTGCCGAGGTTGAAGATGCCGCTGAGGTGCGGGTGCTGCAGGAACCACAGGTTCACCGCCACGACGTCGTCCACGTAGATGAAGTCGCGGCTCTGCTGGCCGGCGGCGTGGCCACCGTGGGCGCCGAAGAGCTTGACCCGGCCGGTCTCGCGGAACTGGTTGAAGTGGTGAAACGCCACCGACGCCATGCGCCCCTTGTGCTGCTCGCGCGGGCCGTAGACGTTGAAGTAGCGGAAGCCGACGACCTGCGACGTGGAGGCCGGCAGCATGCGCCGCACGACGTTGTCGAAGAGCAGCTTGGAGTAGCCGTAGACGTTCAGCGGCTGCTCGAACGTGGGCTCTTCCTTGAATGCGGCGCTGCCGCCGTAGGTGGCGGCCGAAGAGGCATAGAGCAGCCGCGTGCCCTGGGCCTGGCACGCATCGAGCAGGTCCTTTGAACAACGGTAGTTGTTGTCGAGCATGTAGCGGCCGTCGTGCTCCATCGTGTCGGAGCACGCGCCTTCGTGGAACACCGCATCGACATGGCCGAACTCGCCCTTCGCGAAGCGCGTGTAGAACTCGCCGCGGTCGAAGTAGTCGCTCAGGCGTGCGCCGAGCAGGTTGCGGTACTTCGGGCCGTCGGTCAGGTCGTCCACGGCGATCACGTCGTCGATGCCGATGGCGTTCAGGCCCTGCACGAGGTTGCTGCCGATCATGCCGGCCGCGCCAGTGACGACGACTCTCATCCGAATAGCTCCTCGTAGTTGACGCTGGCGGTGCCGAACTTGCCGACGACGATCCCGCCGGCCCGGTTGGCCAGCGGCATCGCGTCGCGCAGGCTCATGCCGGTGGCCAGCAGCGCGGCGAGCGTGGCGATCACCGTGTCGCCGGCGCCGGTAACGTCGAACACCTCGCGCGCCTGCGCGGGCACCTGCACGTGGCCCGCCGCATCGAACAGCGACATGCCGTCTTCCGAGCGCGTCAGCAGCAGCGCGTCGAGCCGGTGCTCGGTGCGCAGCGCGTGCACGCGCTCGTGGAGCTGGGCCTCGCTGCTCCACGCGCCGATCACCTGCGCGAGCTCGGCGCGATTGGGGGTGACGACGCTGGCGCCGGCATAGCGCGAGTAGTCGCTGCCCTTTGGGTCAATCAGCACCGGCTTGCCCAGCTGCCGTGCGAGCTCGATCATGCGCGGGATGTGCGTCAGGCCGCCTTTGCCATAGTCGGAGAACAGCACCGCGCCATGTTCGGGCAGCACGCGCTCGAACTCGCTGAGCATGCCGGCGAGCACCTCGTGGTCGGGCTGGTTCTCGAAGTCGATGCGGATGAGCTGCTGCGCGCGGCCGATCACGCGCAGCTTGACGATGGTGTAGAGCTTCGGGTCGCTGCCGAGCAG
This sequence comes from Burkholderiales bacterium, assembly GCA_040007475.1. GTDB lineage: Bacteria > Pseudomonadota > Gammaproteobacteria > Burkholderiales > Burkholderiaceae_C > LMDS01. The sequence continues at coordinate 5,144 of JBDTVC010000246.1, forward strand.
CGCGTGTATGCCTTGCTGCTCGAGCATCTCACGCAGCTTGCGCGCTGGCTCGTCGTCGCCGACGACGGTCAGCAGCGTGGCCTGGGCACCCAGCGTCTTGACGTTGAGTGCCACGTTGGCTGCGCCACCGAGGCGCTCCTCTTCGCGCGACACGCGCACGATCGGCACCGGCGCCTCGGGCGAGATGCGCTCGACGGCGCCGAACCAGTAGCGGTCGAGCATCGCATCGCCGACGACCAGGACGCAGGCCTGTGCGAGCTGCTCTCGGGTGGGAACGCCCATCAAAGATCCTCCAGCCGCTGCGGCGGGTAGCTGTCCCAGTTCAGGCAGCCGGGGCATTGCCAGAAGTAGAGCTTGGCCTCGAAGCCGCAGGCGGCGCAGCGGTAGCGGTGCAGCGGTTGCGCGGCGCGGCCGATCGCGTCGCCGAGGGTCTGCGTCTCGACGGGCGTGAAGCTCGCGGCGTCCGGCTGCGTGATCATCGCCTTGGCGGCCGACAGCGTCGGGTGATCGCGCAGGTGCACGAGCAGGCGTTCGCGCTGGTGCACAGGCGAGGGGTCGAGCAGGGCGATCGCATCGAGCAAGTCCATCGAGGTCGTGCGGCGGTACAGGTCGCGCAGGCGGTCCAGCGCTGCCGGCGCGTCACCCGCAGCCAGCGCGCTCGCTGCGTACTCGCGCGCCACGAGGTTGAACGCGCCGGGGTGCGCCACCATCAGCACGCCCCACACGGCCAGCACCTCGGCGTGGTCGCCACGGCGCGCGGCGCGCTCGCCGGTCAGCACGAGCGGGCGCGCGGCCTGCGGTGCAGCGTCACGCGCACGCTGCAGGGCCGTGTCGGCATCGGTGGTCTGCTGCTTGGCATCGGCCTCGAGCGCGATCTCGCACCAGTAGTGAGCGATGCGCGAGGCGAACGAGCCGGTGCCGCGGTTCTCGAGCTTCTGCGCGACCTCGACGGCGGCGCGCCAGTCGCGCGAGCGCTCGTGCAGCGTCAGCAGTGCGAGCCGAGCCTCGGTGTCGAACGCGGTGCCGTCGAGCGCGTGATAGGCGCTCTCGGCGCGGTCGAACAGCCCGGCCTTCATGAAGTCCTGTGCCAGCGCGTGCTGCGCGCGGTCGCGCTCGGAGCGGGGCAGGTCGGCGCGCTGGAGCAGGTGTTCGTGCACGCGCACGGCGCGCTCGAACTCGCCGCGGCGGCGGAACAGGTTGCCGAGCGCGAAATGCAGGTCGGAGGTGTCCGGGTCCTGCTGCACGGCCTCGATGAAGGCATCGATCGCCTTGTCGTGCTGGTCGTTGAGCAGCAGGTTCAGGCCCTTGTAGTAGGCCTTGGGCGAATCCTTCTGCTCACGACGCCATTGGCGCAAGTCGAAGCGCGAGGCGAGCCAGCCGAGCGCGAAGGTCAGCGGCAGGCCAAGCAGCAGCCACTGCAGGTCAAAGCCCATCGCGCGGCGGGTGGTTCAGCGTGATCTCGCGCGCCGGCGTGGTGGCCGGTGCGGCCGGTGTGGCGTCGATCACGGGGGCATGCTTGCGCGCGACGCGGCGGTGCCGCCACCAGCTCGGCACCATCGCGAACACACCGAACGCGCAGCCCAGCGCAAACACGGCCAGCACGACGAACACCATCGGGGCACGCCACTCGTAGCCGAAGAACCAGCGCACGACGGTCTCGTCGCGATTGTTCAGCGCGAACGCGAAGAGCGTGAAAAAGACGGCGGCTCGAATGAGCCAGACGAAAACTCGCATCGGCGGCAATGGGGCATCAGGGCGGGCCGATTCTACCGGCCGGGGTGATGCGGCGCCGACGTGCAATCAGCCGTGGCTGTCGCCCGCGCGCGGCGCAAGGTCGACGATCAACGGCACCTGGTCATCGACGGCTTCACGCAGCGCCTTGCCAGGTTTGAAATGGGGGACGAGCTTCTCGGGGATCACCACCTGCTCGCCGCTGCGCGGGTTGCGGCCCACGCGCGGCGGGCGGCGGTTGATCGAGAAGCTGCCGAAACCACGGATCTCGATGCGATGCCCTTTGGACAGGGCCGAAGACATCGCATCGAGGATCGTCTTGACCGCGAACTCCGTGTCACGGTGCGTCAGC
>JBDTVC010000247.1:0-7184 GCA_040007475.1 Burkholderiales bacterium
GCTCGCCCCGATGGAAGGGCTGCTCGACTTCACGTTGCGCGACATCCTCACGCGCGTGGGCGGCATCGATCGTTGCGTGGCCGAGTTCATCCGTGTCACCGGCACGCTGCTCCCCGAGCGCGTCTTCACGCGCATCGTGCCCGAGCTGAAGCACGGCGGCCGCACGCCGGCCGGAGTGCCCGTGCGCGCGCAGTTGATGGGCTCGGACCCGGTGTGCCTGGCCGAGAACGCGGCGCGGCTCGCGGGCCTGCGCCCGGCTGGCATCGATCTGAACTTCGGCTGCCCGGCGAAGATCGTGAACCGCCACGGCGGCGGCGCGGCGCTGTTGGTCGACCCCGAACTCGTCGCACGCATCGTCGGCGCGGTGCGGCGTGCGGTGCCGGCGCACATGCCGGTCTCGGCCAAGATGCGGCTGGGCTTCGACGACGACAGCCGCACGCTCGAGTGCGCGCACGCGATCGTCAGCGGCGGTGCAGATGAGCTCGTCGTGCATGCCCGAACCAAGGCCGATGGCTACCGGCCGCCGGCGTACTGGGAGCGCATCGCGCCGATCCGCGCGGCGGTGAGCATCCCCGTGATCGCCAACGGCGAGATCTGGACCCTGGCCGATGCGCTGCGGGCGCGCGAACTCTCGGGCTGCGACACGCTGATGCTGGGGCGCGGCATGGTCAGCGACCCGGGGCTCGCGCTGGCGATCGCCGCCGATGCGCGCGGCGGCCGGGCCGAATTCAGCTGGGCCGAACTGCAGCCGCTGCTGGCCGCGTTCTGGGGCCTGGTGTCGGGCCACATCGAGCCGCGCCATCGCGCGGGTCGACTGAAGCAGTGGCTCAACTACCTGCGCCGCCGCCACCCGCAGGCCGAAGCGGCGTACGCGGCGGTGCGCACGATCAACGATCCCGCGATCGTTGCCGAGTGCCTCGGGCTCACACCGCGGCCTCGCGCCGCGACCCGGCACGAAGAACTTCTGGAGGTACTTGCTTGAAGACCTGGAACATCGAAATCCAACGCGTCAAGGCGATGGCGAACGGCAACGGCCTGATCCGCGCGCAGATCGACGCGCTCGTTCAGCCGTCGACGCCACGCGACGAGGGCGTGCCAATGACGGTGCTGCAGTTCACCGAGGAAACGGCGCGGGTGCTGATGCTGCTGTTGAAGGCGCAGCTCACCGAGATCGATTCGCGCAAGGCGAAGAGCCGGCGTTAGCCTTTCCTGCTCTTCTGGACCAGGAAGTCGACGACCGCGATCGTCTGCTCGCTGCCCCCGGCCTGGCTGGGCGAGGTGCTGTAGCGGCCGTTCACCATCATCGTCGGCACGCTGTCGAGCTTGTACGCTGCTGCGAGCTTCTTGGCGCGCGCGACGCTGGTCGCGACCGAGAACGAATTGAGCACATCGAGGAACTTGGCGCTGTCGATGCCGCTCTTGCCGACCAGCGCGGCGATGTCGGCCGGCTTGTCCAGGTGCAGGCGATCGATGTGCACGGCGTTGAAGATCTTGCGCTGCATCGCGTCGACCTGGTTCATCGTCTCCAGCGCGAAGTAGGTCTTCATGAAGTTCTCGGCGTTCATCAGGAACGGCGCCGGCACGCGGCGGAACACCACGTCGGCCGGGACTTTCTTGGTCCAGGCCTCGATCGCGGGCTCGAACGCCGCGCAGTGCGGGCAGGCATACGAGAAGAACTCCAGCACCTCGATCTTGCCGGGCGCCATCGGCGGCACCGGCGGGTCGACCTTCAGGAACTGAGCGCCTTCGGCGGGCATGCCTTGGGCGAATGCGGCGAACGGCATCGCGGTGACGAGGAGGGCGGCGGAAAAATCGCGACGGTTCACGTTCGGAGTCCTTGTGATGAGGAGGTGCCGCCGACAGACCGGGCAGCACCGGAAAAGTTCAGCGACGGCCGGCATTCTCCGTCAAAGCCAACGCGCGGGCCGGCTGCCGCGTTGACTACACCCGGGTACAAGGCCTTTGCGCGCTGTGACAACATCGCGCCTGCATGATGAACGAACCCTCTGCGAAACCACCCGGTCGCCTGCGGCGCGTCCTCCTGTGGTCGGCGGCCGCTGCCGCCATCGGCACCGCGGCCATGGCCGTCTACATCGGCGTGCTGGTTCACACCACGCCCGACATCGAGCAGCTCAAGCGTGCGCAGGCCGTGCGCGCGAGCGTGATCCTGTCCAGCGACGGCGAGGTGATCGGCCGCTTCTCGAACGCGTACCAGGCGCCGGTGACGCTGAAGGACGTCTCGCCCGACCTGATCAACGCGCTGATCGCGACCGAGGACCGGCGCTTCCGCGAACACCACGGCATCGACCCGATCCGGCTCGTCGCGTCGGCGTGGAACACGCTGCATGGCGACATGCAGGGCGGCTCCACACTCACGCAGCAGTTCGCGCGCAACCTGTTCCCGGTCGAGATCGGCAACGAGCGCAGCCTGAACCGCAAGCTGGGCGAGGCGATCACCGCGTTGCGGCTGGAACGCAGCAGCACCAAGGACCAGATCCTCGAGGGCTACCTGAACAGCGCACCCTTTCTCTACAACGTGCGCGGCATCGAGATGGCCTCGCGCACCTACTTCGACAAGCCGGCCTCGCAGCTCGACACCGCGCAGTGCGCCACGCTGGTCGGCATGCTCAAGGGCACGCAGCGCTACAACCCGGTGCGCAACCCCGAGCGGGCACGTGATCGCCGCAATCTGGTGATGGCGCAGATGGTCAAGCGCGGCACGCTGACCGCGGTGCGCTACGAGCAGCTTCGCAAGCAACCGCTCGTGCTCGCGTTCAAACGGCCCGAGGACGGCGGCATCGGCCAGGCGCGGCACTTCGTCGCGCACCTGCGCGAGCGGCTCGCCGAGTGGGCCGACGCGCACGATGTCGACCTCGACACCGATGGCCTCGTGATCCGCACCACGCTCGACGCGAAGCTGCAGAAGTTCGCGCAGGACGCGGTCGCGCAGCAGGTCGCCAAGCTGCAGGGCATCGCCGCCAGCGAATGGGCAGGAGCGCGCCCGGCGAAGAAGGGTGCCGAGGGGCCGGCGCCATTTGCGCAGTTCTGGCGCGAACACCAGCCGCTGCTCGCCGAGATGGCGCGCGACACGCCGGCCTACCGCAACGCGCGCCAGGCCGGCCAGAGCGAGCCGCGGGCCCTTGCGGCCGTGCTCGCCGACACCGAGCTGATGAACCGGCTGCGCGAGGACAAGACGCGCCTGTCCGCCGGCTTCGTCGCGATCGATCCGGCGAGCGGCGCGGTGCGCGCGTGGGTCGGCAGCCCCGACTTCACGCGCGAGCAGTTCGACCACGTCGCGCAGGCCAGGCGCCAGCCAGGGTCGACCTTCAAGCCTTTCGTCTACGGCGCCGCATTCCAGCGCGGCCTGTCGACCGAGCAGACCTATGTCGATGGCGAGGTCAACATCCCGCTGCCCAACGGCAAGGTCTGGCACCCGACCGACGGCAACAGCGCGACCGGCCTGCCGATGACCCTGCGCGATGGCCTCGCGCAATCGAAGAACACGATCACCGCGCAGGTGATGCAAGAGGTCGGGGCCGAGGCGGTGGTCAACTTCGCGCAGGCGGCGGGCGTGCGCGAGTCCACGCTCGACGCCGTGCCTTCGCTCGCGCTCGGCACCAGCCCGGTCACGCTGCTCGAGATGGCGAACGCGTACGCCACGCTCGCGGCGCTGGGCGAGCGCCACGAGCCGCTGCTGATCACGCAGATCACCGACCGCAACGGCCGGGTGCTCGAGTCGTTCGAATCCCAGCCCGAACGGGTGCTCGACCAGCCGCTGATCGAGAAGCTCGTCGACGTGATGCGTGGCGTGATCGACGCCGGCACCGGCACCGCGGTGCGCACCGAGTTCGGCGTGCGCGGCGATCTGGCCGGCAAGACCGGCACCACGCAGAACAACACCGACGGCTGGTTCATGCTGATGAGCCCGAAGCTCGTCGCCGGCGCGTGGGTCGGCTTCAACGATGCGCGCGTGACGATCCGCGGCAACTACTGGGGGCAGGGCGGGCACAACGCGCTGCGGCTCGTCGGTGCGTTCTTCCAGCAGGGGCAGAAGGCCGGCCTGATCGACACGCAGGCGGTGTTCCCGCAGGTCGTGCGCGATGTGCAGCCCACGACGGAGCTTGCACCCGCGCTCGACGCGAGCGGCGAAATGCCGGCGCCGCCGGCTTCGGCGCCTGCCGCTGCGTCGGCGGCACGCACGATCTTCGGCATCCCCGCGATGTCACCTGCCGATGTGGCAGCCATGAGGCAATTGCAGAATCAGGAACGCGGGCATTGATCGGCGTCAGGTCGCCGGCTTCGCATTGCCCGTGTAGCGCTGCTCAGGGCGCGAGAAACAGCGCCGGGTCCACCATCGCGCGGTTCAGGCCCACCGACCAGTGCAGGTGCGGCCCGGTCGCGCGGCCCGTCGCGCCGACCGCACCCAGCAACGCGCCGGCCGCGACCTCGTCGCCGACCTTCACGTTGATCGCCGAGAGGTGGCAGTACATCGTCAGCAACCCCGCGCCGTGGTCCAGCCACACGGTGTTGCCGTTGAAGAAGTAGTCGCCGGTGTCGATCACGCGGCCCGCAGCGGGCGCGACCACCGGCGTGCCGAGCGGCGCAGCGATGTCCATGCCGCTGTGCGGATTGCGCGACTGGCCGTTGAAGACACGCCGCAGCCCGAACGAGCTCGAGCGCGGGCCGGGCGTGGGCTGGCGAAGCAGCAGCGTCGCGGGGGCGGTGCCGCTGAACGTGGCGGTCACCTCGGCCAGGTGGGCGCGCTCGCGTTCGTAGCGCGCGAGGTCGTCCTTCGACAGATCGACCTGGCCGGGCGCCACGGTGAGGCGCTGCTCCTTGTACCGGAACGGCTTGATCGCGAACGGAACGCTCGCGATCCCAGCCTCGCGCTGCACCTCGATCTTCGCCGGGCCGGGTTGGGCCGACAGGGGCAGGCCGACCACCGCGGTCCATTGGTTGCCGTCGCGGACCACCAGGACCGGCGAGCCGTTGAAGCGTGCCTGCGGCGCCTCGGCCGACGCGCCGAGCGCGACCAGCACCACGCCGCCGGGTCCGGGGCGCTGCTGCGGCAGCTCGGTCGCGTTCGCGACGGTGGCGAGGGCCATCGCCGAAACGGCGACGAGCGAGCGCCACATCACACTAGCCCCTTGCCAGCGTGGCGTGGCAGCCGCCCCGCCATCGCGATGGCCGGCCCCGCGGCGAGCATGTGATCGAACACCGTGCGCACCTGCCGGCCGGTGACGGCAGCGATGCGTTCGGCCAGCTCGGCGCGCGGCCGGACGCGGCCGAACGCGAAGAGATCCTGTGCGGCGTCCTCGAGTTGCCGGTAGGGCCGCTCGTGGGCCTGCAGCCGGCGCACCAGGATCTGGTTGCGCGCACGCTCCAGCCCGACGCGGTCGCTGCCGCGCGTATGGGCCGCGAGCAGCTTGCGGACCTCGGTGAAGAACTCGTCCACATGCTCCGGCATCAGCGAAGCCTCGATCACGAACAGGCCCCACAGGTCGGCCACGTCGGCCGAGGTCGATGCGTAATAGGCGAGGCCACGGCGCTCGCGGATCTCGTGCATCAGCGGTGAGCTCATGCCCTCGCCGAACAGCGCCGCGGCGACGATCGCCGCGTGGTGGTCGCCCTGCAGCGCCGGGATCGGGAAGCCCATCGCCACATGACTCTGGCTGCTGCCGGGCTGGCGGCGCGTCTTCACGCCGCCCACATACGACGGTGCCGCCATCGCGTTCGCGGCGCCGCGCGGCATCGTGCCGAAGCACTTCTCGACTTCGGCGACGATTGCGTCGGCGTCGATGCCGCCGGCCACGCCGACGATCACGTTCGCGCCGGTGTACTGCCGCTGCACATAGCCGAGCAGGTCGTCACGCGTGAAGCGCTCGATGTTGCGCCGTGTGCCGATCACCGGCTGCGCGAGCGGGTGCTTGCCGAAGCAGGCCTGGTCGAAGAGCTTGAACGCGGTCGAGACCGGGTCGTCTTCATCCTCGATGAACTCCTGCAGGATCACCTGGCGCTCGCGCTCCAGCTCGTCGGCCGGGAAGGTGCTGTGCCGCACGATGTCGCCCAGCATCCGCACGAAGACGCCGGCATGCTGCGCCAGGCCGCTCATGTGGTACGCGGTGTGGTCCTTGTCGGTGTGCGCGTTGACCTGCGCGCCGAGCCGCTCGGCGTCGAGGTTCAGCCGGTGCGCGTCGCGCCGGTGCGTGCCCTTGAACGCCATGTGCTCGACCACATGGCTGATGCCGTTCAGCCGCGCACTCTCGTTGCGGCTGCCGGTGCGCACAAAGACGCTGACACTGGCGCTGGCGGCGTGCGGGAGGCGGATGGTGACGACACGCACGCCGTTCGGCAGCGTGGTCACTTGCTCCATGAATCCTTCAACCCGGCGATGCGGTTGATCACCGGCTTGCCGGCCACGTGATCGACGCGATCGGCGACGAAGTAGCCGTGACGTTCGAACTGCACCTTGTCGTCGGGCTGCAGCATCGCCAGCGACGGCTCGATGAAGCCGCTCACGACCTTCTTGCTCGCCGGGTTCAGGCTCAGCTTGAAATCCTTGCCACCGGCATCGGGTTGGGGTTCGGTGAACAGCCGGTCATAGAGGCGAAGCTCGGCCGGCAGCGCGTCGTGGACGCCGAGCCAGGTGATCGTGCCCTTGACCTTCACCGCGTCGGCGCCGGGCGTGCCGCTCTTGGTGTCGGGCACGACGGCGGCGGTGACCGCAGTGATCGCGCCGCTCGCGTCCTTCTCGCACCCGGTGCACTCGATCACGTAGCCGTACTTCAGGCGGACCTTGTTGCCAGGGAACAGGCGGAAGAATCCCTTCGGCGGCGCTTCAGCGAAATCGTCGCGCTCGATCCAGACCTCGGGGCCGAGGCTGAACGAACGCGGTGCGAGTTCGGGCCGGTGCGGGTTCGCCGGCGCCTGGCACGGCTCGCGGTGTGCATCACTGCCGAACACGTCGGCCCAGTTCGTGAGCTTGAGTTTGACCGGGTCGATCACGGCCATCGCGCGCGGGGCCTTGCCTTCCAGGTCTTCGCGCAGCGCGATGTCCAGGCTCGCGTAGTCGGTCCAGCCGCCGGCCTTGCTGGTGCCGGCGCGCTCGCACATCAGCCGCACGGCCTCGGGCGTGTAGCCGCGCCGGCGCAGGCCGACGATGGTAGGCATGCGCGGGTCGTCCC
>JBDTVC010000248.1:0-7131 GCA_040007475.1 Burkholderiales bacterium
CCACGTACGACTCGTGCGCGAACGAGTTCGGCAGCGCCGACACGCCGCGCAGCCACGAGGCCCGCAGGATCGGCGGCATGTCGTTCGCGACCACGCGCAGGTTCGGCACGTCGTAGGGCGGCACCGCGGTGCGGTCGCCCATCTCGTACGCGGTGGCGTCCGGCGCGATCGTGCGCGTGAGCAGCAGCGCGAGCGTCGGCGCGCCATTGGACGGGTACGAGGTCTGGAAGTCGTAGGCCGCGATCGCGCCGTTCGCATCGAGGCCGCCATGGACCTGCATCAGCTGCGCCGCGCCCTTCGGCTCCCACAGGTGCTCCTGCTCGCGCGTGAGCTGCACGCGCACCGGCGCACCGACCGCGCGTGACAGCAGCGCGGCGTCGGCCGCCACGTCGTCCGCACCATTGCGGCCGTAGCAGCCCGAGGCCTCCATGCGGATCACGTCGACCGCCACGTCGGGCAAGCCGGTGAGCGTGGCGAGATCGGCGCGCAGCACGTGCGGATTCTGCGAGCCGGTCCAGACCGTCATGCGCCGCGCTTGTCCCGGCTCGTCGTGCCAATCCGCCAGCGCGCACGACGGGCCTATCGATGCGTGCAGCTGATACGGCCACACGTACTCGCGCTGCATCGGCTGGGCGGCGCCGGCGATCGCTGCGTCCACGTCGCCCTGCTCGACGAGCACGCGCCGCGTCGACGGGTTGTTTCGCAGCGCGTGGCTCAGGTCGGCCAGCGGCGGCATGCCGGGCCAGGGCTTCCACGTCACCTTCAGTTCGCGCATCGCCTGCTCGGCCTGCTCCTCGCGCTCGGCGACGATGCCGATGAAGTCGCGGATCACGACGATCTGGCGGATGCCGGCGATGTGCGCGATCGACGCCTCGTCGACCGCCTCGAGCGTGTTGCCGACGAACTCGCCGGCATCGACGCCCGCATACGGTGGCCGCACGACGCGGCCGTGCAGCATGCCGGGCACCCGCATGTCATGCACGAAGACGAGCTCGCCGGCCGCCTTGGCCGGAATGTCGACGCGCGGCGTCGATTGACCGACCGTCGTGTAGGCGTCCGGCCGCTTGGTCGGCGCGTTCGGGTCGAGCAGCAGCTCGATGTGCCGGCCGCTCAAGCCCGCCACGCCGTTCGCGGCCAGCCACGCGCGTGCTTGCGCCGCCGCGCGTCGCAAGGGCTCGCCGTGGATCTGGATCGACGCGCTCGCGATCGTCGCGCCCTGGTTCGGCGCACGCGCGGTGTCGCCGAGCGCGACATGCACATCGTCGACGCGCACGTCGAGCTCCTCCGCGACGATCTGCGCGAGTGCGGTGCGCAAGCCGGTGCCCAGATCGACGTGGCCGTGCAACGCAGTGACGCTGCCGTCGTCCCACACCCCGATCAAGGGCTCGGGGCCCTCGGCCAGGTTCGCGGCCACCGCGGCAGGTTGGCCCTTCGCCGGCGGCGCGGCAGCAGGCGGCTCGCGCACGATCAGCAGCACGCCGACCGCAGCACGCAGCTCGGCGCGCGACAGCCGTGCGTCGGCGCGACGGCTCATGCCGATGCGGTCATCAACACCGCCGCGCGCTGCACCGCCTGCAGGATCTCGAGGTGCGTGCCGCAGCGGCAGAGGTTGTGCGCGAGGGCGTCACGCACCTGCGCATCGGTCGGCTGCGGGATGCGCTGCAACAGCGCGACCGTGCCGAGGATCATCCCGTTCAGGCAGTACCCGCACTGCGCGGCCTGGCAGTCGATGAAGGCCTGCTGGACCGGGTGCAACGCGCCTGCCTCTTCAACCAAGCCAGCCAGCCCTTCGAGCGTCGTGACGTGCCGCCCCTCGACGCCACCGACCGGGATCGCGCATGCGCGCGCCTGGATGCCGTCGACGAGCACCGCGCACGCCCCGCATTCGCCCAGACCGCAGCCGTACTTCGGGCCATTCAGCCCGAGGTCGTTGCGCAGCACGTTCAGCAGCGGCGCGTCACGCGGCACGGCCAGCGCGTGCGCCTGACCGTTGACCGTCAGCGCGATCACGGCCGGTTCAGATGAGGTCAGTCGACTGGATGCGCTTCACGCCCTTGGCCGTCATGCCCTTCCACGCGGCGGCGAGCGAGCCGTTCAGGTCGATGGCACGGGTCGCGTCCTCGATCACGTAGACGTTGAAGCCGGCCTTGCGCGCGTCCATCGCGGTCCACGCGACGCAGAAGTCGGTCGCGAGGCCCGTCACGTACACGGTCTTGATGCCACGCGCCTTCAGGTAGCCGCCCAGACCGGTTGCGGTCTTGTGGTCGGCTTCGTCGAACGCGGAGTAGCTGTCCATCTCCTTGTGGAAGCCCTTGCGGATGATGATCTGCGCCGTCGGCAGTTTCAGGTCCTTGTGCAGTGCGGCGTCGTCGGTGCCCTGCACGCAATGGTCGGGCCACAGCACCTGCGTGCCGTAGGAGAGCTTGGTGGTCTCGAACGGCTTCTTGCCCTGGTAGGTGCTCGCGAACGACGCGTGGCCGGCCGTGTGCCAGTCCTGCGTGACGACGATGTTGCCGAAGCTCGCAGCGAGCTTGTTGATCACCGGCACCACCGCTTCGCCGTCCTTCACCGGCAGCGTGCCGCCGGTGACGAAGCAGTTCTGCACGTCGACGACGATCAGTGCGCTCTTTCCATCGGGGGTGATCTTCGCGGCGAAGCTGCGGCCGGTGGCGGCCATCAGGCCGGTGCTGGCCAGCGCTTTCAACAGGGTTCTGCGGGTGCTCATCGGTTCACTCCTTGGGGTTGTTGATTGACATCGAGGCGTCACACGCTGAGATAAGCGCGGCGCACTTCTTCATTGGCCGACAGCTCGGCCATCGAAGCCTCGTAGCGGATCTGGCCCTTCTCGAGCACGTAGGCCCGGTCGGACACCAGCTCCGCGAAATGCATGTTCTGTTCGGACAGCAGGATGCTCACGCCCTGCGCCTTCAGCTCCATGATGGTCTGGGCCATCTGCTCGACGATCAGCGGCGCGACGCCTTCGCTCGGTTCATCGAGCAGCACGAGGTAGGGGTTGCCCATCAGCGTGCGTGCGACGGTCAGCATCTGCTGCTCGCCGCCGCTCATGCGGCCGCCCGGGCGGTCCGGCATCTCGCCGAGGTTGGGGAAGAGCTTGAACAACTTCCCGGCCGTCCACACCGGCGCGGCCGTGCCGTCGGGCCAGGCGCGCGGCGCCTGCTTGCCGACCTCGAGGTTCTCCATCACCGTGAGGTCGCCGAACACCCGGCGGTCTTCGGGCACATAGCCCATGCCCAGCCGCGCGACCTCGTGCGACTCGGCACGCGACACGTCCTGGCCCATGAACGACACCGTGCCCTTGCGCTTGGCCAGCATGCCCATCAGCGCTTTCAGCGTCGTCGATTTGCCGGCGCCGTTGCGGCCCATCAGGGCGACGACCTCGCCGCGGTTCACCGTCAGGTCCACATCGAACAGGATGTGGGCGGCGCCGTACCAGGCGTTCAGGCCTTTGGCGTCGAGCAAAATGTCGGCCCCACGTCCGCTGGGTACATCGGCCGATCCCCCGAGGGGATGCGGACCGGCTTGGGAGCGGCCCGGCGCTCGGTCCGCCGCGCTCATGCCGTCACCTTCTTCTCGAAGGTGGCACCGGTGCCGAAGTACACCTCCTGCACCTTCGGGTGATCGCGGATCTCGGCCGGCGCGCCCTGCGCGATCAGGCGCCCGCGCGCGAGCACGATCATGCGGTCGGCGTGCGCGAACACCACGTCCATGCTGTGCTCGGTGAACAGCACCGCGAGGCTCCGTTCGACGACGAGCCGCTTGGTCAACGCCATCAGCTCGTTGCGCTCCTTCGGCGCCATGCCGGCGGTGGGCTCGTCCATCAGCAGCAGCTTCGGGCTGTTGGCCATCGCGATCGCGAGCTCGACGCGCTTCACGTCGCCGTACGCGAGCACGCTGCACGGGCGATCGGCCTGCGCCTTCATGCCTACCTGATCGAGCAGCGCGAGGGCGTCGTCACGGCGGTGCTCGGCGGCGCGCTTCCACAGCGCGTACAACTTCGCGTCGGCCGAGATCAGCGCCATCTGCACGTTCTCGACGACGGTCAGCGAGGCGAAGGTCTCGGCGATCTGGAACGTGCGGCCGACGCCGCGGTGCCAGATGTCGCGCGGTTTGCGGCCGATGAGTTCGACGCCATCGAGCTTGATCGAACCGGTGTCGGCGCGCAGCTGGCCGTTGACCATGTTGAAGGTCGTCGACTTGCCGGCACCGTTCGGCCCGATGAGTGCCAGCAGCTCGCCCGCGGCGACGCTGAACGTGATGCCATCGACCGCGCGGTTGCCGCCGAACGATTTGCCGAGGTCGGTGACTTGCAGGAGGCTCATGACGACCCCTCGTCCGATGAATGCATCGGCCGGTCCCCCGAGGGGACGAGCCTTGCTTGGGGCGGCCCGGCGCGGCGGCTCATGCATCCACCCCCTTGCGCCGATCGAACCATTGCCCGACGAAGCCCGCGATGCCTTGCGGGAACACGAGCACCAGCAGCAGGATGATCCCGCCCAGCAGGGCCTTCCAGTAGTCGGTGTTGCGCGCGACCGCATCCTGCAGCCAGGTGAACGTGACCGCGCCGACGATCGGGCCGGCGAGCGTTTGCAGGCCGCCGAGCAGCACCATCACCAGCCCGTCGACCGAGCGCCCGACGTAGACGGCGTCCGGCGAAATGCTGCCCTTCGAGAACGCGTACAGCGCACCGGCCAGCCCGGCGAACACCGCAGCGATGACGAACGCGACCCACTGGATGCGCTTCACATCGATGCCGATCGCATCGGCGCGCAGCGGGGAGTCGCGACCGGCGCGCATCGCGTAGCCGAACGGCGCAAACAGCGCGCGGCGAATCAGCAGCACGCCGCCGGCCACGAGCGCGAGCGTCAGGTAGTAGTAGGTGCGCTTCTCAGTCAGCCACTCGGCCGGCCACACACCGGTGAGGCCGTTGCTGCCGCCGGTGAAGTCGTCCCACTGGAACACGACCGACCAGACGATCTGCGCGAACGCCAGCGTCAGCATCGCGAGGTACACGCCCGACAGCCGCACGCAGAACCAGCCGAAGACCAGCGCACCGATCGCCGCGACGATTGGCGACAGGATCAGCGCCAACTCCATCGGCAGATGGGCCGAGCGCACCAGCAGCGCCGCACCATACGCGCCGAGGCCGAAGTAGGCCGCGTGGCCGAACGAGTGCATGCCCGCGGGCCCCATGATGAAGTGCAGGCTCGCGGCGAACAGCGCCGCGGTCAGCAGGTCGATCGCGAGCACGGTGAGATACGGCGAGCCTGCCGTGGCGACCGGCCACGCGATCAGCGCGAGCAGCAGCACGCCGCCGGCGATCTTGAGCAGGTTGTCGGCCTTGCGCAGCGGCGCTTCGGGTGGCGCCGAATTGCGGCTCGTGGATTGCGGCTTGCCCATCAGCCCCCACGGCCGCACGACCAGCACGACGGCCATCACCAGGAACTCGACGACCAGCGTGAGCTTGGAGAACGAGAACGCGACGCCGAACAGCTCGACGCTGCCGATGCCGATGCAGATCGCCTTGATCTCGGCGATCAACAGCGCCGCCACGTAGGCGCCGGGGATCGAGCCCATGCCGCCGACCACGACGACGACGAACGCATCACCGATCGTCAGCAGGTCGAGCCCGAGGTTTGCCGGCTCGCGCGGCAGCTGCAGCGCGCCACCCAGCCCCGCGAGCATCGTGCCGAGCGCGAACACGGCCGTGAACAGCCACGCCTGGTTCACACCGAGCGCGCCGACCATCTCGCGGTCCTGCGTGGCGGCGCGGACCAGCGTGCCCCAGCGCGTGCGCGTGAGCAGCAGCCACAACAGCCCGAGCACGATCGGCCCGACGATGATCAGGAACAGGTCGTAGGTCGGGAACATGCGGCCGAAGATCGGCACCGCATGCGAGAGGCCCGGCGCGCGCGGGCCGAGCAGATCGTCCGGCCCCCAGAGCCACAGCGCCGCATCCTTGATGACGAGCATCAGCGCGAAGGTGGCGAGCAGCTGGAACAGCTCGGGCGCGCGGTACACGCGCCGCAACAGCAGCATCTCGACGAGTGCGCCGATCACACCGACCGCCACGGCCGACAGCAGCAGCGCCGGCCAGAACCACGCACCGCCACCCATCTTGTCGGCCAGCATGTAGGCGATGTAGATGCCGAGCATGTAGAACGAACCATGCGCGAAGTTGACGATGCGTGTCACACCGAAGATCAGCGACAGGCCCGCGCCGACCAGGAACAGCGAGGAGGCGCCGGCCAGGCCGTTGAGGAGTTGAACTGCGAGGCCGGAGAGGTTCATGTGGGTTCTGTGGGCGCGCTTGCTGCCTGCGCAGCGGGACACGGGGTCGCTCGCTGCGTTCAGCCAAATTCTTATTCACTCCGCGAGCGACCCCGCGTCCCGCTGAGCCGGTGCTTTCCGTCGATCAACCGCCGACCGTGCCGGCCGCCGGGTGTTCGGGTGCCCCGTGGAGTGAATAAGAATTTGCTGAACGGAACGGGGCACCCGGACGCCCGGCGGCCCCGCTCCAACCTCGGAGTGCTCAATCCGCCGGGCGCAACTTCTTCACCGCCTCGTTGCTCGGCAGGAACTTCGCGCCGTCCAGGTATTTGTAGTCGACCATCACGCCCTTGCCGTTCTCGTTCTTCGTCGTGCCGACGAACGCGCCCATCGTCGATTGATGGTCCTCGGCGCGGAAGGTGAACTTGCCGAACGGCGAATCCATCTGCAGCCCGGCGAATGCGGCGACGAGCTTCTCGGTCTCAGTGCTCTTGGCCTTCTTCGCGCCGGCCGCGATCGACTTGATCATCGTGTAGCCGACGACCGAGCCCAGTCGCGGGTAGTCCTTGTACTTCGCGTGGTACGCGAGGAAGAAGGCCTTGTGCTCGGGCGTCTGGATGCCGTACCACGGGTAGCCGGTGACGATCCAGCCGTTCGGCGATTCGTCCTTCAGCGGGTCGAGGTACTCGGGCTCGCCGGTCAGCACGCTGACGACCGACCGGCCCTGGAACAGGCCGCGCGTGTTGCCCTCGCGCACGAACTTGGAGAGGTCGGCGCCGAACAGCACATTGAAGATCGCGTCGGGCTTGGCGTCGGCCAGCGCCTGCACCACGCTGCCGGCGT
>JBDTVC010000249.1:0-7114 GCA_040007475.1 Burkholderiales bacterium
CAAGCCGAGCGCCTCGGGCTCGTCGGGCAGCAGCACGGTGACGAGGTGGCCGAGCCAGATGCCCTCGTCGGTGAGGTTGCGCCTGCGCGCCTCGGTGCCGGCCGGGTCGGACCAGCCCTCGGTGAAGGTCGCGTAGATCGCCTCCAGCACGGCATCCAGCCGCGCCGGCAGGTCGTCGTGCTCGGGCAGCCGGAACGGGATGCCGGCCTGCTTGATCTTGGCCTTGGCGCGCACCAGCCGCTGGCCCATCGTCGCCGGCGCGACGAGAAACGCCGATGCGATCGCCGCCGCGTCGAAGCCGAGGATGGTCTGCAGCATCAGCGGCGCGCGCACACCGGCCTCGATCGCCGGGTGGGCGCAGGCGAACATCAGCAGCAGCCGGTCGTCGGGGATCGCGCGCGGCGCGTCGTCGTCGGTGGAGACGTCGGCGATCAGCAGCAGGTCGGGGATGGCGTCGTCGCGCGTCCTGTGGCGCCGTGCCGCGTCGATCAGCTGGCGTCGTGCCGCGGTCATCAGCCAGGCCTCGGGGCTGGCCGGGATGCCGCTCACCGGCCAGTCGCGCAGCGCCGCCTCGAACGCGGCCGAGAGCGCGTCCTCGGCCGCCGCCACGTCGCGCGTGCGCGCAGCGAGATAAGCGACCAACTTGCCGTAGCTGCGCCGCGCGGTGGCTTCGGCCACCGCGGCGGGGCTCACATCTCCCAAATCGGGCGCACCTCGATCGTGCCGTGGTTGGCGCTCGGGCAGCGCGCGGCCCATGACAAGGCAGCGTCTAGATCCGGCACGTCGATCAGGTAGTAGCCGCCGAGCTGCTCGCGTGTTTCGGCGTACGGGCCGTTCAACACCTCGGTCTTGCCACTCTTGACGCGCACCGAGGTCGCCTCGGTGGTCGGGCGCAGGCGATTGCTGCCGAGCATCACGCCCGACTTGGCGAGCGCCTCGCTGTAGGCTCCGTAGCCCTGCAGCATCTCGCCCACCTGCGCGGGGGTCATCCTGGCTTCGTCGGCTTCGCTCGCGTAGATCATGATCAGGTACTTCATCGGGTCTCTCCGGTGGGTGGCGCGGCGACGTGTCGCGCCTCGGTGTTGACGTTCCGGCCCGGCGCCTTTCGACAGGGCGCGCGACCATTTTTCAGTATGCGCCGCCGCCACAGCGGCAAGCATGGGGGTTGCCACCGGCGGCGGATCGTTTCATCCTGCTCCTCGATGACCCCGCATGCCTTCATCGCGATGCCCTTCGGCACCAAGCCCGATGCCGATGGCCAGCCCGTCGACTTCAACCGCATCTTCGCCGAGCTGCTGAAGCCTTCACTGGAAGAAGCGGGCTTCGATGTCTTCCGCGCCGACCAGGAGCAACGCGCCGGGGACATTCGCTTCGACATGTTCCAGGAGCTGCTCGTCGCCGATCTCGTCGTGGCCGACCTGACGCTGGACAACCCGAACGTCTGGTACGAGCTCGGCGTGCGCCACGCGCTGCGTGCCCGCGGCGTGATGCTGGTGCAGGGCCCGCGGCCGAGCCAGCCCTTCGACCTCTACACCGACCGCAAGCTCACCTACCACCTGCTCAACGGCGCGCCCGATCCGGCGCACCTGCACGACGACCGCGAGTCGATCACGCGCATGGCGCGCGCGACCCAAGGGGCATGGCCCGGGCGCAGCTCGAGCCCGGTCTACCAGCTGCTGCCCGAGCTGCGCGAGCCCGAGTGGCGCAAGCTGATGCTGGCCGAGAGCAACGAGTTCAGCGATGCGCAGAAGCGCTGGGCGAATCGGCTCGAGGTCGCGCGCCAGAAGGGCCGGCCCGGTGACATCCTCGTGCTCGCCGACGACACCCCGAGCCGCGCGCTCTGGATGGAGGCCAAGTGCAGCGCCGGCGACGCGCTGCTGCGGCTGCAGCGCTACGAGTTCGCGCTCGAGCAGTACGAGGCGGTGCTCGCGGTCGAGCCGGGGCACCTCGGGTGCAGCCAGAAGAAGGCCATCTGCCTGGGCCGCCTGAAGCGCTTCGAGGACGCGCGCGAGTGGGTTCGCCAGCTCACGCAGGACCACCCGACCAGTGCCGACTGCTGGGCCCTGGCTGGCCGGGTCGAGAAAGACCAGTGGCGGCACCGCTGGCGCGCCAGCGCGAAAGAGTCGGCCGGCGAGAAGCGCCCCACGCCGGCGCAGATGCGCGAGGCGGCCGCGCTCGAAGACGCGAGCCTTTGCGACGCGATCGAGGCCTACCGCACCGCGTTCACCCACGACCCGTCGCACCACGCCTCGGGCATCGATGCGCTGATCCTGCTGTTGCTGCAGAAGCACCTCGGCGGCGAGGCCGATGCCGCGGCGCTCGATCACCTGCACGGCGGTGTGCTGTGGGCCAGCCTGACTGCCGCGCGCCGCGACCCGGCCGACTACTGGGCGCGCGCCAGCCTGGCCGAGGCGCAGCTGCATGACCAGCCGCGCGAGATCGTGCTGCGCAAGTACATGGCCGCGGTCGCCGCCGCGAACCAGGACTGGTTCGCGCTCGACTCGACGCGCCAGACGCTCGCACTGCTGCTCGACCTCGACTTCCGCCCCGACGACACGGCCGCCGCGCTGAAGGTGATCGACCGCGAGATCGCGCTCGCCAAGCCGCCGCGCCAGCCGCGCCAGGTGCTGCTGTTTGCCGGTCACCGTGTGGATGCGCCGGATCGCGCGCATCCCCGCTTCCCGCCCACACTCGTGCCGCCTGCCGCAGCCGCGATCGAGCAGGTGCTCGACCGCCTCGAGGCCGGCCCCGATGACGACGCGCTGGTGCAGGGCGCCTCGGGTGGCGACCTGCTGTTCGCCGAGGCCTGCGCCGCGCGCGGTGTGCGCGTGCAGCTGCTGCTGCCGCTTGCCGAGCCGGAGTTCATCGAGCAGTCGATCGCCAGCTCGATCGACGGCGACGACTGGCGCGCGCGCTACTTCGCGCTGCGCGGCAAGCTGCGTGACCCGCCGCGCGTGATGCCCGACGAACTCGGCCCGCTGCCGGCTCGCGCCAACGCGTTCGAGCGCTGCAACCTCTGGCTGCTTTACAGCGCGCTGGCCCGCGGTGTGGACAGGGTGCGCTTCGTGTGCCTGTGGGACGGGAGTGGCGGCGACGGGCCCGGCGGCACGGCGCACCTCTATCGCGAAGTCAGGCGCCGCACCGGGCGCGTCACCTGGATCGACACGAGAACGCTGGCCCCATGAACTAGGGCTACTGGGGGCCGCGGTGCGCGCCCATGATGCCGCGCACTTCCCCACCACCGAGGAGCACACGATGGCCAAGACCTCCACCACCCCGGCCCGCAAGGCCCTGTCGCTCCACATCGGCCTGAACGGCGTCAGCGCGGCGGCCTACAGCGGCTGGGACGGGCCGCTCGCCGCGTGCGAATTCGATGCCCACGACATGGCGGCGATCGCGAAGAAGCAGGGCATGAAGCCCACCGTGCTGCTGACCAAGAAGGCCACCCGCGCCCACACGCTCGCGGCGATGCGCACCGCGGCCAGGGCGCTGAAGACCGGCGACCTGTTCTTCCTGACCTATTCCGGCCACGGCGGCCAGGTGCCCGACGTCAACGGCGACGAACCCGACCACCAGGACGAGACCTGGTGCCTCTACGACGGCCAGCTGATCGACGATGAGCTGTATGTCGAGCTGAGCAAGTTCGCGGCGGGCGTGCGCATCCTCGTGCTGTCCGACAGCTGCCACAGCGGCAGCGTGACGCGTGATCTGCCGCCGCCCCCGCCGCCGACCGGGCAGCGCGCCAAGCTGATGCCGGCCGCGGTGGCGATGCGTGTGTACCGCGATCACGCGGCGTTCTACGACAAGCTGCAGCTCGACGCGGAGAAGGCCGCGGGCAAGGCGACGGTCGATCCCGATGCCGCGCTCGCGCAGGTCGGCGCGGCGGCGCATGCCACCGAGCTCGTCGGCACCTTCAAGCCCGCGGTCGTGCTGATCTCGGGCTGTCAGGACAACCAGACCTCGATGGACGGCGAGCACAACGGCGCGTTCACCGAGCAGCTGCTCAAGGTCTGGGATCAGGGCAAGTTCAAGGGCAGCTACGCCACGCTCCATGCGCGCGTGCGCGGTGCGATGCCGCCGACTCAGTCGCCCAACCTGTTCACGCTCGGCAAGGCTGCGACCTTCCTGAAGCAGGCACCGTTCAAGGTCTGAGTCGGATCAGGAGCACAGCATGGCCACCAGCGCACGCGAGATCACTTTCGTCATCCCCGGCCAGGCGGACGACGCCGCGCCGGCCACGCGCGGCAGTGTCAAGTCCGCGGTGAAGGTCGGCGCGCAGCGTGGCAGCGCTGCACCGCAACGCGTCACGGCACGCGTTGGCGAGGACGTGGTCGTGCTCGAGATCGTCAACGGCCCGACGCTCGTGCTGCACCCCGAGGATGCCCGCGACCTGATGCGCGCGCAGCAGGGCGGCGCCACGCGCGGCGGGCCGGGCTCGGGGGCGGGCGATGAGGTCGTCGTGTCGGCGCAGCTCGCGTGGCCCGGCATCGAAGCCGGCGCGACGCGGGGTGCCACGCGCGGCTGGCTCGGGCAGGCCGTGCTCGGCGCGTTCCACGTCATCACCGGCCTGCCGGTCGACTCCGCCGCCAACCTCGCCGCTGCACTGGTCACGAAGAAGGTCGACGGCCAGGTCGAGGCCGGCGTCTACAGCCTGTTGCCCGATGCGCTGCCCGCATCGCTGAAGGGCAGCGGCCAGCTGCTCGACAAGGTGTCTGCGGCCGACGCGCCGATGCTGGTGCTGATCCACGGCACCTTCGTCGACACGATCAGCACCTTCGGCAAGCTGTGGGTGCAACACCCGCTGACGGTGCGCGACCTGTTCGCGCAGTACGCCGGCCGGGTCTACGCGCTCGACCACCCGACGATGGGCGCGAGCCCGATCGCCAACGCGCTGACGCTGGTGCAGGCGCTGCCGAACGGTGCGCGGCTGCACCTCGTCACGCACTCGCGCGGCGGTCTCGTCGCAGAGGTGCTCGCGCGCGCGTGCAGCGGCAAGCCGCTGGCGGCGGACGAGCTCAAGGTCTTCGCCGGCGACAACTACGCCACGCACCGCAGTGATCTGCAGGCGCTCTACAAGCTCGCGCTCGCCAAGGCCGTCAAGATCGAACGCGTGGTGCGCGTCGCCTGCCCGGCGCGCGGCACGCTGCTCGCATCGAAGCGCTTCGACGCCTACCTGTCGGTGCTGCAGTGGGGCCTGCAACTCGCGGGCGTGCCGGTCGCGCCGCAGCTCGTGGATTTTTTGCACGAGGTCGCGCGGCGCCGTGCCGATCCGGCACAGCTGCCCGGCATCGAGGCGATGATGCCCGAGAGCCCCGTCGTCGCCTGGCTGAACCGCGGCGACCAGTTGATCCCCGGCGAGCTGCGCGTGATCGCCGGCGACATGGAGGGCGACTCGGTCGGCTCGTGGGTCAAGACGCTGCTGACCGACGCGTTCTACTGGACCGACAACGACATCGTCGTGCAGACGCGCTCGATGTACGGCGGCTCGCCGCGCGAAACCACGAGCGCCGGCGGCGGTGCGAGCTTCGTGCTCGACCGCGGCGCCAAGGTCACGCACTTCAACTACTTCTCGAACGACCGCACGGTGACCGCGATCCGCGCGGCGCTGCAGACCGACACGCCAGCCGGCTTCAACGCGATCGGCCCGCTGAGCTGGGCCGGCGAAGATGCGAGCGGCCTGCGCGGCGCGCCTCGCGGGCCGCAGCCCGACAAGCCTGCGGTGTTCGTGCTGCCGGGCATCCTCGGCTCCAACCTCGCGGTCGACGGCAAGCGCATCTGGCTCGGCTTCCACTTCCTCAACGGCCTGAAGAAGCTGAGCTGGGACCCGGCCACCGCGAGCCACGTCACACCCGACGGGCCGATCGGTCTTTCGTACAACTCGCTGATCGATCGCCTGGGCGACACGCACGAGGTCACCGCGTTCGCGTACGACTGGCGCCGCCCGATCGAGGACGAAGCTCGTCGCCTCGCCGACGCGGTCGATGCCGCGCTGGACGCGCGCAAGGCCAGCGGCCAGCCGGTGCGCCTGTTGGCTCACTCGATGGGTGGCCTCGTCGCCCGCACGATGCGGCTGGAGCGGCCCAAGACCTGGGCCCGGATGATGGCCGTCGACGGCGCGCGGTTCCTGATGCTGGGCACGCCGAACGGCGGCTCGTGGGCGCCGATGCAGACCCTGTCGGGCGACGACACCTTCGGCAACGCGCTCGTCGCGTTCGGCTCGATCTTCGACAACGGCGGCGCGCGCAAGATGATGGCCGGCATGCCCGGGTTCATCCAGCTGCAGGCCGACCTGCTCGACCCGGCGCAGGGGCTCGACAAGGCCGGCACCTGGCAGAAGCTCGCCGACGACGACATGGCCGTGCTGAAGGCGCGCAGCATCTGGCACGACGAAGGCGCACAGCGCACGATCTACGAATGGGGCGCGCCGCCACAGAAGGTGCTGGACCAGGCCGTCGCGCTGCGCCAGCGGCTCGATGCGCAAGTTCCCACGCTGGCGGGCGAAGCCGCGAAGATCCTGCTCGTCGTCGGCCATGCGGACCAGACACCGGTCGGCATCGCGCAGGGCAACGACGGCCTCGAATACCTGGAGGCCTCCGACGGCGACGGCCGCGTGCCGCTGAAGAGCGCGCTGCTGCCCGGCGTGCGCACCTGGAAGGTCGACGCCGAGCACGGCAAGCTGCCTGATGTGTCGGGCGCGTTCGCCGCCTATGTCGAGCTGTTGACCACCGGCCAGACCACCGCCCTCGATGTGCTGCCGGCCGACGCGACGCGCGGCGGCGCGGCGCCCGGGACCGCGCTGGCGCTGACGCGCAGCCGGCCGTCGCGCGGCGTGGTGCCGTCGCTGCCGCCGTCGAAGGCGGCCGACACGATGGCGCTGCGAACGACGCGCGTCGAGCGCGAGCGCACGCAGGGCAAGGCCGCGGCGCTGCGCGTCACGGTGTGCAATGCCGACCTCAAGTTCGTCGCCGACCCGCTGCTGATCGGCCACTACCGCTCGCTGGTGCTGACCGGCGCCGAGTGGGTCGTCGACGGCCTGGTGGCGCACGCGATGAGCGAGTCGCTCGCGACCGGGCTGTACCCGGACGCGACCGGCACGCACCAGATCTTCGGCAAC
>JBDTVC010000250.1:0-7105 GCA_040007475.1 Burkholderiales bacterium
GATCGAGCACTACCTGCGCGCCGAGCAGCCCTACGACTGCGCCGGCAGCGCCAAGTGCGAGACGCTAGGCATTGCACTGCTGGACGCGATCGACTCGGACGACCCGACGGCCCTCGTCGGCCTGCCGCTGATCCGCACCAGCGCACTGCTGCGCGCCGCAGGCATCGACCCACTCGCGCCGGCGCCATGAGCAGCGCCCGAGGTTCGCTGATCCTCATCCCCAACACGCTGGACTTCGGCATCCCGGGTGAAGCCCCGGACATCCGCGATGTGCTGCCCGCGTCCGTACTGCACGCAGCGGCCGGGTTGACGCACTGGGTGGCCGAGAACGCAAAGACGACCCGCGCGTTTCTGAAGCGTGTCGACGCCGTGGTCCCGTTGGCGCAGCCGCTGCAATCGCTGCACATCGCCGAGCTGCCGCGCCCGCAGAAAGGCGCTCGCGATGCGCCGGCGCCGGACCTCGGTCCCCTGCTGGCACCGGCACTGCAAGGGCACGACATCGGCCTGATCTCGGAGGCCGGCCTGCCAGCAGTGGCCGACCCCGGCGCCGCGCTCGTTCAGGCAGCGCACGCTGCGGGCATCACGGTCGTCGCCCTGCCGGGCCCGAGCTCGCTGTTGCTGGCACTTGCGGCCAGCGGGCTGAACGGGCAGAGCTTCGCGTTCGTCGGGTACCTGCCGGTCGACAGTGCCGCCCGCGGAACAAGAATCCGCGAACTCGAAGCGCTGTCGCGGCGCGCGAACCAGACGCAGCTGATGATCGAGACGCCGTATCGCAACGAGGCACTCTTGAGCGCGCTGCTGGCTCACTTGCAGCCCGCCACGCGCGTCTCGGTGAGCTGCGGGCTGACGATGTCGAACCAGTTCACGCGCACCGACAGTGTTCAGAGATGGAAGACCAGCGGCCGAACCCTGCCAGCGGACGTACCAACGGTGTTTGCGCTGCTGGCATCATGATGCGTTTGACACAGGGCGGAATGCGAAGATGAAGGTCGTGCCAAGCGCCATCGAAGGCGTGCTGATCCTGGAGCCCGAGGTGTTCGGCGACGAACGCGGCTTCTTCATGGAGAGCTTCAACCAGAAGCGCTTCGACCAAGCCGTGGGCCGGCACGTCGAGTTCGTTCAGGACAATCACTCCCGCTCCCGCAAGGGCGTCCTGCGCGGTCTGCACTGGCAACGGCCGCCGCACGCGCAAGGCAAGCTGGTGCGCGTGACGCAAGGCAGGGTGTTCGACGTGGCGGTCGACATCCGACACGGCAGCGCGACCTTCGGGAAATGGGTGGGCGTGGAGCTGAGCGGCGAGAACCACCGCCAGTTCTGGCTGCCGACCGGCATGGCGCACGGCTTTCTCGTCACCAGCGACAGCGCAGACTTTCTCTACAAGACGACCGACTACTACGCGCCCCAGGCCGAGGGTTGCATTCGGTGGGACGACCCGGCCCTGGCGATCGCCTGGCCCGATGTCGGCGCCGCGCCTGCGGTATCAGCCAAGGATGCACAGGGCGCCATGCTGGCCGCTGCCCAAATCCCACGCTAGAGGCGTCGTCTTGATATTCGACAAACCAGCCCTCCAAGGGTGCTGTTCTTAGACATCGACCGAGTCCTTCATCCGGCTCGCTCAACCGGTGGTGGCGGTCCGTCAGGCCTATAGATGGAAGTTAGGTCCACTCGCATAGATGCCCCTGGGGGCCAGGCTATGCCTCGGACACAAAAAGTCAGGACAGGCTCGGTCAGTCGGCAGACCAACAGTGCGCCGAAGCACCAAGCCCGGGTGTGACGCGGATATGGACGCACGTTTGTCGCAAGCTGTAAGACCTGACGGTTGTGCTTGGCCAGGATTTTCGCTAAGCAACCGCCCAGATTGAGGACCGCCAGCCGCGTGGCGCAGCCAGTCAGCATCTTGCGGAGCTCTCGCTGCGTCGTGCCCCGCCTCAACTGTCAAAGGTCCCCGGGCTGCTCAGCTCCGTTCGCAGGAGGATGACGACGCGACCGGAACACAGCGCTCCGATGCGTCAGCCGTCGCAGCTTCTCAAAGCGCGCCTACACGAGGAAAGCACTGACCCACACGCACGAATGACGCAATGTCCGAATTAGTGTGTGTATAAATAGATCGGTTAGCAGCACCATCATGGTGTGAAACGACTAACTCCCCGCGTTGCCCTCGGCTTGCGCATAAAAGAACTGCGCACTGAGCTCGGCATGACCCAAGAACAGCTCGCTGACCACGCAGGCTTCTTTCGCACCTACATGTCGCGTTGCGAGACCGGCGCAGCCAATCCCACCTTCGACGCACTGCTCATTCTGGCCACGGCGCTGCAGGTCGCGCCGGCGGCCTTGTTCGAGCCTCCGTCGAGCACCACCCTCAAAAGTCTGAGGATTCCGGCGGGCTCTTCGCGAGGTCGTGTTTCGCGCTAGGGCGAAGGGTCTCTTTGGTGTCGCTCTCGCGCGACGAAATGACGGGGCTTGTCTTACTTGGTGTTCTTGTTGTACGCTGTGCCTCATGTGTTCCGCCTGCCAACTCTCGCGCCGCTTGGTCGCGATGACCAATCCGGCCCCGGTCGTCATAACTACGACGACCGGCCTGTGCTCGCGCGTGCGGTTCACGACATCGATATGACCTGAGTCTTCCCACCGCACCCAGCACAGGCCCCGCATCCCGGGGCCTTGTCGTTTGCGCCGCTTCCAGAAGGCCGACAAGTCCCCGTCACCCAGTACGGAGAAAATCTTGTCCAAACCATCTTCCCGTCCCGCCAAGTCAAGTTCTGCAGCAGGCTCGCTGTACTTGCGGCCGAAGCTCATCTTCTTCGGCGACCCCCACGGCGACTTCGAGCCCGTCATCCGCGCCGTGCAGCGCTACCGGCCCGAAGCCATCATCCTGCTCGGCGACCTCCAGGCGCGCCGGCCCCTGCACGTCGAACTGGAGCCCATCCTCGACCTGACCGAAGTCCGATTCATCCACGGCAACCACGACACCGACCTCGAGCCGTACCACGATCACCTGTGGCACTCCGACCTCGCGCACCGCAACCTCCACGGGCGCGTCACCACCGTGGCCGGCTACAAAGTCGCCGGTCTGGGCGGCATCTTCCGCGAGTCGATCTGGGATCCGAGCCTCATGATGCTCGAGGCGGAATTTCTCTCCGCCGAGAAGTTGCGGCGCCACATGAAACCGGACGAACGCTGGCGTGAAGGCATCAGCCTGCGCCACCGCTCCAGCATCTTTCCGGACGAGTTCATGCGTCTGGCCAGGCAGCACGCCGACATCCTCGTGACCCACGAAGGCCTGGGCGGCGCCATGCACGGCCAGCCCATCCTGAACACGTTGGCTCGAGCCGTGGGCGTGAACCTCGTCGTGCACGGCCACCTGCACAAGGACATCGACTACCTGAGCGAGGGCCGCATTCCCGTCGACTCCCCCTTCATCGCCTATGGCGTCAACCAGGGCTCTCACATGCGCTGGCCACCGCCTCGTTTTGCGTCCGTTGTCGGCCCCTCCTTTCAGCAGCCCCAGGAGCTCTCATGATCGATCGCATCCAGGAACTCGACCGCTTCCACCGGCTGTATCCCCACCTGTTCGTGGGCAAGGTCGGCCTCGAGTGCGGGGCCGGCTGGTTCCCGCTGCTCGACGAGCTCTTCATCGTGTTGGAGCGCTGCATCACCAAGGGAATCGAGAACGGCCAGTGGCAGGAAGCCTTCGAGGAAGGCCACACCCATCCCTGGCCGCATGCGCTCCAGGTCAAGGAGAAGTTCGGCGGGCTGCGCGTCTACCTCGGCCGTCGGACCCCCGAGATGGTCGTTGCAATTGCCGCAGCGCAGGCGCGCGCCGAATTCACCTGCGACCAGTGCGGCGAACCCGGCAGCCTGCGCCGGATCGGCGGCTACATGTGCACCCGCTGCGACCTGCACGCCCGGGACAGGGGGTGGTGACCATGAAGCTCCTCATCCTCAGCGACCTTCATCTCGAGTGGGCGCCGTACAGGCTGCAAGAAGGAACCGAATTCGATGCGGTCGTCCTTGCCGGCGATATCTCGCAGGGTCCCAAGGCGGTGGCCTGGGCTCAGCGCGACTCGACCTTCGCCGGCAAGCCGGTGCTGCTCGTGCCGGGGAACCACGAGTTCTACGGCCTCGAGCGCGAACGCACGCTGGAGATCATGCGCGAGCAGGCGCAGAGGTCGAACGTGCACGTGCTGGATCGCGACGAACTGGTTCTGACCGGAGCCGCCGGCGAACACGTGCGAATCCTCGGTGCCACCCTGTGGACCGACTTCGCTGTCGACGGCCCTCCCATCGCGGCCGCCATGGAGGTGGCACGTGTGGGCCTGAACGACTTCGCGGGATCGATCCGCCAGCGCCAGGGGCATGGGCAGCGCAGGTTCACGCCCGAGGACTCGGCGTGCGAGCACGAACTCAGCCGGTCCTGGTTGGCGCAGCGCCTGGCGCAACCGTGCCCGGAGCGCAGCGCCACGGTCGTCGTCACGCACCACGGACCGAGTGCGCGCAGCATCGTGCCCGCGTACGAAGGCGACGATCTGAACCCCTGTTTCGTCAGCGAGTTGCCGGCCTCGTTCTTCGAGTTGCCGCAGTTGTGGATTCACGGCCACATCCACAGCTCGGTGGACTACTGCATCGGTCGCACGCGGGTGGTGACCAACCCGCGCGGGTACCGGCGACGCGATAGCTCGTTCGAGAACGGGGCCTTCCGCCCCGACCTGGTGATCGAGGTGCAACCATGATCGAAGACGACAGCGCGCACGCGGGTGCTGCCCGCGGGTTGCCGGATTGGGCCACGGACTGGGTGCTGCTGCGCGCTGTGGAAACACCCCAGCTCGGTCGGGCGAAGGCGGACGCACGGCTCTATGTGCCGGCCGTCCTCGGGCACATCGCCAACGCAGCCCGGGCCCGACTCGAGTACCAACGGCCCCAGGGCGACGAGGCGAAGTTGCGCGTTCAGGCCTTGCTCCCACCGGTCGAGGTCGACGATGCGCCCGAACCGAAGGCGGGGGCGCCGTCGGTGCCCGGGACCGCCGGGACGGTGCCCGCCCCGGTTGTCGAAGAGGCGGCGCCGCGCACGAAGCCCAGGCCGACCAAGCTGCCCAAGCGGCTGCAAGGTCTTCGCGTGCGGGTGATCGCCGAGGGAGCACTTGAGCGCTACAGCGCCGAGATTGAATTGCTGAGCAAGCGCAAGTCCAAGGACGATGCCAGGGCCGATCGGGAGCATGCCGCAGCGTTGCTGCAGCGCGGCGGGCTGCGCACCGTGGTGCTCGGCCGGCAATGGCAGGAGAAGCTGAAACGCCTAGCCGAGGAGATGCCGAACTTCGGGGCGGTGATCGAGCACGTGCGGGTGTGCTGTGCGCTGGTGCGCATCACCGGACGGCCGTTGCACATCCCGCCGATCCTGCTGGGCGGCATGCCGGGACTGGGCAAGACGCTGTTCGCGACGAGGCTGGCGGAGGCCCTGGGGGTGCCGCGGTTCGTCTACGCGCTGGAGAGCGCGGAGACGATGTCGACACTGACGGGCAGCGACAAGCACTGGTCGAACACCGAGCCAGGACAGTTGTTCCGGCACATCGTGCTGGGCGAGGTCGCCAACCCGCTGATCGTGCTGGATGAGCTGGACAAGGCGACCAAGGGGTCCGGCAGTTCAAGCGGCTATCGCCCGGCGACGGCGTTGCATGGTCCGCTGGAGCCGGTGACGGCGAAGGCGCTGAGGGACAAGTCGGCGGACCTGTGCTTTGACGCGAGTCATGTGATCTACATCGCCACAGCGAATCGGCTGTCGTCGATCGAGGGCTCGCTGTTGTCGCGGTTCAAGTTGTTCCACATCGAGGCGCCGGATGCCCGGACCGCGGTGGCGATCGCTCGATCGGTGGCGAGGGCGGTGCTCGGTGAGTACGGGCTCGCGCGCAGGTTCGAGGTGGTCACGGGCGAGGTGCTGCAACAGCTCGCGGTGCTCGGCAGTCCGAGGATTCAGCGGCAGGTGCTGGAGACGGCGATCGGCAAGGCCATCAGTGATGGGCGCTGGGCACTGCGGGTGCAGGACTTGTGGGAGCCGCGCGACGGAGCCGCAGGTGGGTCCGGGCTGGGACCAGCGCCCCATTGAGCATGCCGAAGCAAGAACGCAAGGAGGCCCGACATGTTGAAGAAGCGGAGAAGGAAGACCGAAGGACGGGTGTGGCGAACACAGGTCCGCGTCGGCGGATCGGTATGCGTGCCGCCGTGGGTCGGAACGGAGTGGCGTTTGGGGCAACGGGTCTACTTCCAAGCGTCGCCAGGGCGGGTGCTGATCACGCCCAGGTTGAAGCGCACTGCGAATGGGCGCGTCCATTCGACGCGCGTGCACCGCTGTCGATGTCGTCTGCGGCCGAAGGTGTCACGAATCGGTTGGATCGGCTGAACGACGCGGCCAGGCGAATGTGGGTCGGAAGCAGGAGGACCAGATGGACGTGTACACGGGATGGTTGGACTACGGGGCAACCGGCGAAGGCCGGAGTCTGGTGGCCTACATCGGTTGGGCCGAGAACCCGGATCGACTTCGTGAACGGGCCAGCGTGGTGTTTGGCGAGTTCCTCGGCCAAGGCTTGGAAGTGGCCGAGGGAGTTGTCGCCAACCCGGTCACCTC
The DNA here is from genome assembly GCA_040007475.1 of Burkholderiales bacterium. Taxonomy (GTDB): domain Bacteria; phylum Pseudomonadota; class Gammaproteobacteria; order Burkholderiales; family Burkholderiaceae_C; genus LMDS01. The sequence goes on from JBDTVC010000250.1 coordinate 6,617, forward strand.
GGCGCTGTTCTCGACGACGGTGTTCGACCAGCTTCGCCGGCTGGGGCGCAGGGCGAACATCAAGTGCCACGCGCTGATGCATTTCAACTTGAGCTGACTTCGCGCGAGAAGTCTGGGGAGAAATCGATGACGATGCCACATGAGAGATTGCGGGCGCTGCAGTGGGCCGGCGAGCTGCTTCGAGAGCTCGTGTATGAACATAGCAAGCATCAGGCACTTTGGGGTGGCAAGGTTCCACTGGAACTGCGACGGCAGGCCATGGTCATCCTGCGCCACTACCCGGAGGACCGAGAGTTGTTGCAAGCGGCGAAGTGGGAATGCCCGCCGTGGCCGAACTGGATCGGGCTGGATCCTTTCGAACCCAAGAAGGCGACCGGTGCGGGGAGTGGCACGTCTGATCCGGAGACCGGGTCGTGATTCTGTTTCTAGACTTCGACGGGGTGCTGCATCCGGAGCCATGCCTTAGCAAGGATTGGTTTGAGCGACTTC
>JBDTVC010000251.1:0-7099 GCA_040007475.1 Burkholderiales bacterium
ACGACGATGTTCTCGCGCGCCAGCATCAGGTTGCGCCAGGTCTCGGTGACCGGGTTCCAGTTGATGCGCAGCGCCGGGTCGCTCGACGGCGACGCCGGCACGGCCTGCGCAGTGAAGCGGCCGAGCAGCGCGACCACGACGCAGCCGATCGCGACGTAGTGGCGGCCCACGTCGGGGATCGCGACAAGCAGCCCGCCCGCGACCTGCCCGAGCAGGATCGCGACGAAGGTGCCCATCTCGACCATGCCGTTGCCGCCGGTCAGCTCGCGCTCGTTCAGGTGCTGCGGCAGGTAGGCAAACTTGACCGGGCCGAAGATCGTCGAGTGCAGCCCCATCAGCAGCACGCAGGTGAGCAGCACGTAGACGTTGACGGTCCAGAAGCCGAACGCCGCGAGCGCCATGATCGCGATCTCGAGGTTCTTCACGAAGCGGATCACGCGCGTCTTGTCGTACTTGTCGGTCGCCTGGCCGGCGGTCGCCGAGAACAGCAGGAACGGCAGGATGAAGAGGGCGCCGATCACGAGGCCGGCCATGCTCGCCGGCATCCAGCTCACCTGCAGCTGGTAGGTGATCATCACCGTGAACGCGAACTTGAACAGGTTGTCGTTGCCGGCGCCGAGAAACTGCGTCCAGAAAAACGGTGCGAAGCGCCGCTGCGTCAGCAAGGCGAACTGGTTCGGATGCGCGTGGTCGTTCTGGCTCATGAAGTCCCCGATTGTTGTGGGGCGGAATCTACCGGATGACTTGCACCGGTGCACCCATGCCGGTGCGATTCAACCATGCGAACACCGAATCGACGGTGACGGTCTCGATGCGGTCCGTGAATCGCTTCTCGTTCGGGTGGTCGTCGAAGGCGATGTTGGCCGCGGTCATTCGACCCCCGAGCCGCTTCATCGGCGAGATGTGCAGCGTCGTCGGCGTGTAGTCCTTCAGCTGCAGCCAGGCCTGCGCGCGTTCGCGCGACTGCGCCGCGGGTTCGAGCGCCATCGCCAGGGTCTCGAGCGCCCACTGGTTCGACTGCTGGTACATGCGCGCCCACGGGTAGGCGACCATGCTGTAGGCCGGCGTGTTGAGCTGCGCGAGCTTGGCGTTGTCGCGCAGCACCGGCAGCAGCTTGGCCTGGATCTCTGGCGTGGGGACGACGACACCGGCCTCGTACTCGTACAGGTCGTCGAGGAAGAATTCGCCCAGGCCCTGGCGGTACACCGCCGCGTGCGCGGTGCCGCACTGGTTGAGCTTGTGCACCACGCGCCACTTGTCCCCTTCGCGGTATGCGAAGCCGAAGTGCGAGTAGCGCACGCCGTACTCGCCCAGGTTCTGGCCGATGCGCGCGAGCGCCACCACTTGTGCGCCGCTCTGGTCGAGCGTCTGCGCGGTGTGCTCGGCCAGGGCCATCGAGCGCTGGATCGCGTCGGCCTTCGGCGGCTTGTTCTCGCAGCTGCGGCCGGCGTGCGCGCCGGTTGCGATGAGTGCCAGGGCGAGTACCGCCGGGCGGACAAGGTTCATCGCGTCACCCGCTCGTTGTAGAGCAGTGCCGCTCCGATCTCGTTCGGGATGAAGGCGATCGCCTCGCTCGCGGTCGACAACACCCAGCCGGTGCTGACCGCGCTGACCACCACGACGGTGCCGGCCGCGACCGACAGCGCCTTCGCGCCCTGCGCGCTGAGCTTCAGTGTGGCGCGCGCGCCGTCGGAGGCGCGTTGCAGCACCCAGACGGCGCCGGTGGCCGAGGCCTCGACGGCGGCGACCGTCAGCGTCGCGCCGGCGGACAGCACCATCACCGGTGCGGCGATCGACACCGCGATCGGCAGGGCCGACAAGGCGCTGGCCTCGGAGACCGCGGATTGGGCGTGGGCGCCGGCCAGCGAAGCCGCCAGCAACGCGGCGAGGGTGAATTGACGAAGGGTCTTCATGGTGTGGTTCCGAAAGGTGAAGGGTCTTGGATCAGCCGGCATGGCGCCCGGCATTGTGGGCTTCGTGCGCATCGCGCAGCGTCTTGGCCAGCGTGAACACGGACGAGATCAGGAACAGCCAGCTCACGCCGAGGAAGGCCTTGTAGGCAGGATTCACGTCCATGCGGTACAGGCCCCAGGCGGTGAGCGCCATCGCGAGGCCGAAGCCGCCCCAGACGACCAGGCCCCACATCGGGGTGTCTGCGCCCTTGCCACCTCGGTTCGCTTCGTTGTCGCGGACGTACTTGGCCAGCGCGAACGCCGTCGAGAGGCAGAACATATAGCCCATCACCATGAACGCGCGGTCCAGATCGGCGCCGGGCAGGTAGGCCAGGCCGATGCCGCACAGCGTCACGGCGAGGCCGAACGAGACCCAGACCTGGAGCTTCCAGGCGGCGGTGTCCTTGCGGGGGCTGATGGGGTGCATGACAGGGTCTCTCGGGGGTGGGTTGAACACGGAGCGAATGGTCGTCGCTGCGCCGTTCGGTATCAATCACCCGAAGGAGGGTCGACAAGCACCACCCCGTTGGTATCGTTCAGGGATACTTTCTGACGGAGCACGTCGATGAGCACGACCCACGACCTGATCACCGCGCTGAAGGCCGAGCTGAAGGCCGCCGGCATCACCTATGCCGACCTCGCCGAGCAGCTCGGCATGGCCGAGTCGAGCATCAAGCGCATCTTCGCGAAGGCCGACATGCCGTTGTCGCGCATCGACGAGGTGCTGCGCGTGCTGAAGATGGATTTCGCCGAACTCGCGCGCAAGATCGCCGACGCGCAGCCGCTGCGCCACGAACTGACGCTGGAGCAGGAGACCGCGGTGGTCGCCGACCGCAAGCTGATGCTGCTGGCGATCTGCTGCATCAGCCAGTGGACGTTCGAGCAGATGGTCACGACCTACTCGATCACCGATGCCGAGTGCGTGCGCTACCTGCTGCAGCTCGACAAGCTCGGCTTCATCGAATTGCGGCCGCTGAACCGCTACCGGCTCAAGGTGGCCAAGGGCTTTCGCTGGCGCGCGCACGGGCCGGTGATGCAGTTCTTTCGCAAACATGTGGCCGACGATTACTACAGCGGCGCCTTCGACGGCGAGGGCGAGACGCTGATGCTGGTGCACGGCCAGATCAGCACCGCGCAGGCCGCGAACTTCGTCGAGCGGCTGCAGCGCGTCGGGCAGGATTTCGCGCAGCAGCACCTCGCGGACCAGCGGCTCGCGCCCGAGCACAAGCGGCCGTACACGCTGGTGGTCGGGATGCGCTCGTGGCTGTTCGCGGCGTTTCGCGATCTCAAGCGGGCGTCTGACGGCCGCTGAGCACCTCGGCGGTGTCCTCCCCCAGCGTTGGCGCGCGGCGCGTGATGGCGCCGGGGGTGAGGCTCAATTTCGGCACGATGCCCGGCACCTCGACTTGCAGGCCGTCGGCCGTCGTCACCGTCTGGATCATGCCGCGCGCGCGGTAGTGAGGGTCCTCGGCGATGTCCTTCGCGGTGTAGATCCGCCCGACCGGAACCGCGGCCCGGTTCAGCACGTCGAGCACATCGACGACCGCGCGCGGCGCGGTCCAGGCGCCGATCGCCGCATCGATCTCGGCGACGCGCGCGACGCGGCCGGCATTGCCGGCCAGCGCAGCGTCGCGGCCGAGGTCCTCGCGCCCGATCGCCGTCATCAGGCGCTTGAAGATCGAGTCGCCGTTGCCGGCGATCAGCACCCACCCGTCCGCGCAGGGGTACGCGTTGCTCGGCGCGATGCCAGGCAGCGCGGAGCCGGCGGCCTCGCGCACCGCGCCGAATGCGCTGTACTCGGGCAGCAGGCTCTCCATGCAGTTGAAGACGGCCTCGTACAGCGCCACGTCGATCACCTGGCCGCGGCCCTTCGGCGCGTCGGCACTGACGCTCGCGTGACGGTGCTGCAGCGCCATCAGGATGCCGATCACGCCGTGCAGTGAGGCCAGCGTGTCGCCGATGCTGACCCCCACACGCACCGGCACGCGCCCCGGTTCCGCCGTCAGGTGGCGCAGCCCGCCCATCGCCTCGGCGACCACCCCGAAGCCGGGTCGGTCCCGGTACGGGCCGGTCTGCCCGTAGCCGCTGATGCGCAGCATGATCAGCCCCGGATTGGTCGCGCTCAGGCGCTCGTAATCCAGGCCCCAGTCCTCCATCACGCCGGGCTTGAAGTTCTCGACCAGCACGTCTGCGTCCCGGATCAGGCCGCGCACGATCTCGCGCGAGGCCTCGTCCTTCAGATCGAGCGCCACGCTCTTCTTGTTGCGCGACTGCACCTGCCACCACACGCTGGTGCCCTCGTGCAGCAAGCGCCACTGGCGCAACGGGTCGCCGGCGCCCGGTGGCTCGATCTTGATGACATCGGCCCCGAAATCGGCGAGCGTCTTTGCGGCGAACGGGCCCGCGATCAGCTGGCCGAGTTCGATGACCTTGAGCCCGGCGAGCGGGCCGGGCTTCACAGCAGGTTGAGCATCCATGGGCGCGATGGTAGTGTCGCGCGACGGAGGGAACCATCATGCGCATTGCCATCTGCACCAGCCTGCTGTTCGTCGCGCTCGGCGCGCACGCCGCCGAGCGCGCGATCGACAAGGACGTGGTCGTCGCGGCGCCGATTCAATCGGTGTGGCAGGACTGGACGACGAAGGCCGGCATCGAGTCCTTCTTCGCGCCCGAGGCCGAGATCGAGGCCAAAGTCGGCGGCGCATTCCACATCCACATCGACCCGTACGGCGAGCCCGGCATGAAGGGTGCGGACGACATGCGCTTCATGGCGCTGCAGGCCCCGACGATGCTGAGCTTCGACTGGAACGCACCGCCCTCGCTGCCCGAGGTGCGGCAGCAGCGCACGTTCGTCGTCGTGAGGCTGGCCGATGTCGATGGCCGATCGACCCGCGTCACGCTGCACCACACCGGCTGGGGCGACGGCGGCGAATGGGACAAGACCTTCACCTACTTCGACCGGGCCTGGGGCAATGTGCTCGCGAACCTGAAGAAGCGCCACGAGACCGGGCCACGCGACTGGACCGAGTGGCGCGCGCAGTTGCAGAAGGCGCACGCGGCGCCGCCGAAGTAGTCGCAGCCGGGGGCTCCATTCAAGCGGGGCGCTGTTCGAGCAGGTAGTTCGCACCGTCGTACTGGCCGAGCACGTCGGTCAGGTAGGGCAGCACGGTCAGCAGCTCGTCGTGCAACGTGTACGGCGGGTTGATGATGAACATGCCGCTGCCGGCCAGCCCGAAGCCCTGCTGGTCGGGCTGCTGCACGGTGAGCCGCGCATGCAACCAGCCCTTGGGGGCCAGGGCCTCCAGCCGTTTGGGCAACTGCGCGGCCTCGAGTTTGCTGACCTGCGGGTACCAGACCATGTAGACGCCGTCATTGAATCGCGACAGCGCCTCGCGCAGCGACGTGATCACGCGGCCGTAGTCGCGATGGCCTTCGTAGCTCGGGTCCATCAGCACGACCCCGCGCTTGGTGCTGGGGGGCACCTGGCCCTTCAGGCCGTCGAAACCGTCGGTGTCGTAGACCTCAACGCCCTTCAACTCGCCAAGGTAGGAGGCGAGGATGCGGTGGTCGGTCGGGTGCAGCTCGAACAGGCGGAGCTGGTCCTGCGCGCGCAGGATCATCTGCGCAAATGCCGGCGAGCCGGGGTACTGCTTGAGCCCGCCATCGGTGTTGAACTGGCGCACCAGCGCCACGTAATCGGCGACCGCCGGGGGCAGATCGTCGCGCCCCCACAGGCGCTGGATACCCTGCTCGAACTCGCCCTTCTTCTGCGCGAAACGGCCTTCGAGCGAGTAGCCGCCCGCACCGGCATGCGTGTCGATCAGCCGATAGGGCTTGTCCTTCTGGTTCATGTAGCGCAGCACCAGCGCAAGCGTGGTGTGCTTCAGCACGTCGGCGTGGTTGCCCGCATGGAAGGCGTGTCGGTAGGCGAGCATCGGGCGTGGGTCGGTCAAAGAAGGCCGTATTGTCGTCCCGTACTCCAAAAACCTTGACCGCGCGCAGGCAAGGTTGCTCGGCGCTTCATAACATCAGCGCATCTCACTTCACGAGCAGCACCCATGCCTTCCTTGTTCGAACCCGCTCGCATCGGCGACATCGCCGTCGCCAACCGCATCGCGATGGCCCCGCTCACGCGCGACCGCGCCGGCCCGGGCCGCACGCCGACGCCGCTGATGGTCACGTACTACGAGCAGCGCGCCACCGCGGGCCTGATCGTCACCGAGGGCACGCAGATCTCGGCCGAAGGCCAGGGCTACCTCGACACGCCGGGCATCTACAGCCCCGAGCAGATCGCCGGCTGGCGCCGCGTGACCGATGCCGTGCACGCGAAGGGCGGCAAGATCGTCGTGCAGCTGTGGCATGTCGGGCGCATCTCGCACCTGTCGCTGCTGCCGGCGGGCGTGGTGCCGGTGTCGAGCACCGCGCGCGCGGCCAAGGGCAAGACCTTCACGGCGCAGGGCTTCGAGCAGGTTTCCGATCCGCGCGCGCTGCGCACCGACGAGATCCCGCGTTTGATCAACGACTACCGCGTCGCCGCGCGCCACGCGATCGAGGCCGGCTTCGACGGCGTCGAAGTCCACGGTGCCAATGGCTACCTGCTCGAGCAGTTCATGCGCGACAGCATCAACGACCGCACCGATGCCTACGGCGGCTCGCGCGAGAACCGCGCGCGACTTGTCGTCGAAGTGATGACCGCGATCGCCGACGAGATCGGCGCCGGCCGCACCGGCATCCGGCTGTCACCGGTGACCCCGGCCAACGACGCGGCGCTGGACAGCGACCCGCAGGCGATGTTCAACCTCGTGGTCGAGAAGCTCGCACCGCTGAAGCTCGCGTTCATCCACGTCGTCGAGGGCGCGACCGGCGGCCCGCGCGACATCGCGCCGTTCGACTACGCCGCGCTGCGTGTGCGCTTCAAGCAAGGCAACGAGCACGGCGCGTGGATCGTCAACAACGGCTATACGCGCACCATGGCGATCGACGCGGTCACCAGCGGCGCGGCCGACATGGTGGCGTTCGGCAAGGGCTTCATCAGCAACCCCGATTTCGTCGAGCGTCTTCGCGCCGATGCCCCGATCGCGCCGGTCGTGCGCGAGACGCTGTACGGCGGCGGTGCCGAGGGCTACATCGACTACCCGCCGCTGGAG
>JBDTVC010000252.1:0-7091 GCA_040007475.1 Burkholderiales bacterium
GCAGGAACTGCTCGAGTCGCTGCACGCCAATCCGCAGATCGTCGAAGCGCAGATCGGGCTGGCCGACGGCCGCACGCTTGGCCACTACAGCGCCGCCCACGCTGTGCCGGGCTCACGCGCGGCCACGCCCATGCGCTGCAACGACGGACTGGTCATCTCGTCGACGGACCACACGGCCGAGCTGGTGCAGTCGCTGAACGACGGCGCGCAACTGCGCCTCGTGATGGACCTGCGCACGATCGAGCGCGAGATGCGCTCCGCACTTCTCGTCTTCGGCACCGGCACGCTCGCGCTGCTGGTGGTCGTCACGCTCGGGCTGCTGGTGGCCTTGCAGCGCACGATCGTGACACCGGTGTCCGGGCTCGCGCAGGCGGTCGACGAGGTGCGCACCCAGGGCGACTACGGGCGCCGCGTGCCCGCCGGCGGCGCCGATGAACTGGCGCGGCTGGGCCAGGCGTTCAACGCGATGATGGATGCGATCCAGGAGCGCGGGGCCGCGCTGAACCGCCACAAGGACGAGCTCGAGCAGACCGTGCAGCAGCGCACGGCCGAGCTGCGCCAGGCACGTGATGCGGCGCAGGCGGCCAACGAGGCGAAGAGCGCCTTCCTGGCCAACATGAGCCACGAGATCCGCACGCCGATGAACGCGATCCTCGGCATGTCGGGTCTCGCGCTGGAGACCGGGCTGCTGCCCCGGCAACGCCAATACGTCGAGAAGGCGCACTCGGCCGCGGAGTCGCTGATGGGCATCATCAACGACATCCTCGACTTCTCGAAGATCGAGGCCGGCAAGCTCGATGTCGAATCCATCCCGTTCCAGCTGCGCGACGTACTCGACCGCGTGGTCGACGTGCTCGGACTGCGTGCCCAGGCGGCCGGTCTGGCCCTGCGGCTGGACGTGCCGACGGCGCTGCCAAGCGCGCTGCTCGGCGATCCGCTGCGCCTGGGCCAGGTGCTGCTGAACCTGGGCAGCAACGCGGTCAAGTTCACCGAGCAGGGCGAGGTCGTCGTCTCCGTCGAGGTCCTCGCGCAGGACGACGCGTCGGCGCAGCTTCGCTTCGCCGTGCGCGACACCGGCATCGGCATCACCGCCGAACTGCGTGAGCGCCTGTTCCAGCCGTTCTCGCAGGGGGATGCGTCGACGAGCCGCCGATTCGGCGGCACCGGCCTGGGCCTGGCGATCAGTCGCGACCTGGTGCGGCTGATGGGTGGCGAGCTGGCGTACTGCAGCGAGCCGGGCCAAGGCAGCCGCTTCCACTTCAGCGTGCGACTCGGACGGCAGACGCAGGTCGATCCGTCGCCCCAGCGCCCGCCGTCGGGCGACGTGCGTGCTGCCGTTCGCGGCGCGCGCATCCTGCTCGTCGAGGACAACCTGATCAACCAGGAACTCGCGATGGAGCTGCTGCGCCGCGCCGGTGCCGAGGTGCATCTGGCCGGTGACGGCAAGCAGGCCCTGGAGGCGCTCGAGCGCGAGACCTTCGACCTCGTGCTGATGGACTGCCAGATGCCGGTGATGGACGGCTACGCCGCGACCCGTGCCCTGCGACGACGGCCGCAACTGCAGGCGCTGCCCGTGATCGCCATGACCGCCAATGCGATGGTCGGCGACCGGGAGACGGCGCTCGAGGCCGGCATGAACGACCACATCGCCAAGCCGATCAGGGTCGACGAAATGTTCGCCACCTTGTCGCATTGGCTGTCCGCCGCGTCGAGAATCGCTCGATGAATGCCAGGAACCAGCCCCTGAGCGGCAATGCGATGCCGCGCTTCGCCGGCCCCGGCACGATGATGCGATTGCCGGCGGCCACCTCGGCCGTCGGTCTCGACGCGGCGTTCATCGGTGTGCCGCTGGACATCGGCGCCTCCAACCGAGCCGGCGCACGCTTCGGCCCGCGCGCGATCCGTGCCGAATCGGCACTCCTGCGGCCCTACAACATGGCCACCGGCGCGGCGCCGTTCGACGCGTTGCAGGTCGCCGATCTCGGCGACGTGCCGATCAACACCTACAACATCGCGAAGTCGGTCGAGATCATCACCGCGTTCTTCGATGAGGTGCTGGCCGCGAACTGCAAGCCGCTGACGATGGGCGGCGACCACACCATCGCGCTGCCGATCCTGCGCGCACTGCACAAGCGCCACGGCCCGATCGCGCTCGTGCATGTCGATGCGCATGCCGACGTCAACGACGAGATGTTCGGCGAGCCGATCGCGCACGGCACGCCGTTCCGCCGTGCCGTCGAAGAGGGCCTGCTCCAGTGCGACAAGGTCTGGCAGATCGGTCTGCGTGGCACCGGCTATGCCGCCGACGATTTCGACTGGCCGCGCCGGCAGGGCTTCACGATCGTGCCGGCGCACGAGGTGTGGTACCAGTCGCTCGCGCCGTTGATGGCGCAGGTGCGTGAGCGTATCGGGCCGACCACGCCGGTCTACATCAGCTTCGACATCGACGGGCTGGACCCGTCGTTCGCCGGCGGCACCGGCACGCCCGAGGTCGGCGGCCTGAGCGTGCCGCAGGGCCTGGAGATCATCCGCGGCTGTCGCGGGCTGAACGTGGTCGGCGGCGACCTGGTCGAGGTCGCGCCGCCGTATGACCCGTCGGGCAACACCGCGCTGCTCGGCGCGAACCTGTTGTACGAGATGCTGTGCGTGTTGCCGGGCGTGCCGGTGCGCTGAGGTTGGCTCAGCCGCCGGGTGAGAAGGGCGAGGCCAGCCCGGTGTAGCCCTTGACCAGCGGCGGCGCGTAGTCGCCGCGCTTGCTGGTACCGACGCCGATGCGCACCAGACCTTCGGCGAAGACCACCGCGGCGGCGACGCCGTCGATCACCGGCACGCCCAGTTCGCCTTGCAAGCGGTGACAAAGGTCGGCCATGCCGGCGCAGCCGAGCACGATCGCACCGGAGTGGTCGTCCGCCAGTGCCCGCTGCGCACTGGCGAGGATGCGCGCATAGGCATCGCTCGCCGGATCCTCCAGTTCGAGCACCGCGATGTCGGTGCCGTGGATGCCGCGGCAGCGGCGCTCGAAGCCGTACTGCAGCACCAGGTGCTCGGCGATCACGCAGGTGCGCGTCAGCGTCGTGACGACCGAGAATCCGGTGGCGACCAGGCTCGCCGCATGGAATGCCGCTTCGGCGATGCCGATCACCGGGCCGCGGGCGATCTCGCGCGCCGCGTGCAGGCCCGGGTCGCCGAAGCACGCGATCACGTAGGCGTCGACACCTTCCTCTTCGCCACGACGTACCTGCTCGGCCACGCCGGCCGCGGCCCACACGTCGTCGAGGTGGCACTCGATGCTGGGCGCGCCGAAGCTCGGGCTGACGGCGATGATCTCGGTGTCCGGGCCGGCCACGGCGCGCGCGGCGCTGCCGATCAGCGCAGTCATGCGCGCGGTGGTGTTGGGGTTGATGACGCGGATGTGCATGGTGTTTGTATACAAAACAGTGTCGGTGCCGTAGCAAGCGTTGCGCCCGCTTTCAGGCCGGCGCTGCCCCAATCATGAGCGTCTTTTCGACGTGGCGGCACGTCAACGGTGCCGCGACCATGGTGTGGACTTGGCACATGCTTTGCGTACACCGGGCGCATGGCCGTCGATTCAACGCTCGTGCTCACCTCCCTCGTCAAACAGTATGGCGACACCAAGGCGGTGGACGGCATCGACCTGACGATCCCCTCCGGCAGCTACTGCTGCCTGCTCGGCCCCTCGGGCTGCGGCAAGACCTCGACGCTGCGCATGATCGCCGGCCACGAGCTCGCGTCGAGCGGCGAGATCCTGCTCGGCGGCAAGTACATCACCCACGCGACGGCGGCCGATCGTGGCACCGCGATGATGTTCCAGAGCTATGCGCTGTTCCCGCACCTGAGCGTTCTCGACAACGTCGCGTTCAGCTGGAAGATGCGCGGCAAGAGCGTCGCCGAGCGGCATGCGCGCGCCAAGGAGTTGCTGCAGCTCGTCGCGATGACGCCGTATCTGAGTCGGCTCCCGAGCGAGCTCTCCGGCGGCCAACAGCAGCGCGTCGCGCTGGCCCGCGCGCTGATGACCGAGCCGCGCGTGCTGCTGCTCGACGAGCCGCTGTCGGCGCTCGATCCGTTCCTGCGGGTGCAGATGCGGGCCGAGCTGAAACGCTGGCAGCAGGAGCTCGGCTTCACCTTCGTTCACGTCACCCACTCGCAGGAGGAAGCGATGGCGCTGGCCGACCAGGTCGTCGTGATGAACCACGGCCGGATCGAGCAGACCGGTTCGCCGCGCGAGGTGTTCAACGCGCCGCGCTCGGAGTTCGTCGCGCGCTTCATGGGCGCGCACAACGTGATCGATCTGCCCACGGGCCAGAAGGTCGCGGTGCGCTCCGACCGGCTCACGCTGCGCCGCGATGCGGGTGGCGATGCCCGCGCGGTGGCCGTGCGCGCCGTCGAGTACCAGGGCACGTATGTGCAGGTCAGCGTCGCGCCCCCTGAGCCGGCCGGCGCGCAATGGACCGTCACCGTGCCCGATCACGCGTTCGACGCCGCGCCGCTCGTGGCTGGCGACGCCGCTTTCGTGTCGTGGGCGCCGGGCGAGGCCCATGCACTTGTCTAGTTCGAATTCAACCGAGGAGATCCCGATGTCCGATTCAAGCACCCCCAAGAGTCTCGCCCGCCGTTCGCTGGTCAAGGGCGCCGCCGCGGCCACCGGCGTGATGGCATTCCCGTACGTGCGCGCGGCCGATCCGATCGTGCTGCGCTACCTCGGCACCGCCGTGAACCAGGACAAGGACATCGCCGACAAGTTCAAGGCCGACACCGGCATCACGATCCAGTACATCCCGGTCACGACCGACGACGTGACCAAGCGGGCAGTGACCGCGCCGAACTCGTTCGACCTGATCGACACCGAGTACTTCTCGCTGAAGAAGATCCTGCCGACCGGCAACCTGCTCGGCATCGACACCAAGCGCATCAAGAACGCAGACAAGATCACCTCGCTTTTCACCAAGGGCGAAGTCGCCGGCAAGAAGGTGGGCGACCAGGGCACCGCGCCGAAGAAGGTGATGTACGTGGCCTCGCCGACGAGCAAGGAGTTCTCGGCCACGCCGACGCAGTTCATGACGCTGATCCCGACCGTCTACAACGCCGACACGCTGGGCATCCGCCCCGACCTGATCAAGCGCCCGATCGACTCGTGGAAGGAGCTGCTGAACCCTGAGTTCAAGGGCAAGACGGCGATCCTGAACATCCCGTCGATCGGCATCATGGACGCGGCGATGGTCGTCGAGGCCGCCGGGCTCTACAAGTACCCGGACAAGGGCAACATGACCAAGAAGGAGATCGACCTGACGATCAAGACCTTGATCGAGGCCAAGAAGGCCGGCCAGTTCCGGGCGCTCTGGAAGGACTTCAACGAGAGCGTGAATCTGATGGCTTCGGGCGAGGTCGTGATCCAGTCGATGTGGTCGCCGGCCGTGACGGCGGTGCGCACCAAGGGCATCGCGTGCACCTTCCAGCCGCTGAAGGAGGGCTATCGCGCCTGGGCGTCGGGCTTCGGCGTGCCGAAGACCGTGACCGGCAGACGAGCGGACGGCGTCTATGAATTCATCAACTGGTTCCTCGACGGCTGGGCCGGCGCCTACCTCAATCGCCAGGGCTACTACAGCGCGGTGCTCGAGACCGCCAAGGCCAAGATGGAGGCCTACGAGTGGGCCTACTGGATGGAAGGCAAGGCCGCGACGCAGGACATCAAGTCGCCGCACGGCGACCTGCTCGCCAAGGCCGGCAGCGTGCGTGATGGCGGCAGCTACGAGCAGCGCATGGGCGGCATCGCCTGCTGGAATGCGGTGATGGACGAGAACGCGTACATGGTGCAGAAGTGGAACGAATTTGTGGCCGCGTGATGTTGGCCCCCCTGTCGCTTCGCTCTTGCCCCCAAGGGGCGCCACCTGGCGGACCGGCAGAGCCGGATCCGCTGGCGTTGCTTGATGGGCGCTTCGCTGCGCTCGCTCGGTAGGCGGAGCGACATGAAATCACGTGGCGCGTTCGCCTGGCTTCAGGCCACGCCGTTCGCGCTCGTCTTCCTGTTGTTCCTGGTGCTGCCGCTGGTGCTCGTCGCAGCGGTCAGCACCTGGCGCGCGACCGACTACGAGCTGATCCCGGCGTTCAGCGCTCAGAACTACATCGATGTGTTCAGCGGCTGCACGAACACGAGCGAGATGTGCGTCACCCTGAAGACCTACCTCTCGACCTTCAAGTTCTGCTTCCTGGTCTGGGCGATCACGCTGTTGATCGGCTTCATGGTCGCGTACTTTCTCGCGTTCCATGTGCGCTCCGTCGGCGCGCAGACACTACTCTTCATCATCTGCTCGGTGCCGTTCTGGACCAGCAACGTGATCCGCATGATCTCGTGGGTACCGCTGCTGGGCCGCAACGGCGTCATCAACCAGGGCTTGCAGGGCTTGGGCCTGATCGACTCGCCGATCGAGTGGCTGCTGTTCAGCAACTTCTCGGTCGTGCTCGCGTTCGTCCACCTCTACACGATGTTCATGATCGTGCCGATCTTCAACTCGATGATGCGCATCGACCGCGCGCTGATCGAGGCCGCACGCGACTCGGGTGCTTCCGGCTGGCAGACGGTGTGGAACGTGGTCGTGCCGCTGAGCCGCACCGGCATCATCATCGGCTCGATCTTCGTCATCACGATCGTGATGGGCGACTTCGTCACCATCGGCGTGATGGGCGGCCAGCAGATCGCGTCGGTCGGCAAGATCATCCAGGTGCAGACGTCCTACCTGCAGTTCCCGATGGCCGCGGCGAACGCGGTGATCCTGTTGCTGATCACGCTGATGATGATCTTCGGGCTGACGCGGCTCGTCGACATCCGGAAAGAGCTGTAGTGAGAGAAGGCAAGCGCCCCGGCAGCTTCTACGCACTCGCGGCGGTGTTCGCGGCGTTCGTGCTGTTCCTCTACGGCCCGATGATCACGATCTTCGTGCTGAGCTTCCAAGGCCCCGAAGGCGGCCTCACGTTCCCGATGCGCGGCGTCTCGCTGCACTGGTTCGCCAAGCTGTGGGAGGGCATGGGCGTGGTCGACATCGCCGCCGCGTTCCGCCGCTCGGTCGCGCTCGGCG
>JBDTVC010000253.1:0-7072 GCA_040007475.1 Burkholderiales bacterium
CTGATGAAGATCATCAGCGGCCAGCTCCAGCCGGACGAAGGGCAGATCCACTTCAAGGGCCACGCGACCCGCTTCGCGTCGACGCGCGAGGCCGAAGCCGCGGGCATCGCGATGATTCACCAGGAGCTGAACCTGGTGCCGCAACTGTCGGTGGCGGAGAACATCTTCCTCGCGCGGGAGCCGCGCAAGGGCCTGTTCATCGACCGCACCAGGTTGCGGGCCGACGCGCAGCGCTGCCTGCTGCGGCTCGGCGTCGAGATCGACCCCGGTGTGCTGGTTCGGTCGCTGTCGGTGGCGCAGCGCCAGATGGTCGAGATCGCGAAAGCGCTGTCGATCGCCGCCGACGTGCTGATCATGGACGAGCCCACCTCCTCGCTGACCGAGAGCGAGACCGGGCAGCTGTTTCGCGTCATCCACGAGCTGAAGCGCTCGGGGGTAGCGATCGTCTACATCTCGCATCGCCTCGACGAGATGGCCGAGATCGTCGACCGCGTGACGGTGCTGCGCGACGGCCGGCATGTCTGCACGGACAACTTCGCCGACACCGACGTCGACACGATCGTCGTGCGCATGGTGGGCCGCGCGCTCGACGACAAGTTCCCGCCGCGCCTGTCGGCGCCGACGGACGAGGTCCTGATGACGGTGCAGGGCTTGTCCCGGCGCGGCGTGTTCCGCGATGTCGGCTTCGAATTGCGGCGCGGCGAGATCCTCGGTTTCGCGGGCCTGATGGGCGCGGGCCGCACGGAGGTCGCCCGAGCGATCTTCGGCGCCGATATGCCCGATGCCGGCACGGTGCGGCTCGGCGATCAGCTCGTGCGCATCCGTTCGCCGCGGGACGCGATCCGCCATGGCGTGGCCTACCTCTCGGAAGACCGCAAGAGCCATGGCCTCGCGCTGGGCATGAGCGTCGCCGAGAACGTGAGCCTGGCCAACATGGGCGCGCTCTCGAATCGCCTGGGCTTCATCCGTTTCGCCGACGAAGCCGCCGTCGCGCGGCGCTATGTCGACGTGCTGGGCATCCGCACGCCGTCCGCGCGAACACTGGTGCGCCTGCTGTCGGGCGGCAACCAGCAGAAGGTCGTGATCGCGAAGTGGCTGTTCCGCGACTCACGCGTGCTGTTCTTCGACGAGCCGACCCGCGGCATCGACGTCGGTGCCAAGTACGCCATCTACACGCTGCTCGACGAACTCGCCGGTCAGGGCATCGGCGTCGTGCTGATCAGCTCCGAGCTGCCCGAGATCCTCGGCATGACCGACCGCGTGGCGGTGTTCCACGCCGGCCGCATCACCGCGGTGCTGGACACGCGCCGCACCTCTCAAGAAGACATCCTGCAGCACGCCTCCGGCCGTGTCGCTCCGACCGCCCTCGCCTCATGACCGACCAACAAAAAGACCTGTTCCAGAAGTTCGCGGCGCTCGCCAGCCTGCTCGCGCTGATCCTGGTGTTCTCGCTCGTGAGCAACGCCTTCTTCTCGTTCGGCAACGGCATGACGGTGGCCTTGCAGGTCACCTCGATCGCCTACCTCGGCATCGGCGCGACCTGCGTGATCATCACCGGCGGCATCGACCTGTCGGTGGGGGCGATCCTGGCGCTGGCCGGCGTCGTCGCGGCGATGGCGGTGAAGGCCGGCGTGCCGGTACCCATCGGCATGCTCGCAGGCGTGGTGGTCGGTGCGCTGTGCGGCGCGATCAACGGCCTGTGCGTGACCCAGCTGAAGCTGCCGCCGTTCATCGCCACGCTCGGCATGATGCTGGTGGCGCGCGGTGTCGCGCTGCAGATCACCGACGCGAAGGCCATTGGCGGGCTCGGCGACAGCTTCGCGGAATTGGGCAACGGATCGCTCGCGCGCATCGTCAAGATCGGCAGCGACGGCTTCCCCGACGTGACCTTCCCCGGCATCCCCTACCCGGTGCTGCTGATGATCGTGCTCGCGATCGCGGTCGCGGTGCTGCTCAACCGCACCACGCTCGGTCGGCATCTGTACGCGGTCGGCTCGAACACCGAAGCGGCCCGCCTGTCGGGCGTCGACGTGCGCGGCGTCACGCTGTTCGCCTACGTGCTGTCGGGCACGCTGGCCGGGCTCACCGGCTGTGTGCTGATGTCGCGTCTGGTCACGGCGCAGCCCAGCGAAGGCCTGATGTACGAGCTCGACGCGATCGCCGCGGCGGTCATCGGAGGCACGTCGCTCTCGGGCGGCATCGGCACGATCTCGGGCACCGTGATCGGTGCGTTCGTGATCGGCATCCTGCGCAATGGCCTGAACATGAGCGGCGTCTCCGCCTTCGTTCAACAAATCATCATCGGTCTGGTCATCCTCCTCACGGTATGGATAGACCAGATGCGTCATCGGCGATGAACCCCCACCGGTGGGAAAGACCGGGTCCCAGCGAGACAACCACGAACACCACAGAGGACTGACATGAAGAAATTTCTGAGCACCGTTTTCGCCGCCACGCTTGCGCTGGCCGGCTCTGTCGCCACCGCCGCCGACAAGGAGATCGCGGTCATCGTGAAGACCGCCAACTCGGACTTCTGGCAGAACGTGAAGAAAGGGTCGAGCGCCGCGGCGTCTTCGGTGAAGGGCTATACCGCGAGCTTCCAGGGCGCGGCATCGGACACCGATCTCGCCGGCCAGGTCGCGCTGGTCGAGAACGCGGTCAATCGCAAGGTTGCCGCGATCGTCCTCGCGCCGTCCGATCCGGATGCGTTGATCCCGGCGATGAAGAAGGCCTGGGAAGCGAAGATCCCGGTCATCCTGATCGACTCGGCGGCTTCGGACGCTGGCAAGGCGTACTACCAATCCTTCCTCGCCACCGACAACCAGAAGGCTGGCGAGCTGTGCGCTCAGTCGCTGATCGACAAGGTCGGCACGACCGGCAAGATCGCGATCATGTCGTACACCGCCGGCTCCGGCTCGGAGATCGGCCGCGTCGGCGGCTTCAAGAAGTACATCGAGACGCACTCCAAACTGCAGATCGTCGGCACGTTCTACTCCAACTCGCAGATGGGCACCGCGCTCAACCAGACGACCGACGTGCTGGCGGCCCATCCCGACCTGAAGGGCCTCTTCGGCGCCAACGAGCCCACCGCCATCGGCATGGGCCGCGCCCTGGTGCAAGCGGGCAAGTCCGGCAAGGTGGTCGCGATCGGCTTCGACGGCAACTCGGATCTGCAGGGCTTCATCAAGGACGGCACGCTCGAGGCCATTGCCGTGCAGAGCGCCTACCAGATGGGCCACCTCGGCGTGATGACCGCAGTCGAGATGATCAGCGGCAAGACGGTGCCGAAGTTCCGCGACACCGGCGTGCTGATGGTCACGAAGAAGAACATCGACACCGCTGACGCCAAGAACGTTCTGTACTGAGTCGCCGAACCCGATTCAGCGCTCGAAGCTTGCACTCGCGCGGCGGCTGAAGACCGCGCGGGTGCCTGATCCCATCCGCGAACCATCTCATGAAGATCACCGATCGACGCACGCTGCCGCGTGGCGGCCTGTCCGTGCCCGTGTTCGGGCTCGGCGGCGCGCAACTGGGCGGCCTGTACCGGGCCATGTCGGACGACGACGCAAGCGCGCTGCTGGATGGCGCGTGGGATCTCGGCGTGCGCCACTTCGACACCGCGCCCTACTACGGCTACACCCGTTCGGAGCGCCGCGTCGGTGCCGCGCTGGTGCAGCGGCCGCGCGGCGAGTTCGTCCTGAGCACCAAGGTCGGCCGGCTGATGCGGCCGGGCACAGCGTCGAGCCCGGGCGACGAAAGCTGGATCGACCCGCTGCCCTTTCGCCCTCACTACGACTACACGCACGACGGCGTGATGCGCTCGCTCGACGAGAGCCTGCAACGACTCGGGCTGACCCACGTCGACATGCTCTACGTGCACGACATCGGCGCCGCAACGCATGGCGAGCTCCACGGTCTGTACTGGCAGCAGTTGACGGACGGCGGCGGCTTTCGCGCGCTCGAGTCGCTGCGCCGCAGCGGCGTGGTCCGCGCGGTCGGGCTCGGCGTGAACGAGTGGCAGGCCGTGCACGCCAGCATGCGCGAGTTCGACCTCGACTGCGCGATGCTCGCCGGCCGCTACACGCTGCTCGAGCAGGAGTCTCTGGCGCCCTTGCTCGACGACTGCCTGGCGCGCGGCACTGCGATCGTCGTCGCCGGCCCCTTCAACTCCGGTGTGCTGGCGGGCGGCAGCACCTTCAACTACGCGACAGCTCCCCCTGCCGTGCTCGAACGGGTGCGAGGCCTGCGGGCCGTCTGCGCCGAATTCGACGTGCCGCTGCCGGCGGCGGCGCTGCAGTTTCCGCTCGCGCACCCGGCGGTGGTCTCGTGCGTCGCCGGTGCGCACAACGAGGCCGAGTTGCACCAGGTCATCGCCTGGCTCGAGACGCCGATCCCGCAGCGCTTCTGGCAGGCGCTGAACCAGCGCGGCCTGATCGACGGCCGCGCGCCGCTGCCCACGGCGTGAGCGCGACCATGCGCATCGACGCCCACCAACACTTCTGGCGCATCGCGCAGCGGCGCGAGCATTGGCCGCCGCCGTCGCTGGCGCCCCTGTATCGAGACTTCACGCCGGCCGATCTGGTGCCCTGCCTGCAACGCTGCCGCGTCGACGGCACGGTGCTCGTGCAATCGCTGCCGACACCCGAGGACACGGCGTCGCTGCTGAGCCTCGCGGCACGGCGCGCGTTCGTGCTCGGGGTCGTCGGCTGGGTCGACATGAAGGCGGACGACGCCGCCATTCGCATCGATGCGCTCGCCCAGCACCGCAAGCTGAAAGGGCTGCGCCCGATGCTCCAGGACATCGCGGACGAGCACTGGATCGACGACCCCGCGCTCGATCCCGCCGTCGCCGCGATGCTCGCCAACGGCTTGTCCCTGGACGCGCTGGTGAAGCCACAGCACCTGCCCGCCCTGCTCGCCTTCGCGCGCCGGCATGCGCGGTTGCCGATCGTCATCGACCACGCCGCCAAGCCGGACATCGCGCGGGCCGCGTGGCAACCCTGGCACCGCCACATGGCGGCGCTGGCCGCACTGCCGAACGTGCACTGCAAGGTCTCGGGCCTGTTGACCGAGGCCGGCGAGCGCCGGGACGACGCGGGGCTGCGACCCTGCATCGACCACCTGTTCGCGAGCTTCGGCGCGCAACGTCTGATGTGGGGCAGCGACTGGCCGGTCCTGAACCTGGCGGGCGACTACGACAGCTGGATCGCGATGGCGCATCGCCTGTGCGCCGCGCAACCGGGCATCGACGACGCTTTGCTGGACGCGATCTTCGGCGGCAATGCGCGCCTGTTCTATCGGCTCGATTGAGCCGCGGAGGTCCTGATGCAACGAATGGGCATGGTCATCGGCATCGCGCCGGCTCACGTCGCCGAATACAAGCGGCTCCATGCCGCGGTGTGGCCCGGCGTGCTGGAGCGGCTGCGAAGGTCGCACATCGAGAACTACACGATCTTTCTGCGCGAACCCGAGAACCTGCTGTTCGGCTACTGGGAGTACCACGGCAGCGACTTCGCGGCCGACGCCGCGGCGATCGCGGCCGATGCCGAGACGCGGCGCTGGTGGGAGCTCTGCACCCCGTGCCAGGTGCCACTCGCGACGCGTTCACCCGGCGAGCATTGGGCCGCCATGGAACAGGTCTTCCACCTCGATTGATCCGACTCACCTAGGACACCCATGCTGACTGTCATCTGCGAAACACCCGGCGTCTTGCGAGCCGAGCAACGTGCCATGCCGACACCCCAGGCCGACGAGGTGCTGCTGCGCGTGAAGCGCGTGGGCGTGTGCGGAACCGACCTGCACATCTACACCGGCAATCAGCCGTACCTGCAGTACCCGCGTGTCATGGGGCACGAGCTCTCGGGCCTCGTGGAACAGGCGCCGGCGGGCAGCGACCTGGCCGCCGGCGATCCCGTGTTCGTGATGCCCTATCTGTCCTGCGGGCACTGCGTCGCGTGTCGTCATGGCAAGACCAACTGCTGCGTCAACATCCAGGTGCTCGGCGTACATCGCGACGGCGCGTTCACCGAGTACCTCAGCGTGCCGCAGCAATTCGTGCACAAGGCCGAAGGCGTCACGCTCGACCAGGCCGCGATGGTCGAGTTCCTCTCCATCGGCGCGCACGCCGTGCGTCGCGCGGAAGTCCAGGCCGGTCAGCGTGTGCTGGTCGTCGGCGTGGGCCCGATCGGCATGGCGGCGCTGACGTTCTCGCGCCTGCGCGGTGCCAAGGTCACGGCGCTCGACACCCGCCCCGAGCGGCTCGCCTTCTGCCGGGACCAGCTCGGCGTGCATGCCGGCGTGCTGATCGGGCCGGACGACGAGGCGGAGCTGGCACAGCTCACCGGCGAGGAGTTCTTCGATGTCGTGTTCGACGCGACCGGCAACGCGCGCGCGATGGAGCGCGGCTTCAAGTTCATCGCGCATGGCGGCAAGTACGTGCTGATCTCGATCGTGCGCGACAACATCAGCTTCTCGGATCCCGAGTTCCACAAGCGCGAGGCCACGCTGCTGGGCAGCCGCAACGCGACGATGGAAGACTTCGAGACGGTGCTGACGGCGATGCGTGCCGGCTTGATCCCGGACGCCGCGCTGAACACGCACCGCCTGCCGCTCGACCAGGTCCCGACCGGGTTCGCGCGGCTGCTCGATCCGGCCGAAGGCGTCGTCAAGGCCATCGTCGAGTGCTGAGCCGCGTGCCATGAACGTGACCACGCCCATCCTCCAGTTCGGTACCAGCCGCTTCCTGCAGGCTCACGTGGATCTGTTCGTCTCGCAGGCGCTCGCCCGTGGCGAGGCGCTGGGTTCCATCACGGTGGTGCAGACCACGGCCAGCACCGAGAGCGCGGCACGCGTTGCGGCGTTCAACGCGGGCGGCGGCTATCCGGTTCGCGTGCGCGGCATGACCGACGGCCGCCAAGTCGACTCGACGACCCACTGCCACGCGGTGGTCTGCGCGTTGCGCGCGGACGCCGACGCGGACTGGGCGCGCGTGCGTGCGCTCGCGGCCGGCGAGGTGCAGGTGATCGTCTCCAACACCGGCGATCGCGGCTACGTGCCGGACGACCGCGACACT
>JBDTVC010000254.1:0-7057 GCA_040007475.1 Burkholderiales bacterium
TGAACTGCGACGTGCAGACCGTGTTCAACACCGGCCAGTGCATCGAGTGCGATGCCTGCGTCGACATCTGCCCGACGGATTGCATCAGCTTCACCGCGAACGGCGACGAAGCCGATCTGCGCACACGGCTGAGCGCGCCGGCGCGCCACGCCGATCAGGCGCTGTATGTGTCGAGCGACTTGAAGACCGGCCGCGTGATGATCAAGGACGAAGATGTCTGCCTGCACTGCGGCCTGTGCGCCGAGCGCTGCCCGACGGGCGCGTGGGACATGCAGAAGTTCCTGATCGACCTGACGCAGGCCGGGCGCGGCTGTCGTGACAAGAACCCATCGACCACGAGGGCCATCTGAGATGAGCGCCGCCAAGCCCCGCATCGAAGCGGTCAACGATTTCGTCGTCAAGTTCGCCAACGTCAACGGCTCGGGTTCGGCGTCGGCCAACGAGATGTTCGCGCGCAGCCTGTTGCGCATGGGCGTGCCGGTGAGCCCGCGCAACATCTTCCCGAGCAACATCCAGGGGTTGCCGACCTGGTACGAGGTGCGCGTCAACGAGCAGGGCTGGCTCGGGCGTCGCGGCGGCGTCGATCTGATGGTCGCGATGAACCCGCAGACCTGGGACAAGGATGTCGCCGAGATCGAGCCCGGCGGCTACCTGATGTACGACAGCAGCAAGCCGATGCCGGCGAGCAAATTCCGCGACGACATTCACGTGCTCGGCGTGCCGCTGACCGACCTGTGCGCGACGCGCTACACGGACCCGCGCGAACGCCAGCTGCTGAAGAACATCGTCTACGTCGGCGTGCTCGCGGCGATGCTGGGCATCGAACCCGAGGTGATCGCGACGCTGCTCGGCGAGCAGTACAAGGGCAAGGCCAAGCTGATCCAGCCCAACCTCGATGCCTTCATGATGGGCCTGCACCACGGGCAGGAATACCTCGGCGATGTGCTGGGGCTGAAGATCGAGCGGCGCGACGCGGTCGGCCAGCGCATCTTCATGGAAGGCAACGCCGCCGCCGCGCTGGGCTGCGTGTACGGCGGCGCCACGGTG
Source organism: Burkholderiales bacterium (assembly GCA_040007475.1). GTDB lineage: Bacteria > Pseudomonadota > Gammaproteobacteria > Burkholderiales > Burkholderiaceae_C > LMDS01. Next base: position 1,048 of record JBDTVC010000254.1, read on the forward strand.
TGCGCGTGGTACCCGATCACGCCGTCGTCCTCGGTCGCCGAGGCGTTCCAGAAGTACTGCGGCAAGCTGCGCGTCGACAAGGCGACGGGCAAGAACAAGTTCGCGATCGTGCAGGCCGAGGACGAGATCGCGTCGATCGGCATCGTCACCGGTGCGGGCTGGAACGGCGCGCGCGCGTTCACCTGCACGTCGGGGCCGGGCGTGTCGCTGATGACCGAGTTCATCGGCCTCGCGTACTTCGCCGAGATCCCGGTCACGATCATCAACGTGCAGCGCGGCGGCCCGAGCACCGGCATGCCCACGCGCACCCAGCAGGCCGACATCATCAGCTGCGCCTATGCCTCGCACGGCGACACCAAGCATGTGTTGCTGTTCCCTGAAGACCCGAAGGAGTGCTTCGAGTTTGGCGCCAAATGCCTCGACCTCGCCGATCGCCTCCAGACGCCGGTATTCCTGATGACCGACCTCGACATCGGCATGAACCACCGCCTGTGCGACCCACTCGAGTGGGACGACACCGTGCAGATGGACCGCGGCAAGGTGATGACCGCCGAAGAACTCGACGCGGGCAAGGAATTCGGCCGTTACCTCGATGTCGACGGCGACGGCATCCCGTACCGCACGCTGCCGGGCACGCACGCGAACAAGGGCGCCTACTTCACGCGCGGCACCACACGTGATTCCTACGCGCGCTACTCCGAAGCCGGCCCCGACTACATGTACAACGTGCAGCGGCTGCTGACCAAGTTCGAGACCGCGAAAGAACTGGTGCCGCAGCCGATCCGCCGCGATGCCGCCAAGCCGACCCAGTTCGGCGTGATCCACTTCGGCTCGACCAGCCCGGCGATGAACGAGGCCTTCGATGCCCTGCAGGCCCAGGGCGTGCATGTCGACGTGCTGCGGGTGCGGGCGTTCCCGTTCAGCGCCGCGCTCGATCAGTTCATCGCGGCACACGACACCGTGTTCGTCGTCGAACAGAACCGCGACGCGCAGCTGCGCACGCTGATCGTCACCGAGCACCAGATCAACCCGGCGAAACTGGAGCCGATCCTGCACTACGACGGCACGCCGATCACCGCGCGCTTCATCACCGAGGCGATTGCATCGCACATTCGTGCTCACAACGTCGAGCCGATCAAGAAGGGGCAAGCGGCATGACCTACCTCGCCAAACCCAAGCTCCATCATCCGACGCTGCAGAAGAATGCCCTCGGCTTCACACGCCGCGACTACGAAGGCAAGATCAGCACGCTGTGCGCCGGCTGCGGCCACGACTCGATCTCGGCGGCGCTGGTGCAAGCGTGTTGGGAGCTCGACATCGAGCCGCGCCGCGTCGCGAAACTCTCGGGCATCGGCTGCTCGTCGAAGACGCCCGACTACTTTCTCGGCGCTTCGCACGGCTTCAATACCGTGCACGGGCGCATGCCTTCCGTGGCCACCGGCGCGAACCTCGCGAATCGTGACTTGCTGTACCTCGGCGTGTCGGGTGACGGCGACTCGGCGAGCATCGGCCTCGGGCAGTTCGCGCACGCGATGCGGCGTGGGGTCAACATGACCTACATCGTCGAGAACAACGGCGTGTATGGCCTGACCAAAGGCCAGTTTTCGGCCACCGCCGATCGGGGCAGCAAGAGCAAGAAGGGCGTCGTCAACACCGACGCGGCGATCGACCTGGTCGCGCTCGCGCTGCAGCTCGGCGCGAGCTACGTGGCGCGCAGTTTCTCGGGCGACAAGGAGCAGCTGATCCCGCTGATCAAGGGCGCGATGCGCCACCACGGCGCGGCGCTGATCGACGTGATCAGCCCCTGCGTCGCGTTCAACAACCATGCCGGCAGCACCAAGAGCTACGACTACGTGCGCGCCCACAACGAGGCCGTGAACCGGCTCGATTTCATGCCGCACCGCGACGCGATCACCGCGATGTACGCGCCCGGCGAGGTGATCGAGGTGACGCAGCACGACGGCAGCGTGCTGCGTCTGCGCAAGCTCGCGGCCGGCTACGACGCCGGCGACCGGCTCGCGGCGATGACGCACATCGCTGCGCACGAGTCGCGCGGCGAGATCCTGACCGGTCTCTTGTATGTGAACGCTGCGGCGCAAGACCTGCACGAGCACCTGAACACGGTCGACGAGCCGCTGAATCGCCTGAGCGATGCGCAACTCTGCCCCGGCTCGGCCGCGCTCGCGGCGATCAACGCCGAGCTGGCCTGAACCTTCAGCCGATGCGTCGGTGCTCCAGCGCCGGCAGCTGCGAGCGCACCGAGGCGATGCGCGCCGGGTCGATCTCGGCGAGCGCGATGCCCTCGCCTTCGTCGACCACCGCGAGCACCTCGCCCCACGGGTCGATCACCATGCTGTGGCCGAAAGTGCGGCGGCCGTTCTCGTGCCGGCCGCCCTGCGCCGCGGCGATGACGTAGCACTGGTTCTCGACCGCGCGGGCGCGCAGCAGCAGCTCCCAGTGCGCGAGGCCTGTCGTGTGCGTGAACGCGGCCGGCACCGAGAGCAGATCGCACGGTGGCTGGCCGGCCGCGAAACTGAGCTCGCGGTACAGCTCGGGAAAACGCAGGTCGTAGCAGACGCTCAAACCCACGCGCAGCGGGCCGGCCTGCACCGTCGTCGGCGTGTCGCCGGCGCGGATCGCGACACCCTCGTCGTAGTGTTCGCGGCCGTTGTCGTAGCGGAACAGGTGGATCTTGTCGTAGCGCGCCGCGAGCGTTCCGTCGGGCGCGTAGACGCAGTTCGAGTTCAGCACGCGGTCGGGATCGTTGGAGCGGATCGGCAAGGTGCCGCCGATCACCCACACACCGTGCTCGCGCGCGGCCTGCGCGAGCATCGACTGGATCGGTCCTTCGCCCGGCGCCTCGGCGACCGCGAGCTTGTCGCGATCGGCCCGGCCCATCAGGCAGAAGTATTCGGGCAGCGCGACCAACTCGGCGCCGTCGCCCGCAGCGTGCGCGATCAGGCGGCGCGCCGTGGCGAGATTCGTCTCGACGCTCGTCGTGGAAACCATCTGCAGCGCGGCGATCTTCATGCGGGGAGCCTCACTTCTTTGCGGGGCCGGAGGAAGCCTCTTCGACCGATGGCACATCATCGCCCAACTTGCGCTCGACGCGCTCGACCTTCGGGTCGGCCCACGGCCCGCTCACATGGAACTCGCGCGTGCCGGCGGCCGTCAACGGCTTCTTCAGAATCGCCTGCGCGAGGAAGGCGCCGAGCCCGATCGCCGGGTTGATCACCGCGTAGGCGAGCGCCGCGGTGCCGGCGTTGATCTCGGGCACGACGACGACGCGCAGGTCTTGCGTCTCGCGCGCGATGTCGGCATTGCCTTCCATCAGCACCAGCGCCTGCACGCCGCGCATCCGCAGGTTGTTGGTCACGGCCACGCCCTGGCCGATCTTCACGTCGCCGGTGATGCTGTCGAACGCGAAGCCTTCCTGGAACAGGTCGCGGAAGTCGAGCGACAAGCGCCGCGGCAGCGACTGCAGGCTCAGCACGCCGAGCAACCGTGCCGCGCCCGGGTCGACCTTCAGGAACTGGCCGGAATCGACCGCCACGTTGATCTGACCGCCGAGGCTCGCGTAATCGAGTGCGAACGGCGAACCCAGCCACCCGATCTGCCCCGAGAGCTGGCCCTTGCCGCCGCGGATCGCCTTCGGCGTGCCGAGCCGGTCGAGCAGCGCGCCGCTGTCGCTGACCTGCAGCTTGAAATCCATCACGGCGCGGCGCGGTGCGGGTGCACCGCGTGCTGCCGGCGCGCCGGTCGCAGCCCACTGGCCGGTGGCTGTGAGCTGGGCCTCGGGCAGCGTGATGTTGAACTTCGAGAGCTGCCAGTCGCGACCCTGCGGGCCCGAGCGGTTCAAGGCCTCGACCTCGACCCGCCCGAGCCGCTTGCCGTGCAGCTCGAAATCGTCGACCACCACATCGAGCGCCGGCATGCTCGCGGGCTGCTGGTCGAGCAGGCTCTCGACCTGTTCGTCGTCGCCCTTCGGCAGCGACAGGCGCGAGAGCCGCGCGTAGACCCGCCCGCCGGCGGTGGCCGCGCCGCCGCGCCGGGTCGGCACGCGGTACTCGACATAGCCGCTCAGCTGGTCGGCATCGACGTTCGCGCGCCAGACCCCGGCCTCTTGCGAGAGCCCGGCCGAGACGCGGGTGAGCCGCCGCTGGCCGGCGACGAGCTCCTGCACGCGCAGCGCAATCGTGTCGGGCTCGTAGGCGGATTTGCCACTCGCGTCACGCGCATCGGCGGCGCCGAAAAGCTTGTCGCCGGCGGCCTCCCATTCGTCGGTGACGAGCTTCGTGAGGTTGATGCTCGCGGCGACGCCGTTCGCCGGCTGCGGCGCCGGCTCCATCACGCCGATGCCGCCGCGCAGCACGCGCGGCTGCTCACCGCCGAGCTCGCGCAGGTAGCTCGCCTGCACGATGTTGCCGAGCTCGAAGCGCAGCGTGTCGCGCAGTGCGGGCGGCGGCGTGGTGCCTGCAGCGCCGGCATCGACCGTCGTCGCGAAGCGCATCGCCAGCGGCGTCTCGGCGCTCTTTGCGAGCGGCGCCGGCAGGTTGATTGCCAGGCCGACGAGGTTGCTGGTGACATTCAGATCGGGCCGGCCACGCACGAAGCCCAGGCTCGCGCGGTAGCTCGCCTGGCCCGCGAGCGAGCCCGCCGCGCGCGCGAGCTGGCCGAGCTCGGTGGCGCGGCGCAGGCCGTCGGCGCTGACCGTGCCCTGGCCGTTGAAGCGCACCGAGCCGTCGGGCTGCGAGCCGCCGTCGAACGTGGCGTCGCCGCCGTAGAGCTTCGCGCTCGCGCCCGCCAGCGTGACGCTGCCCTTCACACCGGTCGCCTCGATCTTGTTCAGCGGGATCGTCAGGTTCAGCTTCAGGTCGACCGCGCCGCTCGCGGTGCTGGCGTCGAGCGCCTTGTCGATCCAGCCGCCGACCGGCGTGGTGTTGACGACGCGCAGCATCTCGGCCAGCGGGCCGCGGCCGGCGCCGTCGAGCGTCAGCACCGGCTCGGTGTCGAGGTTGCGGATCGCGACCTGCACCTTGGGAAACTCGACCGCGCCGATCTGCGTGCTGCCGTTGCGCAGCTCGAGCGTGCCGCGGTCGAGCAGCAAATCGACGTTGGTCTTCGCGAGCGCAGGCCATGGCGAGGTGGCGGTCGGCGTGCTCGGCACGAACGCGAAACCGGCGTTCTCGATCTTCGCGCTGATGCGGAACTCGCCGTCCTTGCTGCTCTTGGCGCTGAAGAACGGAAACTCCCACAGATCGCCCTTGACGTGGAAATTCGCGCTCGCGATCCGGCCGCTCTGGATTGCCTGTTCGAGGTAGTCGCGCGTGCCCTTGGGCAAGCCCATCGGCAGATAGCGATAGGTGTGCTCGGCGACGCCATTGGCGAGCTTCGCGTCGAGTTCGAGGCGGCCCGGGAAGCGCCCGCCGCGCGCGACGCCGGTGCCGGCGCCCGAGCTCCACAGCGCGGTCAATTCGCCGCTCGCATCGACGTTCGAGAAGCGCGCTTCCTTGACCTGCACGGTCAGCTTCGGCGGCGCGCTGGCGGCGCCCGCGGCGGCCACGACCGGCTCGATCTTCCACAGCAGCTGCGCGTTCAGCTGGTCGAGCGCCAACAGCGATTCGTCGAACACGCCGGGCAGGTCGATCCAGCCGCCGTTGATCGCGATGCGCGCGCTGCCGCCGGCCTCGGTCGCCTCCATCTGCACGGTGGCACCGCGCAGGCCCGGGCGGCCGACGCCGTGCGGCTCGCTCGACGGGCGCGCCGCGAGCGCCAGATTCGCCAGCGTGCCTTTCGCGCGGTAGCGCAGCGGCGCGTCGAGCGGGCCCTCCCACGAGGTCGCGAGGTCGGTGATCAGGCCTTTCGGCGCGACATCGGCAAGCAGCTTGCGAAGCGCGTCGCCGAGCGGCACGCGGCTCGCGACCTGCGCCATCAGCCCGACATCGAGCCGCTGCGCGCTGAACTCGCCGCCGCTCACCGGCTGGCCTTCGCGTTGGCGCCAGGCGAGCTT
>JBDTVC010000255.1:0-7049 GCA_040007475.1 Burkholderiales bacterium
ACCGGGCCGGGCCGGTCGTCGAACTCGACCGCGCCGCTGATGTAGATGCAGCCGGCGTCGATCTCGTACGACACGCGCTTGAACCAGCGGTCGAACAGCGCGCGCAGCCGGGGCAGCCCGCGCGGCGCCTTGATCGCCGGCTCGAAGACTTCCTCGGAAAACTTCGCGTGGTACTCGCGCACCACCGAGATCTGCAACTCCTCGCGCGAGCCGAAGTGGGCGAACACGCCGGACTTGCTCATCTGCGTGACCTCGGCGAGCGCGCCGATCGACAGCCCCTCGAGCCCCATGTGCGAGGCCAGCGCGAGCGCGGCGTCGAGGATCGTGGCGCGCGTCTGCCGCCCCTTCATCAGCGGGCGGCCGGGCGGGTGGTCAACGTCGATCAGGCTGGATGGGTTCTGGCTCAAGGTGATCGGATCCGATAAAACGAACGGTCGTGCTATTTTGCGGATGATGGCATGAACGCCGCATGGGCCGTGCGGCAATTTCCGGTGTTTTTCTAGGCATTGACGCCTAGAAGCGCCTGCGGCTCGCCCGCGCATGGGGCGCAGCTACCATCGCCGACGCAACGCACGAGGACGCAGCATGAAGATCGCAGTGGTTGGGTTGGGCGCAGTCGGAGGCTTGATCGCGGCGCGGCTCGCCGCAGCCGGGCACGATGTTGCGGCGCTGGCCCGCGGCGTCACGTTGAACGCGGTCCGTTCGCAGGGGCTGCGGTGGGTGATGGGCGGAACCGAGCGCAGCGCCGCCATCCACGCCAGCGACGACGCCCGCACGCTGGGCCCGCAGGACCTCGTCGTCATCGCGCTCAAGGCCCAGGCGCTGGCCGATGCCAGCGCATCGATCCAGCCGCTGCTGCGGCCCGGCACCGTGGTGCTGCCGGCGATGAACGGCGTGCCGTGGTGGTTTCTGCAAGCCGTGCCCGGTGGCGGCGCACTGGCCAGTGTCGACCCCGAGGGCCGGATCGCCGCGGCATTGCCGCTCGCGCAGGTGCTGGGCTGCGTCGTGCACCTGACCTGCTCCAGCCCCGAGCCCGGGCTGGTCCGCCACGGCTTCGGCGACCGGCTGATCGTCGGTGAGCCCGGGGGTGGAGATTCGGCACGCACTCAGGTGGTCTGCGCCGCGCTCGCGAGCGCCGGCTTCAAGGCCGAGGCCAGCAACAACATCCGTCAGGACCTCTGGTACAAGCTGTGGGGCAACATGACGATGAACCCGGTCTCCGCGCTCACCGGCGCCGAGACCGACCGCATCCTCGACGACCCGCTCGTGCACGCCTTCATCCTGCGCACGATGGAGGAGGCGGCGCGCATCGGCGCCGAGGTCGGCTGCCCGATCGCGCAATCGGGCGAGGAGCGCATGGCGGTCACGCGCCAGCTCGGCGGCTTCAAGACCTCGATGCTGCAGGATGCGCTGGCCGGCCGTTCGCTCGAACTCGACGCGCTCGTCAGCGCCGTGCGCGAGATCGGCGAACGCGTGGGCGTCGCGACGCCGAACATCGACACGCTGCTCGGCCTCACGCGCCTGATGGCTCGCCAGCGAGGTTTGTACCCACTTGCCTCGTGACGACCTGATGACGTTGCGCCGGCGCCGCCGTCTTTGACCCCGGGCCTTGAGGGAAGTCGGCGTCTGCATTACGCTACAGACCTCATGGAAGTACTGCAACTCGATGTGTCGGGCCGGCCTCAGGCCTGGCTCTCGGCCAAGGAAGCGGCCGTCATCTATGCAAGCGACGGTGTCGCGTGGACGCTGGGTGATGCCTTCTATGTCTTGCGCGGCGGCATGCAGCGCCGCACCGGCCTGCAGTCGCGCATCGAGGTCCACCCGATCATCGCGGTGCGCGGCTCGGTGCCGAGCCGGGCCTGGCGGCAGACCCCCGCGCTCTCCAACCCCAAGCTGTTTGCGCGCGATCGCGGCATCTGCGCGTACTGCGGCGGGCACTTCCGTAGCGATGACCTGACGCGCGAGCACATCATCCCGACCTCGCGCGGCGGGTTTGATTCCTGGATGAACTGCATCACCGCGTGCCGCCCCTGCAACGGCCACAAGGGCAGCCGCATGCCCGAAGAGGCGCACATGTCGCTGATGTACCTGCCCTACGTGCCGAGCCTGCACGAGGACATGATCCTGCGCGGGCGCCGCATCCTGGCCGACCAGATGGAGTTCCTGCTCGCCAGCGTGCCGCGGCACAGCCGGTTGCACGGCTGACTACTTCTGCATCGGCACCTGATCCAGAAAGTTCACGATCACGCGCGTCAGCTCGTCGTGCTGCTGGTCGAAGAAGTGTTCGGCGCCCTGGATGATCACCTGCTGTGACCCGGCGACCTTCAGGATCTGCGCGCGCCGCTCGTCGGCACCGTAGCGCGTCACCTGCCAGTCCAGCGTGCCGAACACGTCGAGCACCGGGATCTTGATGCGGAACATGTCCTCCAGCCCGTTGACGATGCTGATGAACACCCAGGCATCGACCGCGGGGTTCGGCGTCGTGATCAGGTACTGGTTCGCCATCGTCGCGCCCAGGCTGTGCGAGACGATCGCCACGCGCGGGTAGCCCTTCGCATGCAGCCACTCGGCCGCGAGCGTGAAGCGCTCGGTCGAGTCGGGGAACATCGGCAGGTAGTCGCCGATCTTGGCGGTGCCCGGCAGCACCGGCAGCTGGATCGACAGCGTGGAATACCCCGCCTCGGCCAGCAGCGTGCGCAGCGCACCGTAGAGCTCGAAATCCGGCCCCCAGCCGCGGCCGTGCGCAACGATCACCGCACCGCGCGGCTTCGCGGCGCGCGTGTACAGGCCGAGAAAGCGGTGACCGTTCTTCTGCTCGATCTGCACCGCGTCGCCGACCATCAGCGCCGCCAGCGTCTCCTTGGACCAGCGCGCCTCGCGCTCGTAGTCCTGCGCTGACGCGCTGCCGCACGCGAGCAGAAGCGCCAAAAGGAAAGCCCGCCGCAGCGGGCCTCCTCGGGGGTGGCCGATTGGGATCAGGCCAGCTTCAGCGGCAGCTTGCGCAGCCGCTTCCCGGTTGCGGCGAAGACCGCGTTGCTGATCGACGGGCCGATCAGCGCGGTGTTCGGCTCGCCGATGCCGCCCGGCTTCTCGGTGCTCGCGATCATGTGCACGTCGATCACCGGCGACTCGTTCATCCGCACGACCGGGTAGTCGTGGAAGTTGCTCTGCTCGACGACGCCGTCCTTCAGCGTGATCTCGCCGAACAAGGTGGCCGACAGGCCGAAGATGATGCTGCCCTCGATCTGCTGCGCGACGATGTTGGCGTTGACCATGCTGCCCACGTCGGCTGCGACCGTGACGCGGTGCACCTTGATGTCCTTGCCCGACACCGACACCTCCGAGACCATCGCGAGGTAGGTGCCGTAGCCCTCCATCACCGCGACGCCACGCGCACGGCCGGCCGCGGCCGGCTTGCCCCAGCCCGACTTCTCCGCGGCGGTGGCGAGCACCTTCAGGTAGCGCGGCTCCTTGGTCAGCAGCGCCTGCCGGTACGCGACCGGGTCCTTGCCCGCCGCAGCCGCCAGCTCGTCGATGAACGACTCGTTGGCGAACACGTTCAGCGCGTGCGAGACCGAACGCCAGTAGCCGACGCGCAGCCCGGTGTCGTGGATCACGACCTGACCGAGCTGGTTCGGGATCTCGTACGGCGACACGGCCGCCTCGGTCATGAACGGGTCGAGCCCGTCCTTCACGAACGCGGCGAACAGGCGCTGCGTGACCGACGGCGAGGTCAGGTGCAGTTTCAACGCGGTCGGCATGCCGTTGGCACCCAGGCCGGCCGTCAGCGTGTGGCGGCTGATGGGGCGATAGAAGTCGTGCTTCATGTCGTCTTCGCGCGACCACAGCAGCTTGACTGGCGCCCCCACGGCCTTCGAGACCTCGACCGCCTGCTGGATGTAGTCGAAGTCGATGCGCCGACCAAAACCACCGCCGAGGAAAGTGGTGCGGATCGTGATCTGCTCCGGCTTCAGCCCGGTGACCGCGGCCGCGACGCCGACCGCCGCCTGCTGGAACTGCGTCGGGCCGTAGAGCACGCACGAATCCTTGCGCACATCCGCGGTGTAGTTCATCGGCTCCAGCGGCGCGTGCGACAGGAACGGCAGCTCATACGTCGCCTCGACCTTCTTCGCGGCGGCGCCGAAGCCGCTGTCGAAGTTGCCGACCTTGCGGAACTCGGCCCCGGGCTTGAGGCTGGCGGCCTTCAAGGCCGCCGCGATCGCTGGCGAGTTCATGCCCTTGCCGGCACCCTCGTCCCACTGGACCTTGACGGTGTCGAGCGCCTTGCGGGCGTGCCAGTAGGTGTCGGCCACCACGGCCACGCCGTCGCTGATCTGCACCACGTGCTTCACGCCGGGCATGCCCTTGGCCTGCGCCGCGTCGAAGCTCTTGGGCTTGCCGCCGATCACCGGGCACTGCGCCAGCGCGGCGTACAGCATGCCGGGCAGCACGACGTCGATGCCGAACTCGGCGCTGCCGTCGACCTTGGCCGGGGTGTCCAGGCGCTTGACCCACTTGCCGAGGCTCTTGAAATCCTTCGCGGGCTTCAGCGCCGGGTCCTTCGGCGGCGTGAGCTTGGACGCGGCCTCGGCCACTTCGCCATAGGTCAGCTTCTGGCCGCCCGGGCCGGTGATCACCGCATCGGCCACCTTGCAGGAGGCCGGATCGACCTTCCAGCGCTCGGCCGCCGCGGCGACGAGCATCATGCGCGCCTGCGCGCCGGCGACGCGCAGCCGGTCGTAGGCTTCGCGCACCGAGGTCGAGCCGCCGGTGAGCTGGCCGCCGACCATCGTGTTGGTGTACGGCTCGCCGGCCGGCGCCATCTCGACGCGGATCTTGGTGACGTCGACTTCGAGTTCTTCGGCCACCAGCATCGGCATCGACGTGAACGTGCCCTGGCCCATCTCGGCGCGCGCGCAGATGATCGTCACGGCGTTGTCGCTGCCGACCTTGACCCACGCATTGGGCATCGCGCCCGCAGCCGTGGCACTGGGCCGCAAGGCCATCGGCCCCTTGTCGGGGGTGATCGCGCAGCCCACCAGCAGGCCACCGGTGAAGAGGCCGCTGCCGACGACCGTGCTGGTCTGGATGAACTGGCGACGCGAGGAGTTCTTGAGTGTCGTCATGGCTCAGGCTCCCTTCACGCCGGCGGCCATCTGGATGGCGGCGCGGATGCGCGGATAGGTGCCACAGCGGCAGATGTTGCCGGACATGGCGTTGTCGATGTCGGCATCGGTCGGCTTGGGCGTGCTCTTGAGCAGCGCGACAGCGCTCATGATCTGGCCCGACTGGCAGTACCCGCACTGCGGCACATCGAGCGCGATCCACGCGGCCTGGACCTTCTTGCCGATGTCGGTCGACGCCATCGATTCAATCGTCGACACGCTCTTGCCCGCGACCGCCGACACCGGGGTCTGGCACGAGCGCACCGGCACGCCGTCCAGGTGCACGGTGCAGGCGCCGCACAAGGCCTGGCCGCAACCGAACTTGGTGCCCGTGAGGCCGATCTCGTCGCGGATCACCCAGAGCAGCGGCGTGTCGGCTTCGGCCTTCACATCCACTGATTTGCCATTCACATTGAAGCTGATCGTCATCGAGGTCTCCTGGTATTTTTAGATGGGCCGGTATGGGCGCCGCGGGGATGCTATGCCGCACCGTCCGTGGCAGCGTCCGGCCCTGCAGGTTGTCCCGTTGTGGAACGAAATGTCCCCGGTGCAAACCCGAAGACCCGACGAGCGACCGGGCGGCCCGCAGCGACGCCAGGCTCGTGTCCAATGCGGTCATGGACAGATCACTTCCCCGCGTCGAGCAGCGCCTCGTCGATCTCGAGATCAAGGCGAGCTTCGCCGAGGATCTGCTCGACGATTTGAACCAGCTGATCGCCCGCCAGCAGGCGCAGATCGACGCACTGAGTCGCCGGCTGGACCAGCTGCAGGAGCAGGCCGCGGCCGGCGAGACGGGGCACTTCCGCAGCCTGCTGGACGAGCTGCCGCCCCACTACTGAGCGCCACTGTGCCGGCCGACGGGCTCGCTTCAGGCGGGCGTCTTGACGAGCGCGCGGCGGGTGGACATATGAGCGTCCGCCACCTCCGCCGGTGGCAGGGTGTCATCCCAGCCGGTGGAATGGAAGGTCCGGCTCCGCACGTCGCGCCACTGCAGCAGTCAGTCCACCGAGCAGGGCAAAGGCCGCACGTCGAACAAGCTCCGAACCTACCTGCGGGCAGGCTTCCCGTGCGTCGTCAATGTCCGCATGACGGCGTCGATTCCGGTCGCCTTCAAGGCCTAAGCTGTTCAGGTCAATCCGGCCGCACAGACCCGCCGGGATGGTCGGTTCGACTCCGCGGACAAGCGACCCCTGACGGCCGATGAGCTGCGCACCTATTGGCGGCTGATCGAGAAATTGCCGGGCCTGCGCGGCAAGTGCCTGCACCTTCACCTGCTGATCGGCGGGCAACGCATCGAGCAACTGGTGCGCCTGCGCTGGGCCGACGTGCGTACCGAGGCAGTCTCATGCAAACAACCGCTCGAGCCGCGTGCACTCAGACTGACGCGCGCTCCTCAAAGGCGAGGATCAAACCGATGCCGGCGTCCCATCATTCCTCGCTGCGGAACGGTGTGTTGGTTCGTGCGGCCATTCTCGCCAGTCGGCACCTCAGACACAGTCCATCCATTCGCTGAACACACGGCGAATGCCAACTCGGTTCAGTACCAACCCCTTAGGAGATCCTCCATGTCACGCATCAGCATCCCGTCCGTCGAGCAATCCCTCGAAGCCTCCAAGCCCCTGCTCGCCGCCGTCAAGCAGCAGCTCGGCGTCGTGCCCAACCTGATGAGGCTCGTCGGCCACAGCCCGGCCGCGCTCGAAGGCTATCTGTCCCTGAACGGCGCGTTGAACAAGGGCAAGCTCGACGCGAAGCTGCGCGAGCGCATCGCGCTGGCCGTGGCGGAGTTCAACGGCTGCGACTACTGCCTGTCGGCGCACGACTACCTCGGTCGCAACGTCGCCAAGCTCAGCGGCGAAGAGATCGATGCGGCCCGCGACGGTCACT
>JBDTVC010000256.1:0-7046 GCA_040007475.1 Burkholderiales bacterium
TCGAGGTACGTGTTGCGCAGGTACCAGCAGTACATCGGGCCCGGCAGGTTGGTGCTGTCGCTGTTCCAGTACAGCAGGTCGAACGGCGGCGGCGTCTCGCCCTTCAGGTAGTTGCCGACGACATAGTTCCAGACCAGGTCGTTCGGTCGCAGGAAGCTGAACGTGGTCGCGAGCTCCTGGCCCTTGAGCAGGTTGCCGCCGCCCGGGCTCTTCGGGCCGAGGGCCATCTCGCGCATCTTCACCATGGTCTCGTCGATGAAGAGGTCGAGCACGCCGGTGTGGGTGAAGTCGAGGAAGGTCGTCAGCAACGTGACGCTGGCCGCGGGCTTCTCGCCGCGGGCCGCGAGCACGGCCAGCGCCGTCGAGAGGATCGTGCCGCCGACGCAGAAGCCGAGCGTGTTGATCTTCTCGCTGCCGGTGATGTCCTGCACGACGCCGATCGCGCGGATCGCGGCGTCCTCGATGTACTGGTCCCAGGTGAAGTTCTTGATGCTCTCGTCGGCATTGCGCCAGCTCACGACGAACACGCGGTGGCCCTGCGCCACGGTGTGGCGGATCAGCGAGTTCTCGGGCTGCAGATCGAGGATGTAGTACTTGTTGATGCAGGGCGGCACGAACAGCATCGGCCGCTCGAACACCTTCGCCGTCAGCGGCTTGTATTCGATGAGCTGGAACAGCTCGTTCTCGAACACCACCGAGCCCTCGCTCGTCGCCACGTTGCGGCCGACCTCGAACAGGCTCTCGTCGGTCTGCGACACGTGGCCTTGCTCCACGTCATGAAGCAACTGCTTGATGCCGTGGGCCAGGCTCTCGCCCTGGGTGTCGAGCGCCTTGCGCTGCGCTTCGGGGTTGAGCGCGAGATAGTTGCTCGGCGAGGTCGCGTCGACCCATTGCTGCACCGCGAACCGGATGCGCGCGCGGGTCTTCTCGTCGCCCTCGACCTTGTCAGCCATCTGCATCAGCGTGCGCGCGTTCAGCAGGTACATCTGCGCGAGGAACGCGCTGGCCGGGTTGGCCGCCCATTCCTTCGCGGCGAAACGCCTGTCCGAGGTCGCCGCGGGCGTGTGCTGCAGCGTCTGGTTCCACAGCTCGGTGGATTGCTTCAGGTAGCTGCCCTGCAGTTCGGCCATCGCCGGCACCGGCAGGCTCAGGCCCGACATGGTCTTCCACATCTCGCTCATCGTGGCGCCCATGGCCTGCGCGCTTGCGGCGAAATCGGGCACTGGCGGGGCCGCAGAATCGGGCTTGGTCTTCATAGGTCTCCTGAGTTTTCTCGCACGGCCTCGAGCCCAGCTGCTGTGGCTGGTTTTACGTGAGTCTTCCGGGTTTGTATATCCGCAGTCTAACCCGTTGATGCCACATGGTGACATTGAATTTCACAATCAGACAAGATCATTGAGAAAGAACAAGATGCTGCTGATCGCGGTCGCGTGGCTCTACGTCGTCGGGATGGTCGCGGTGGTCGAGGCGACGAGCAGCAACGGGACGTTGCTGGGTGCACTGGTCACTTTGCTGCTGTACGGGCTACTGCCGCTGGGAATCGTCGGCTACCTGTTCTTCAGCCCCGCGCGGCGCCGGGCGCGGCGCTCAGCCGAGCGGGCTGCGCTCGATCCAGACCAGGGCGGCCATGCGACCGGTGACGCGGTCACGCCGGAACGAGAAGAACCGTGATGGGTCGCTGACGGTGCACCAGCCGCCGCCGCTGATCTCGCGCACCCCAGCGGCCTGCAGCCGGTCGCGGCCGAGCGCGGGCAGATCGGCCAGCCACTTGCCCGGTGCGCGGGGCCTGAAGTGCGGTGAGCCGGGGCCGGCACCGAAGGCTTCGAGCACGTCGGCACCCACCTCGAATTGCGCCGGGCCGATGCACGCGCCCAGCCAGGCCTTGAGCTCGCCCGGCTCGCACGCCGCCGCCTCGCAGACTGCCTGCACCGTCGCCGCCAGCACGCCGAGCGCGAGACCGCGCCAGCCGGCATGGGCAGCGCCGACGGCGCGCCCACCCGGCGCGGCGAACAGCACCGGCAGGCAGTCGGCCACCTGCACTGTGCAGGCGATGCCGGGCTCGGTGGTGACGCTCGCGTCGGCGTCGCGGAC
Source organism: Burkholderiales bacterium (assembly GCA_040007475.1). Classification (GTDB taxonomy): domain Bacteria; phylum Pseudomonadota; class Gammaproteobacteria; order Burkholderiales; family Burkholderiaceae_C; genus LMDS01. The sequence continues at coordinate 2,092 of JBDTVC010000256.1, forward strand.
CGGCGCACCGGGGAGCGCATCGGCGGCCGTAACCCGGACCACGCCACGACCATGCACCTGATTCAGGTAGACCGGGGTCGCACCGATCGCCTGCTCGACGATGCGCTGGTTCTGCCAGACCGCCAGCGGATCGTCGCCGACGGCGGCGCGCAGGTTCAGGCGATCGAACGGCGCGCTGCTGACGCCGCCGGCGCGCGTCGTCATCAGCGCACCGACACCCGCCGCAGCCCACTCAGGCACCAGCCATTCCGGATGACGCATCAGGCGGGCTCGGGGTAGGCAGAAGGTTGGGTCTTCGAGAACGCGTCGAGCGTCATGCACTCACCGAACACGCGCATCACGGTCGGCACGTGCTCCAGGCGGCACTCGAAGCGCTGCGCGTTCAGGATCTGCGGCACAAGCGTGCAGTCGGCCAGCGTCGGCGTGTCGCCATGGCAGAAGCGGCCGGTCGCGGGCGACGCCAGCTGCTTCTCCACCGCCTCCAGCCCGGACTCGACCCAGTGCCGGTACCAGCGGCTCTTGTCGTCCTCGCTCAACTTGAGGTCGTGCACGAGGTAGCGCAGCACGCGCAGGTTGTTCAGCGGATGAATCTCGCAGGCCACGCTCTGCGCGAGCCCGCGGATGCGGGCTCGCGCCGCCGCGTCGCCGGGCAGCAGGCTGGGCGTGGGGTGCGTCTCGTCGAGGTACTCGATGATCGCCATCGACTGCGCGAGCACGGCATCGCCATCGACCAGCAACGGCACGAGCTTGCTCGGTGCGATCGCGACGAAGGGCTCGGCCAGCTGCTCGTTGCGCACGAGGTGCACGGGCACGAGCTCGCAGTCCAGGCCCTTCAGCGCGAGCGCGATGCGCACGCGGTACGAGGCCGACGAACGGAAGTAGTTGTAGAGCTGCATCAGATGATCCTCACGACCAGCGAGCCGACGCCGTCGATGCGTGCGCTGAGCGTGTCGCCGACCTCCACCGCGGCCACGCCTTCGGGCGTGCCGCTGAAGATCAGGTCGCCCGGTTGCAGCGCCCAGGCCTTCGAGATGTGCTCGATGATCTCGGCCACGCTCCAGATCAGCTTGCCGAGCGTGCTGGCCTGGCGCGGCTTGCCGTTGACGTCGAGCGCGATCAAGGTGTCGGCGGTCAGCTTGCAGTCCGTGGCGCGGCGAATCGGCCCGATCGGCGCCGACTCGTCGAAACCCTTCGCGATGCACCACGGCCGGCCCAGCTTCTTCGCGTCGGCCTGCAGGTCGCGGCGCGTCATGTCCAGGCCCACGGCATAGCCCCACACATGTTCCAACGCCTGCGCGGCCGGGATGTCGCGTCCCCCCTTGCCGATGGCCACGACGAGTTCGAGCTCGTGGTGCAGGCTCTTGCTCAGCGTCGGGTAGTGCATCTGACCGACCTCGCCCTCGGCGACCGGCAGCACCGCATCGCCCGGCTTCATGAAGAAGAACGGCGCCTCGCGGCCGCTGTGCCCCATCTCGATCGCGTGCTCTACATAGTTGCGGCCGACGCAGTAGATGCGGCGCACCGGAAACTGCTCTCCTGCCGCACCGCCCTGAACGGGAACGGTGGGCAACGCGGGCGGCGTGAAGACGAAGTTCATGGTCTGCGATCCTTGGTGAACGGGCCGTGGAATCATGCCACGCAGCGTGGTTTGCACGCGATGCCGCCGCGCATCGCACAGCTACACTCGCGCCCATGTTCACCCCGTTCAGCGCACGCAGCTTCAAGCACTGCAAGACCTGCGGCGGCGCGACCGTCTATGCGGTCCCCGCGGACGACAACCGCGAGCGCGCCACCTGCACCGTCTGCCACCGCGTGCACTACGAGAACCCGCTGAACGTGGTCGGCACGGTGCCGGTGTGGGGCGACCAGGTGCTTCTGTGCCGACGCAACATCGAGCCACGCTACGGCCTGTGGACGCTGCCTGCCGGCTTCATGGAACTGGGCGAGACCGTCGCACAAGGCGCCGCCCGCGAGACCGAGGAGGAGGCCGGCGCGCACTTCGAGATGCAAGGCTTGCTCTCGGTGCTCAGCGTCGTGCGGGTCGGGCAGGTGCACCTGTACTTTCGCGCGCGGCTGCTCGACACGGTGTTCGCACCCGGACCCGAGACGATCGAGGCCCAGCTCTTCACCGAAGACGAGATCCCCTGGGACGAACTCGCCTTCCGCACCGTGCGGGATACCCTGAAGTACTACTTCGCCGACCGGCGCAAGGGTCAATTCGAGTTGCATTGCGCCGATATCGAGTGACGCCCACGATCCGCCCGATGACCGAACACGCCACCCTGCTCACGACCACTGCGCCCGCCCAGCTGCCCGACGCGGCCGCGCCTGTCGCGGCGACGCGGCTGCTGCGCGAAGACCTGATCCACCCCGATCCGCTGCTCGATTGCCTAGTCGAGGTCTGCCGTCTCAATGGCCAGGCCGCGACCCGTGCCTCGCTGAGCGCGGGCCTCCCGCTCACCGGCGGCCGGCTGCGGCTGGACCTGGCAGAGCGCGCCGCGGCCCGCGTCGGCATGTCCGCGCGGCTGCAGCGCATGCCGCTCGAACGCATCGACGCGGCCGCGCTGCCGACGATCCTGATCCTGAAGGACGACCGCGCCTGCGTGCTGACCGGCTGGGACGTCGACCCCGAAACGCAGGCCCGCTCGGCCCGCGTGCTGCTGCCCGAGACGGGCCAGGGTTCGATCAGGCTCGACCACGCCGCGATCACCGAGAGCTTCACCGGCGTCGTGCTGTTCGTGCGCCCGCACTTCCGGTTCGACTCGCGCACGCAGAGCAGCGACGAGACCAGCTCACCCGAGACCGGCAAGCTCAAGTCGGCGCACTGGTTCTGGGGCGCGCTGCTGGAGCAACGCTTCGTCTACCGCGACGTGCTGTGGGCGGCGCTGATGATCAACGTCTTCGCGCTCGCGTTCCCGATGTTCTCGATGAACGTCTACGACCGCGTCGTGCCCAACCATGCCGTCGAAACACTGTGGGCGCTGGCCATCGGCGTGGTGCTCGTGATCGGCGCCGATCTGTTCATGCGCTCGCTGCGCAGCCATTTCGTCGACGAGGCCAGCGCGCGCATCGACGTGCGCATCTCGGCCCGCCTGATGGAGCGCGTGCTCGGCATGCGGCTCGAGCACCGGCCCGAGTCGGTCGGCTCGTTCGCCTCCAGCCTGCGCGGCTTCGAGCAGGTGCGCGACTTCATCGCCTCCAGCACCGTCACCACGCTGATCGACCTGCCGTTCGCGCTGATCTTCGTCGTCGTACTCGCGTGGATCTCGCCGTGGATCGCGCTACCGGTGATCGTCGCCGCGGTGATCATCCTCATCGTCGGCTACATCCTGCAGCACCGCCTGCACGAACTCTCGCAGACGACATACAAGGCCTCGGCGCAGCGCAACGCCACGTTGATCGAGAGCCTGACCGCCATCGAGACCATCAAGTCGCAAGGCGCCGAGAGCGTGATCCAGGCCAAGTGGGAGCGCGTGAACGCGTTCCTCGCCGCGACCAACGTGAAGATGCGCGGCCTGTCGGCCACCGCGAGCTACGGCACCAACTTTCTGGCGCAGGCGGTGTCGGTGTCGATCATCATCATCGGCGTCTACCTGATCAGCCAGAAGGAGATGACGATGGGCGCGCTGATCGCGGCGAGCATGCTGTCGTCGCGCGCGCTGGCGCCTGCTGGCCAGATCGTCGGGCTGCTGATGCAGTACCAGGGTGCGCGCACCGCGATGGAGAGCCTGAACACGTTGATGGCCCGGCCGGTCGAGCGGCCCGTGGGCAACACCTTCGTGCACCGGCCGCAGCTGCGCGGCGACATCGAGTTCCGCAACGTCAAGTTCTCCTATCCCGGGCGCAGCGACGCGGCGCTCGACGGCCTGAGCTTCAAGATCACCGCCGGCGAGCGCGTCGCGCTGATCGGCCGCGTGGGCTCGGGCAAGTCGACGATCCAGCGCCTGATCATGGGCCTGTACCAGCCGACCGACGGTGCGGTGTTGATCGACGGCATCGACATGCGCCAGCTCGACCCGGCCGACGTGCGCCGCAACATGGGCTATGTGTCGCAGGACGTGATGCTGTTCCACGGCACGCTGCGCGAGAACATCACCTTCGGCCTGCCCTTCGCCGACGACGGCGCCGTGGTCGCCGCGGCCGAGCAGGCCGGCATGGCCGACTTCATCAACCGCAACCCGCGCGGCTTCGACATGGCGGTGGGCGAGCGCGGCGAGTCGCTCTCGGGCGGGCAGCGCCAGAGCGTGGGCATGGCGCGAGCGCTGCTGCACAACGCGCCGATCCTGCTGCTGGACGAACCCACCAGCGCGATGGATTTCTCCACCGAATCGCAGATCACCCAGCGCATCGCGACCTTCGCGCAGGACAAGACCGTCGTGCTCGTGACGCACCGTACCTCAATCCTCGCGATGGTCACGCGCGTGATCGTGATCGACGGCGGCAAGGTCGTGGCCGATGGCCCGCGCGACCGCATCATGGAGGCGCTGGCCTCCGGCCGCGTCGCCAAGGCCGCCTGACATGGCCCCGCTGCTCCGCTCCTTCGGCACGGTCGTGCTCGGTCTGCTCGAGCGCGTGCGCGTACTGCTGGAGCCGCTGATCCGGCGCGTCTTCGGCCCACCCGGCGCGGGCGAGCTGGCGGCTCAGGCGGGCTTCCGCAGCTTCGAGGCCGAAGCGGACGAGGTGATGTCGCGGTCGAGCACCCACCGCGCGCAGCTGATCGTGCGTGCCGCGGTGGTCGCCGTGCTGCTGCTGATCGTCTGGGCGTCGTTCGCCAACGTCGACGAGGTCACGCGCGGCGACGGCAAGGTCGTCTCGTCACGGCAGCTGCAGCTGCTGCAGTCGTTCGACGGCGGCGTGGTCTCGGCCATCCTCGTGAAGGAGGGCCAGGTCGTCGAGAAGGACCAGCTGCTGCTGAAGATCGACGAGACCCGCGCGACCTCCGGCGTGCGCGAGAG
>JBDTVC010000257.1:0-7043 GCA_040007475.1 Burkholderiales bacterium
GCGCGTGAGGATGTCGCGCAACGTGAAGTCGAGCAGCCCTTCCATCGGGGCGAGCAACAGGGTCATCGGGATGGCCTGACAGGCAGTGCGGTGTGGGCTGTAGTGTAAGAAGCTGGGCGACTGTTTCCGATAGAGTCTCGCCGACCTCATTCAAGGATGCCCTGATGAACCTGATCTACGTCGGCGACCCCATGTGCTCATGGTGCTACGGTTTTGCCGCCCCGCTCGACGCGCTGCTGGCCGATCCGCAAGCCGCAGCGCCGCTGCAGCTCGCCCTCGTGATGGGCGGCCTGCGCCCGTTCACGACCGAAGCGATCACGCCGGAGCGCGCGAACGAGCTCGCCGGGCACTGGCACCATGTCGAGCAGGCCAGCGGTCAGCCGTTCACCCCGGCACCGAACACGGCAATTCATCAGCCCGGTTTCGTCTACGACACCGAACCGGCGAGCCGCGCGACCGTGACGGTGCGCAGCCTCTGGCCGCAGCAGGTGTGGCGCTACTTCAAGGCGGTGCAGCATGCGTTCTATGCCGAGGGGCGCAACGTCACCGAGCCGGGCGTGCTCGCCGACATCGCCGAGACGCTGGGCATCCCGCGTGCCGAATTCGCCAGGGCGTTTGCCTCGCAAGCCATGAGAGACGCGACGCTGCAGGACTTCCAGCAATCGCAGGCCTGGGGCATCCGCGGCTTCCCGACACTGGTGGCCGAGCACGGCGATCACCTGCACCTGGTCGGCAGCGGCTTCATGCCGATCGACAAGCTGCGCGAGGCGCTCGCCGGTGTCGGTGCTGCTCATGCCCACTGATCCGCTGATGCTGCTGCAGCGTCCGATCACCCGCCGCCGCATCGCGTTCGGCGATGATGCGGCCCGTACTCACCACTGGATCTGCTCATGACCCTTCACCCCCTGCGCCAGACGATGCTGGCACTGGCTGGCGCCGCGATCTCTTTCAGCACCTGGGCGCAAGCCGACATGGCCGAGGCCGCTGCCAAGGAAAAGGGTGCCATCGTGACGCCCAGCGGCCTGGTGTACCGGTCGCTGCGCGACGGCAGCGGCGCCAGCCCTACGGCCGCCGACGTGGTCAAGGTGCACTACCGCGGCACGCTGGCCAATGGCACCGAGTTCGACAGCTCGTACAAGCGCAACGAGCCGGCGCAGTTCCCGCTCGGTGGCGTGATCCCGTGCTGGACCGAGGGTGTGCAACGCATGAAGGTCGGCGGCAAGGCCCAGCTCGTCTGCCCCGCGGCCATTGCCTACGGCCAGCGCGGCGCGGGGGGAGTGATCCCGCCCAACGCCACGCTGCGGTTCGAGGTCGAGTTGCTGGAGATCGCCAAGCGCTGAACCGCCTGGCAGACTGCCCTACTTGGCGGGCGCGACGCTCAGCTGGTTGTCGACGGTGCTCACGCCCTTGACGCCTGCGGCGATCGTCGTGGCATGTTCTTTCGCGAGGTTCGACGGCGCCGTGCCGCGCAACGCGACCTTGCCGTCGCTGGTGTCGACGTTGATCTTCAGCGCGCTGAGATCGGAGTCCTTCGCGATCTCCGTCTTGACGCTGGCGGTGATCACCGCGTCGTCGATCTTGTCACCGACCTTCTGCGCCGCGTCCTTGGTCTCGTTGCCGAGCTGACGCGCCTTCTGGTCGACCTGGGCAACCGACCGATCGGCCGAATCCTTCGCCGCGTCCTGATCGGCCTTGTTGCAACCTGCGAGAGCAGCCGACACCACCAGGACGCCAAGCGCCGTCATCGAAATGCGTGAGTTCATCATGTGATCTCCTCTAACGGGGCCGGCGCTGCCGGCCTGAACCATCGGCCTTCGCCCAACGCCGAAGCGCGAGCCAAGGAAAGTGGTTCAACGATAGAAGAGCGACTTGGCCGCCGCAGTCGGTCTCGGCGACCTTCGCCTGTCGGACGATGCCGACAGTCAGTGCGCCAGCGCGGGCTGCACCAGCGGGTACGCGTACTCGCGACCGATCACCGCACGGGCGTAGAGATAGTTCTCGCGGGCCCGCTCGCTGAGCGAGTCCATCGCCACATGCCCCTGCTCGTCGCACGGGAAGCAAAGTGCCCGGCCCTCCTTGAACAAGGACTGGAATCTGATTTCAAAGGAAGCGTTCATGTTCTGCTCCTGCTTGCCAGTACGCGTTCGACAGGGACCGCGTGTGAATCCACTATCGGCGACACGCGTGCGGCCTGCTGTCGGGGCCGCGCGCTGCATCGTGTCAGGCAAATTCCAATGTCGATGTCATCTACAACGCTATACGGATAATCGGGGATGACCGCTCCCCCCTATATCCCCGATTCGAAGGATGCTTTCAGCACCCTGCCCCTGCCGCGTGCACAAATCGACAACCTGAGCCAACTCGGGTATCTGGCGATGACGCCGGTGCAGGCGGCGAGCCTGCCGGTGGCGTTGGCCGGGCAGGACGTCATCGTCCAGGCCAAGACCGGCAGCGGCAAGACCGCCGCGTTCGCCCTGGCCCTGCTGGCCACGCTCGACCAGGCCTCGAAGGCCGTGCAGGCACTGGTGCTGTGCCCGACACGCGAGCTGGCCGACCAGGTTGCCGCCGAGGTGCGGCGCCTGGCGCGCAGCGAGGACAACATCAAGACCCTGCTGCTGTGTGGCGGTGCACCGATGCACACCCAGCGCGCGAGCCTGGAGCATGGCGCGCACATCGTCGTCGGCACGCCGGGCCGCATCATCGACCACCTGACGCGCGGCACGCTGGTGCTCAGCGGCCTGAAGACGCTGGTGCTGGATGAGGCCGACCGCATGCTCGACATGGGCTTCCATGACGACATCGCGACGATCGCGAAGCAATGCCCGAAGACGCGCCAGACGCTGCTGTTCTCGGCCACCTACCCCGAGGGCATCGCGCAGCTCAGCCAGCAGTTCATGCGCATGCCGAAGGAGATCAAGGTCCAGGCGCAGCACGCGGCGAGCAAGATCGCGCAGCGCTTCTACGAAGTGCGCGACAACGAGCGCCTGCATGCCGTGTCGCTGCTGCTCGCGCACTTCAGGCCGGTGGGCACGATCGCGTTCTGCAACACCCGCCAGCAATGCCGCGACCTCGTCGATGTGCTGACGGCGCAGGGGTTCTCGGCGATGGCGCTGCACGGCGAGCTCGAGCAGCGCGACCGCGACCAGGTGCTGATCCAGTTCGCGAACCGCAGCTGCTCGGTACTGGTGGCGACCGATGTCGCCGCGCGCGGGCTCGACATCGCGCAGCTCGAGGCGGTGATCAACGTCGACATCACGCCCGACCCGCAGGTGCACATCCACCGCATCGGCCGCACCGGGCGCATCGACGAGCAGGGCCTGGCGCTGAGCCTGGCGAGCCTGGACGAGATGGGCAGCGTCGGCAAGATCGAGCAGGTGCAAGGCACCGAGACGGTATGGCACCCGCTCACCGAGCTGACGCCGGCGCCGGGCGGGCCGCTGCGCGCGCCGATGGTCACGCTGCACATCATGGGCGGGCGCAAGGAGAAGATCCGCCCCGGCGACGTGCTGGGCGCGCTCACCGGCGACGCGGGCTTTGCCGGCGACCAGATCGGCAAGATCAACGTCAACGAGTTCTCGACCTATGTAGCGGTGGACCGGCAGATTGCCGAGCAGGCCGTGAAGCGGCTCGCCGCGGGCAAGGTCAAGGGCAAGAAGGTCAAGGTGCGATTGCTCTAGGGCCGACGGGGGCGTGCGGCGCCCGCCTACAGACGCCGGCGCGGGGCTGTACGACAGTTCCAACCATGATTCGTCACCCACTGGTTCCGCTTGCCCTGCTCGTCACACTGAACCTCGCCGCCTGCGGCGGGGTTGCGCAACTGCCGGTGTCGGCCGGCACCGGCGCGAGCCCGACCTTGCCGGCGCCCACCAAGACGCTGCTGCCGATGGTGAACATCGCGCCGGCGCAAGGCTGGGCACCGGGCGCCATGCCGACTGCCGCGAGCGGCACGGCGGTCAATCCATTCGCCGTCGGGCTGGAGCATCCGCGCTGGGTCTACGTGCTGCCCAACGGCGACGTGCTCGTCGCCGAGTCGAACGCGCCGCCGAGACCGGAAGACGCGAAGGGTATCCGCGGCTGGGTCATGGGTCTGGTGATGAAGCGAGCCGGCGCGGCCGCGCAGAGCGCGAACCGCATCACGTTGCTGCGCGATGCCGACGGCGACGGCATGGCCGAGACGCGCAGCGTCTTCATCGAGGACCTCACCTCGCCGATCGGCATGGCGCTGGTCGGCGACACGCTGTACGTGGCGAATACGAATGGAATCGTTGCGTACCCGTACGCGGCAGGTGCGACGCATATCGCCGCGACCGGCAAGCACGTCACCGACCTGCCGGGCGGCCCGATCAACCACCACTGGACCAAGAACATCATCGCGAGCCCCGATGGTCGCACGCTTTACGCGACGGTCGGCTCGAACAGCAATGTCGGCGAGAACGGGATGCTGGCCGAGGAAGGGCGTGCCGCGATCTGGCAGATCGACGCAGCCACCGGCACGCACCGCGTGTTCGCCAGCGGGCTGCGCAACCCGAACGGCATGGCCTGGGAGCCGACGACGGGTGCGCTGTGGACGGTGGCGAACGAGCGCGACGAGATCGGCAGCGACCTCGTGCCCGACTACCTCACGTCGGTGCGCGACGGCGGCTTCTACGGTTGGCCCTACAGCTACTACGGCGCCCATGTGGACGACCGGGTGCAGCCGCAGCGGCCCGAGCTGGTGGCGCGTGCCATCGCGCCGGACTACGCGCTGGGGCCGCACACCGCATCACTCGGGCTGGCCGCAGCCGCGGGCAACACGCTGCCGGCCCGGTTCGCGAGCGGCATGTTCATCGGCCAGCACGGCTCGTGGAACCGCAAGCCGCACAGCGGCTACAAGGTGATCTTCGTGCCGTTCACCGCGGGCCACCCCGGCGGTGAGCCCCTGGACGTACTGACCGGGTTCCTCAGCGGCGATGGCAAGGCCAACGGCCGGCCGGTCGGCGTCGCGATCGACAAGCGCGGTGCGCTGCTGGTTGCCGACGATGTGGGCAACACGATCTGGCGGGTCAGCGCCGCGCCCGCGCGATGACGAACGCATAGGCCGCGCCGCCGCCCAGGGTGGTGGCGAGCGTGCCCCACAGGATGTCGACGATGGTCATGCTGATGCTGTAGCCGCGCAGCGTCGACAGGTTCGTCAGGTCGTACACGCCGAAGGCTGCTGCGCCGAGTACCGCGCTGCGCAGGGCCGCTGAACGCAGGGTTGCGGGGCGCGGCGTGAGTGCGAGCGCGACGATCGCGATCGGGTACAGCAGGTAGTACAGCGCCGCGGGCACGATGCGCACCGAGTCGGTCATCAGCGGGCCCAGCTCGCGGCGATAGAAGTCAAGCGCGAGCCAGCCCAGCCACAGCGTGTCGAGCGCCCCCATCACGACGAGGGCCACCGCATACGCGGCGAAGAGGGTGGCGAGTGGTGCGCGGGTCGAGGTCATCCCGCGATCACACCACAGTTGCCGTTGTCGGCGACGATCATCCCGAAGGTCTTCGCCTGGCACTAGCCGGCGGCCGCGAGCTCGGGCTCGTCGTCTTCCTCACCGAGGAACCCACCGCTCTGGTGGGCCCACAGCCTGGCATACAGACCGTTCTGCGCCAGCAGGCTGCGGTGATCGCCCTGCTCGACGATGCGGCCCTTGTCGAGCACGACCAGGCGGTCCATCGCCGCGATCGTCGACAGCCGGTGCGCGATCGCGACCACGGTCTTGCCTTCCATCAACTTGTACAGACTGGCCTGGATCGCCGCCTCGACTTCCGAGTCGAGCGCGCTCGTCGCCTCGTCGAGCAGCAGGATCGGCGCATCCTTCAGCATGACGCGCGCGATCGCAATCCGCTGGCGCTGGCCGCCTGACAGCTTGACGCCGCGCTCGCCCACGTGGGCGTCGTAGCCGCTGCGGCCCTTTGGGTCGGTGAGCGACTGGACGAACTCGTGCGCCTCGGCACGGCGCGCGGCCTTGACCATCGCCGCGTCGTCGGCATCGGGGCGGCCGTAGAGGATGTTGTCGCGCACCGAGCGGTGCAGCAGTGAGGTGTCCTGCGTGACCATGCCGACCTGCGCGCGCAGGCTGTCCTGCGTGACCTTGGCGATGTCCTGCCCGTCGATGAGCACGCGGCCGTCGGCCACGTCGTAGAAGCGCAGCAGCAGATTCGTGATCGTCGACTTGCCGGCCCCGGAGCGGCCGACCAGCCCGATCTTCTCGCCGGCGCGGATGTGCAGCGAGAGGCGGTCGATCACGGGCGTCGCGTTGGCGCCTGCCTTCGACAGATCGGCGCCATACGCAAAGGTCACGGTCTCGAAGCGGATGTCGCCTTGCGTCACCTCGAGCGCCTGCGCGTTCGGCTCGTCGACCACGGCGTGCAGCTTCGACAGCGTGCCCATGCCATCCTGCACCGTGCCGATGTGCTCGAACAGCGCAGACATCTCCCACATGATCCAGTGCGAGATGCCGTTCAGGCGCAGTGCCATCGCGGTGGCCGCCGCCACCGCGCCGATGCCGAGTTGGCCCTGCGACCACAACCACAGCGTCGCGCCGGTGGTCGACACGATCAGCAGCACGGCCAGGCAGTGGTTGACGATCTCGAACGCGCTCACCAGCCGCATCTGGCCATAAGCGGTGACCATGAACTCCTGCATGGCCGACTTCGCGAAGCCGGCCTCGCGGTGCGCGTGCGAGAACAGCTTGACGGTGGCGATGTTGGTGTACGCGTCGGTGATGCGCCCGGTCATCAGCGAGCGCGCATCGGCCTGCTGCTGCGAGATCCGCCCCATGCGCGGCACGAAGAACCAGAGTGCCGCGATGTACAGCACCGCCCAGCCGGCAAACGGCAGCAGCAGCCACAGGTCGAACGCACCGACCACGGCCGCCATCGTCAGGAAGTAGATGACGACGAAGACCATGATGTCACACAGGATCATCACCACGTCGCGCGCGGCCAGCGCGGTCTGCATCACCTTGGCGGCGATGCGGCCGGCGAACTCGTCCTGGTAGAACGCCATGCTCTGGCCGAGCATCAGG
>JBDTVC010000258.1:0-6946 GCA_040007475.1 Burkholderiales bacterium
GGCGATCCCCCGGGGGGATGCCGGCCGGCTTGGGAGCGGCCCGGCGCTCGGCCGGACCACGACGCACGCCCGCAGAACGGCATCTCTTTCCTGCTGATCGACATGCGCAGCCCCGGCATCACGGTCAAGCCGATCCGCACGATGGACGGCTACGCCCACGTCAACGAGGTGTGGCTCGAGAACGTGCGCGTGCCGGTCGAGAACCGGGTCGGCGCCGAAGGCGAGGGCTGGACCTACGCCAAGTTCTTGCTGAACAACGAGCGCACCGCCGGCGCAATCGTCGGCATGGTCCACCACGCGCTGCAGCGCCTGAAGCGCCTCGCGGTGCAGACCCGTGCCGGCACCGCGCGGCTGATCGACCAGCCGGTGATGCGCCAGCGCATCGGCGAGTTCGCACTGCGCTGCTTCGCGCTCGAAGAGGCCGCCTACCAGGCGATGCAGGCGCTGATGGACGGCACCGAGAACGGCGCCGAAGCATCGCTGATCAAGCTGCGCGGCACCGAGCTCTACCAGGCGATCGCCGAGGCCACCGTCGAGGCGCTGGGGCTGGCCGGCGTCGCCTACGACGTCGCCGCGCTGCACAGCGCCGCGCTGCCGCCGCTCGGCCCCGATGATGCCGGTGGCATCGTCAAGGACCACTTCTACAACCGCGCCGCGACGATCTTCGGCGGCTCGTCGGAAGTGCAACGCAACATCCTCGCCAAGACGGTGCTGGGACTATGACGACCAAACCCTGCACCGATGGCGACACGATCGACATGCTGCGCGACAGCGTCGCGCGCTATGCCGCCGATCGGTACGACTTCCTGCAGCGGCATGCGGTGCTGGCCGATGCCTGCGGCTACAGCGCCGGGGCATGGGCCGACTACGCCGAGTACGGCTGGCTCGCGCTGCGACTGCCCGAAGAGGCGGGCGGGATCGACGCCGACCCCACGGCCATCGGCGCGGTCATGGAGATCGTCGGCGCGCGGCTGCTGATGGAGCCGCTGCTCGCGAGCACCGTGCTCGGCACCGGCCTCGTGCTGCGTGCCGGCAGCGCGGCGCAGCAGGCGCGCCTGTTGCCGGCACTGGCCGACGGCAGCCTGAAGCTGGCGTTCGCGAGTGACGAAGGCGACAGCGCCGAGACTGATTGCGTGCTCCGCGGTGGGCGACTGCACGGCAGCCGTGACGGCGTGCTGCACGGCGACATCGCCGATCGCGTGATCGTCGGCGCGCGCAATGTCGATGTGGATCGCGATGCGGCGGGCGCGTGGTCGCTGTGCCTGGTCGACGCGGCCGACGTGCAGCGGCGCAACTACCGCATGGTCGACGGCCGCGGCGCGGCGAACCTGCGCTTCGACGGCTGCAGGGTGGAGCGCCTCGATGCCGCCGACGCCAGCGAAGCGATCGCCGCCGTACGCGACGAGGCCGCGGTCGCGCTGTGCGCCGAAGCGCTTGGTGTCGTGCGCAGCCTGGTCGCGACGACCTGCGCCTACCTGAAGGTGCGCAAGCAGTTCGGCCGCACGATCGGCAGCTACCAGACGCTGCAGCACCGCATGGTCGACATGTTCCTGCTGCAGGAAGAAATCCGTGCGCTGACCCGCAGCGCACAGCGCGCGCTGCACGGGCCGGTAGCAGAGCGCGCACGCATCGTCAGCGGCGCGAAGGCCTACATCGGCGGCGCGGTGCGCCATGTCGCGAACGAAGCGGTGCAGATGCACGGCGGCCTGGGCATCACCGACGAGCTCGATGTCAGCCACTACTTCCGCCGCGCGATGGTGATCAACGCGCTGTTCGGCAGCCGCGATTCGCACTTCGCCCGCTTCGTCGACGCCACGCTGGCCGATGCCTGACACCGCGAGGACCGCCATGCCCACTTCAAACGCCAGCCGCTGGCACACGCCCCAGTCCGCCGCATTCGTCGCGCGCTACCGCAAGATCGGCGTGTGGCTCGACCAGACGGTCGCCGAATTCGCCGCGGCCACCGCCGAGCACGCGCCCGAGCGCGTCACCCATGTCTTCGAGGGCCGCGCGAGCCGCGCCGGCGAGCTGCTGCTCGAGGCGCAGGCGCTCGCTGCGGGCCTGCAGGGGCGTGGCCTGGTCGCCGGCGACGTCGTCAGCTTCCAGCTGCCGAACTGGCGCGAGGCGGTGGTGATCGACCTGGCCTGCGCGCTGCTCGGGCTCGTCATCACGCCGATCATCCCGATCTACCGCGACACCGAGCTGGCCTACATGCTGGCCGATTCGGGCGCGAAGGCGGCGTTCTTCCCGGGCACCTTCCGCGGCTTCGATTTCGCCGCGATGATGCAGCGCCTCGCGCCGTCGCTGCCCGCGCTGCCGCTGCTGTCGACGGTGCGCGCGGATGGGGGTGTGAATGCGCCGCACGCCGACAGCTACGAGGCGCTGGTCGGCGAGCAGCGGCGCCTGCGCGAGCCGCCGCGCGTCGATCCGAACGCGGTCAAGATGCTGCTGTACACCTCGGGCACGACCGGCCGACCCAAGGGCGTTCTGCACTCTCACAACACCGGCCCGGCGACCTTGCGGCACGCGTTCGCGCACTGGGGCCAGCAGCCCGGAGACAGCGTGCTGATGGCCTCGCCGGTGACCCACGTGACCGGCTTCAGCTACGGCATGGAGCTGCCGTTCTGTTGCGGCGCGCGCACCGTCTTCATGGAGCGCTGGAATGCGGCCGAGGCGGTCGACCTGATCGAGCGCGAGCAGATCAGCGCGAGCATGGGCGCCACGCCGTTCCTGCACGAGCTGCTGACCGAAGCGAAGGCCCGTGGCGCGCGGTTGCCGTCGCTGCGGCTGTTCGCGTGTGGCGGTGCCGAGGTGCCGCCGGCATTGATCCGCGAGGCCGGCAACGTGCTGGAGAACTGCCGCGCGTTCCGCGTCTTCGGCTCGAGCGAGGCGCCGCTGGTCACGCTGGGCTTCGTGCGCGACGGCAGCACCGATCTGGCCGCCGAGACCGACGGCGAAGTCGTGCACTACGAGGTCCGCATCGTCGACGACGCCGGCGTTGAGGTGCCGCTTGGACAGGAAGGCGAGATCTGCGTGCGCGGCCCGGCAATGGCGCTCGGCTATGCGAGCGCCGAGCAGACGGCCGAGAGCTTCGATGCGCAAGGCTTCTTCGCCACCGGCGACCTCGGCCGCATGACGCCGGAGCGTGCGATTCAGATCACCGGGCGCAAGAAGGACCTGATCAACCGCGGCGGCGAGAAGATCAGCGCGAAGGAAGTCGAGGACATCCTGCACCGCCACCCGGCGGTCTCGGAGGCGGCGGTGGTCGCTATGCCGCACGAGCGCCTCGGCGAATCGGTGTGCGCCTACGTGATCGTCAAGCCCGGCCAGAGCCTGAGCCTGGACGCGCTGCTCGACAGCGTCGCGAGCGCCGGCGTCGCGAAGCAAAAGTACCCCGAGCGTCTGGTGCTGGTCGATGCCCTCCCGCGCACCGCCTCGGGCAAGGTCCGCAAGGACCAGCTGCGGCTCGACATCCGGCAACGTCTGCAGGCGGCGGCCACGCCATGAGCGGAGCTGCACTGCTCGAGGCCCGCATCGCGAAGCGCTCGGTCGCCGCGCTCGACATCGTCGCGCTCGAGCTCGTGCCGGTCGCGGGCCACAGCCTGCCGGCCTTCAGTGCCGGCGCGCACATCGACGTCGAGGTCGGGCCGGGGCTGGTGCGCCAGTACTCGCTGTGCAACGACCCGATCGAGACGCACCGCTACGTGATCGGCGTGCTGCGCGATCCGAACTCGCGCGGCGGCTCGGTCGCAGTGCACGAGCGGCTCGTCGAGGGCCAGGTGATCCGCATCGGTACGCCGCGCAACCTCTTCGCGCTGGTGCCGGCGCGGCGCAGCCTGCTGTTCGCCGGCGGCATCGGCGTGACGCCGCTGCTGGCTATGGCCGAGCGGCTGGCCCGCGACGCCGCGCATTTCGAGCTGCACTACTGCAGCCGCTCGCCGGAACGCACCGCGTTTCGTGCGCGCATCGAAGCGTCGTCGTTCGCCGACCGCGTGCACTTCCATCACGACGACGGCGCACCGGCGCAGCAGCTGGACCTGCCCGCGGTGCTGCCGGCGCCCGATGCCGAGACGCATCTGTACATCTGCGGCCCGCGCGGCTTCATCGACTTCGTGTGCGGCCAGGCGCAGGCGCTTGGCTGGGCGGCGGCGCAGATCCATGTCGAGCACTTTTCGGCACCGGCGGTGTCGGCCGCCGACGACGGCGCGTTCGAGGTGCAGATCGGCAGCAGCGGCCAGGCGATCGCCGTCGCGCCGGGGCAGTCGGTCGTCGCGGCGCTGCGCGCGCACGGGGTCGTCGTGCCGGTGGCCTGCGAACAAGGCGTCTGCGGGACCTGCCTGACGCGCGTGCTCGACGGCGTGCCGGATCACCGCGACCAGTACCTGACCGACGAGGAAAAGCTGCAGAACGACCAGTTCCTGCCGTGCTGCTCGCGCGCCCGGAGCGCGCGGCTGGTGCTGGATCTTTGACCGACGAAGCTGGAGCCAAAACCATGGACGAGATGGACGAGAAGGACGAGAGACAAGCCTACGTGGCCATCGTGAAGCGCGTGCTTGCGCACCTCGAGGCCGGCACCACCGAGTGCACCGATGACGTGATGCGTGTGCCGACATCGATCTACACCGACCCGGCGCTGTTCGAGCACGAGAAGCAGACGATCTTCAAGCAGTCGCCGCAGTGGGTCTGCTTCAGCTCCGACCTGCCGGGCCCGGGCAGCTACTACACCTTCGACGACCTCGGCGTGCCGGTGCTGCTGACGCGCGACCAGGGCGGCCAGATCAACGCCTTCCTGAACGCGTGCACGCACCGCTCGTCGCGCCTGAAGGAAGGGCAGGGCAAGACCGCGTCGCTGAGCTGCCCGTACCACGCCTGGGGCTTCGACCTGAAGGGCAAGCTGCGCTCGGTCTATGAAGAGAAGACCTTCGGCACGATCGACAAGTCGTTCTACGACCTCGTGAAGCTGCCGGTCGAAGAGAAGTACGGCATGGTCTTCGTCGGCCTGTCGCCCGACGTGCGGGTCTCGATCGACGAAGTGCTGGGCGAGATGGCGCCGCTGTTCGCGGCCTGGGACCTCGGCAGCGCGAAGCGCGTCGACACCCACGAGTGGGCGCTGCAGGCCAACTGGAAGCTCGCACTCGACACCTACTGCGAGGGCTACCACTTCATGCCGCTGCACAGCGCGACGCTGGGCGACGTGTCGATCGGCAACATGGGGCTGGTCGACTTCTTCGGCCCGAACCAGCGCAACCACCGCGTCGCGTTCCCGAACCAGACCATTCACCGCTTGAAGGACATCCCCGAGGCGCAGTGGGGCATGGACGTCTTCAACGACTTCCAGCTGGTGCACTTCATCTACCCGAACATCTCGGTGCTGGTGTCTCCGACCGCGATCGAGTTCTTTCAGCTCTACCCGGGCAAGACCGTCGGCGAGCACCTGACGCGCTACCGCTGCTACTGGCGCGCGACCGAAGGCGGTGCCGGCTGGGGCGTCACCGACCCGCAAGCCCACTTCGACTTCGTGCGCGACATCGTCACGAAGGAAGACTACTGGGCCTGCGCCAACGTGATGAAGAGCCTGAACGGCGGGCTGCGCTCGTTCAACACCTTCGGCCGCAACGAGCCGGCGCTGCACAACATGCACAAGGCCTTCGCACGCGGCGCTGGCCGGCCGTTCGATCCCGCGCCGCTGGTGCGCGACGACGCGCCGCGATGAGCGGGCTGAACCAGCGCATCGTGCTGGCGAGCCGGCCGACGGGGCGGCCGGCGCCCGAGAACTTCCGTCTCGAAACTGCACCGCTGCCGATGCCCGGCGCGGGCCAGGTGCTGGTGCGCAACGACTGGTTGTCGATCGACCCATACATGCGCGGCCGGATGCTGGACATCCGCACCTACGCCGAACCGGTCGGGCTCGGCGAGGTGATGGTCGGCGACACCGCCGGCGAAGTGATCGCGTCGCACGACCCCGCGTTCGCGGTCGGCGACACGGTCGTCGGCAACCTGGGCTGGCAGCGCTACGCCGCGGTCGACGCCGCGCGGCTGCGCCGCGTCGATGCGCAGCGCCTGCCGCTGCCGGCCTACCTCGGTGTCGCCGGCATGCCGGGCGTGACCGCGTTCGTCGGCCTGGTCGACCTGTGCACGCCGAAGGCCGGCGAAACGGTCGTCGTGACCGCGGCGTCGGGCGCGGTCGGCAGCGTGGCCGGCCAGCTCGCCAAGTTGCGCGGCTGCCGCGTCGTCGGCGTGGCGGGCGGGGCGCAGAAGTGCCGGCACGTCGTCGACGAACTCGGCTTCGATGCCTGCGTCGATTACCGCGGTGACGACTTCGCGGCGCGCATCGCGCAGGCGCTGCCCGACGGCATCGATGCGATCTTCGACAACGTGGGCGGCGAGATCCTCGACACGCTGCTGGGCCGCGTCAACCACTTCGCGCGCATCGCGCTGTGCGGTGCGATCTCGGAGCTCGACAATCCGCAGCCGCACGGCCTGAAGCGGCTGCTGCCGTTCATCGTGCACCGCGTGCGGCTGCAGGGCTTCATCGTCAACGACCATGCGGCGCGCTGGCCGGCCGCGATCGACGAGATCAGCGGCCACGTCGCCGCGGGCCGCATGCGCTACCGCGAGAGCATCGCCGACGGGCTGGCCGCAGCGCCGGCGGCGTTGATCGGCCTGTTCCAGGGGCACAACCTTGGCAAGCAATTGGTGAGGTTGAGGTAGGGGGAGGCCGCGGCGGTGCCGTGGGGGGTGGTCGGGCGGTGTGACAGGAATCAACCGCCTTATTGACCTGCGATGCGTCGGCCTGAGCGTCAGCAATGCAGCGACGGTTGCTGCGGTCGTCTCAATCCCATGCGAGGCAGCAGTCGGCCATCAAGCGGGCACCCGCGAACGTCACCTTCACGGATGCCCGCGCAATGATCCACCGGCGCCTTGTCGTCCGGTTCGATATGCCTCC
>JBDTVC010000259.1:0-6942 GCA_040007475.1 Burkholderiales bacterium
GCTGGAACTCGCCGATGCTCTGGCCGAACTGCTTGCGGTCGTGGATGTAGGGCACGACGTTGTCCATCACCGACTGCATGATGCCCAGCGGCCCGCCGGTGAGCACCGCGCGCTCGTAGTCGAGCCCGCTCATCAGCACCTTCGCGCCCCCATTGAGCGTGCCGAGCACGTTCTCGGCCGGCACCTCGACGTTGTTGAAGACGAGTTCGCCGGTGTGGCTGCCGCGCATGCCGAGCTTGTCGAGCTTCTGCGCGATGCTGAAGCCTGGCATGCCCTTCTCGATCAGGAACGCGGTGACGCCGCGGGCGCCGAGCTCGGGCTCGGTCTTCGCGTAGACGACCAGGGTGTCGGCGTCGGGGCCGTTGGTGATCCACATCTTGCTGCCGTTGAGCAGGTAGTGGTCGCCCTTGTCGATCGCCTTCAGCTTCATGCTGATGACGTCGGAGCCGGCGCCCGGCTCGCTCATCGCGAGCGCGCCGACGTGCTCGCCGCTGATCAGCTTGGGCAGGTACTTCGTGCGTTGCCTGTCGTTGCCGTTGCGCTTGATCTGGTTCACGCACAGGTTGCTGTGCGCGCCGTACGAGAGGCCCACCGACGCGCTCGCGCGGCTGATCTCTTCCATCGCGATCATGTGGGCGAGGTAGCCCATGGCCGCGCCACCGTACTCTTCGCTGACGGTGATGCCGAGCACGCCCAACGCGCCCATCTTGCGCCACAGGTCCATCGGGAACTGGTCGCTGCGGTCGATCTCGGCCGCGCGCGGTGCGATCTCGGCCTGCGCGAAGTCGCGCACCGCGTCGCGCAGCGCGTCCACGTCGTCACCGAGTTGGAAGTTCAGGCCTGGCAAATTGGTCATGTGCTTGTCTCCAAGGATTCGAATCAGTGCCGGACGTCGTCGCGCCCGGTCACCGTCATCATGGTCGCGGTCATCGTGGCCACGAGTTTGCGCTCGTTGCTGCGGCCCGCGCGCCGGCGCCGCCAGGCTGACGTTTACGTAAACGTCAGCCTGGAAATGATACCCGGCACCTGGGTACAGTGAGCGCATCGCAACGACGGAGCACCGCATGCCCGACGTCATCGGCTTCGATCACCTCTACCTCAGTGTCTCGGACCTGCCGCGCGCCGAGGCGTTCTATGACCAAGCGCTCGGCGCGGTACTTGGCTTCCGCAAGAATCGCTTCACACTGCACGGCGAGCCGCATGTGCAGTTCTACAACCGCGAGTTCGGGATCGTGCTGCGGCCGGCACGCGCCGCGACCGGCCACGACCCGTACGCGCCGGGGCTGCATCACCTGTGCCTGCGTGTCGACTCGATCGGCGACGTGAAGTCCACCGCCGCCGCACTGCAAGCCGCCGGGATCGCCGCGACCGATGCCGCGCCGCACGGCGAGTACGCGCACGACTACTGGGCGACCTTCTTCACCGACCCGGACGGCATCCGCCTCGAGGTCACCAACTACCGGCAAGAGCGCCGCGACCGCCACGACCACTGGAGCCAGCTGGCGCCCTAAGCCTTCTTGCGCCGCTCGCCCTCGGCCAGCAGGCGCCTGCCTTCCTTCTCGTGCGAGCGCACCTCGTCGAGCGTGACGTGCAGATCGGCCATCTGCTGCTCCAGCTGCGCCCGGTGCGTGGCCAGCACGACGAGGAACTTCTTCAGCTGCGGCAGCGTGTCGCGCGGCGACTCGTACATGTCCACCAGCTCCTTGACCTCAGCCAGCGTCAGGCCCAGGCGCTTGCCGCGCAGCGTGAGCTTCAGGCGCGTGCGGTCGCGCGCGGTGTAGACGCGGTTGCGGCCGACACGTTGCGGGGTGATCAGGCCGCAGTCTTCGTAGAAGCGGATGGCCCGCGTCGTGAGATCGAACTCGCGCGCGAGTTCACCGATGGTGAGCGTGGCAGACATGTGGGTGACAGCAGCAGATGCCAGCGCGAACTACACTGGCCAGATTGACGTTTACGTAAAGTGTAAAGGCAGCGCCGATGACGCCGATGAACCTGCTCGAACAGCAGCTGCAGTACCCGCTCGGCGAGACCTTGCCCGAGGTGGGCACCACCCTCGAGGTCGCGCCCGGTGTGCGCTGGCTGCGGATGCTGCTGCCGTTCCAGCTGAACCACATCAACCTGTGGCTGCTGCGCGACCGCATCGATGGCGTGGAGGGTTGGAGCATCGTCGACTGCGGCATCGCCAACGACGCCACCCGCGCCGCCTGGGAGCAGATCTTCGCGAACGAGCTCGGCGGCCTGCCGGTGCTGCGCCTGATCGTGACCCACATGCACCCGGATCACATGGGCCTGTCGCACTGGCTCACCGAGCGCTGGGGCATTCGCCTCTGGATCAGCGCGACCGACTACCAGGCCGCGCGGCTGGCGAGCACCGCGACGACGAGCTTCGGTGGCGAAGGCACGGCGCGCTTCATGGCCAGCCACGGGCTGACCGACCCCGACGCGCAGCAGCAGATCAAGGCGCGCAAGAACTACTACTCGGGCATGGTGCCGCAGGTGCCGGACAGCTTTCGCCGCATCTTCGACGGCACGACGATCGCGATCAACGGCCGCGAATGGGTCTGCCACGTCGGCTACGGCCATGCCCCGGAGCACATGGCGCTGCACTGCCCCGAACTCGGCACGCTGATCAGCGGCGACATGGTGCTGCCGCGCATCTCGACCAACGTCAGCGTGCACGAGAACGAGCCCGAGTCCGACCCGCTGCGCCTGTACCTCGACTCGATCACGCGCATGAAGGCGCTGCCGGCCGACACGCTGGTGCTGCCCTCGCACGGCCGGCCCTTCACGGGCCTGCACACGCGCGTCGACCAGCTCGTGGCGCACCACGACGAGCGCCTGGCCGACGTGATCACGGCCTGCCGCGAGGCGCCGCAGTGCGCGGCCGACTTGCTGATGATCCTGTTCCGCCGCACGCTCGACCTGCACCAGACGACCTTCGCGATGGGCGAATCGGTCGCACACCTGCATGCGCTGTGGCTCGACGACCGGTTGACGCGCCGGCTCGACGCCGACGGGGTTTACCGCTTCTCGGCGCGGAGCTGACCCCCCGCGCTCGTGGGTCAGCGCCGGCTACTGCACGAACCGGTTGCCGCGTGACAGCATGGTCAGCTCGACCCAGCTGCTGCCGCGGTGGTCGGTCGGCGAGTAGGTGAGCGAGTAGCCGTTCAGGTCCATACGCCCGAGCGAGCCCATGGTCTGCAGCAGGCTCTCGCGCGTGACCTTCGGCCCGGCCTTCTTCAGCGCGTTGACCAGCAGGGTCGCTGAAATGCAGGACTCGAGCGACGTGTAGTTGAGGCTGCTGCCGTTCAGCGCCTTCAGCTCTTCGGCGCACTCCTTCACCAGCGGTACCGCGACCTGGTTCGCCGTACGCGGTGACGGGATCACCTGCGACACCATCGTGCCGCGCGCGAGCGGCCCGACCGATTCGGCCAGCTCGTCGGGGTTGACGAAGGACAGTGCCGCGATCGACATCGTGACACCCTTGTCGCTGGCCCGCTTCAGCAGATCGCTCACGACGCCGTACTGCGTCGTCGCCAGCACGTAGTGCGCCGTGCTCTTCAGCAGCGCGTCGGCGGATGCCGCGTCGAGCTTGGCGCCCCGCTTCACGGCCACACCCGGCGGCTTGGCCGAGCCGGTCTCGACGTAGGCGCTGGCCGCCGCCTCGTAGTTGCTGCGGCCGACCTCGTCGTCGTAGTGCAGGATCACGGCCTTGTCGGCGCCCATGCCGCGCTTGGCCTCGATGATCTTGAGCGTCTCGTCCTTGTACGACGCGCGCGTCGTGAAGACGTTCGGGTGGCTGCGCAACACCAGCGAGCCGCTGAACGGCGCGAAGAACAGCACGTTGGCGGTCTTCGCCAGCGGCAGCGAATCGATGCTGGTGGTCGCCGAGTTGTAGCCGAACAGCGCCAGCGCGCCTTGCGCGCCGAGCAGCTGCTGCGTGTTCTCGGTGGCGCGCTCGCGCTTGTTGGCGTTGTCCAGCGTCACCAGCTTCACGCGGCGGCCGATCGGGTTGGCCGCGTTGAACCTGGCGAACACGGCGAGAGCGCCGTCACGCATGTCGCGGCCAATGTCGGCATTGGAGCCGCTGAGCGCCACCGATTGCCCGACCACGATCTCCTGCGACCATGCGGATGACGCGGTCGCGAGAACGAACATCAGGACTGCCAGATGCTGTCGCATGGGATGTCTCCTGTCGCCGATCGCCCGCAGCCAGTCGGGGGCCGTCCGCCGTCGGGTCGTCGCAGGCGAAATGTCGGAGCCGCCCGGCCCGTCAACGCTTGACCTGGGTCAAGTTTTCCAAAATACCGACCGGCCGCCCCTCACGCCAAGCCCGGGAGGCGGACATTGTTCACGCCCCGCGGCACTCAGATCTCGTCGATCGCGTTGGCCTTCGCCTCGAACGAGAAGCGCTCCCGCGTGGTCACGTAGAAGCTCGCGCCGAAGCGCGCGACCGGGTAGTAGTCCTGCAGTTTGACGCGCCACGTCGTCGTGTCGATCAGCCCCTCGCGCGCATGCAACCAGCGCACCTGGCCGATGAAGATCTGGCGGCTCGCGGTCTCCAGCGTCTCCCACAGCGTGCACTCGAAGGCGACCGGCGCCTGCGCGATGCGCGGCGGCGCGACGGCGCTCGACGGCAAGGTCGTGAGGCCGACGTGCGCGAGCTCGCTCACGTCCGGCGGCAGCCGTTCGCCGCAGCGGTGCATCTGCTCGGCCATCGCCTCGTCGGCGATGTGGACGACGAACTCCTTCGTGCGCACGATGTTCGCGGCGGTGTCCTTCAGGTGCCCGTCCTGCAGCCGGTTGATGCTGATCAGCAGAATAGGCGGCTCCTCGCCCAGCATGTTGAACATGCTGAACGGCGCGGCGTTGACGACGCCGGTCTCGGACAGCGTCGTGACCAGCGCGATCGGCCGCGGCACGATCAGGCTGGCCATCAGCTTGTAGCGCTGGTACTCGGTGAGGCTGGCGAAATCGATGTCCATCAGAGGGCCTCCATCGCGTCGACGATCGCGCCCGGCGTCGTGATCCAGATCTCGTCGCGGTGCGCGACGATGTGTTGGAGCGCGCGCCGCAACTGACGCAGCCGGTACGGTTGCCCGACGATGTACGGGTGCAGCGCGATGCCCATCACCAGCGGCTGGCGCTGCGACTGCGCCAGCATCTCGTCGAACTGATCGATGATCATCTGTGCGAAGTCGGTCGCGTCCATCTGGCGGCCGACGATCATCGGGATGTCGTTCAGCTCCTGCGGATACGGCACCGCCCACAGCGGGCCGGAGGCGGTGCTCATCACGGTCGGCTGGTCGTCGTGGCACCAGTTCAGCGCGTAGCGAAAGCCGGCCTCGCGCAGCAGGTCGGGCGTGTGCACGCTCTCCGAGATCCATGGCGACAGCCAGCCCTGCGGCGCCGTGCGGTGCGCCGCGGCCATGCGGTCGCGGCACTGTGTGATCAGCGCGCGCTCCTGCTCGATGGGCATCGATCCCTGGCGTTCGGCATTGGTGTGGCCGTGCGCGATCAGCTCGTCGCCGCGCGCCGCGAACGCCTCGACGACCTCGGGCGCATGGTCATACAGCGCGGTGTTGATCAGCGCGCCGGTCGGCAGCGCGAGCTCGTCGAAGAGATCGAGGCAGCGCCACACGCCGACACGGTTGCCGTACTCGCGCCACGCGAAGTTCAGCACATCGGGCTGCGGCGACGCCGGCGCGATGCCGGCGCCCAGCCCCTCGCCGAACGCGAAGTGCTCGATGTTGAAACCGATGTAGACGGCGAGGCGCTTGCCGCCGGGCCAGTGCCAGTCGGCGCGCTGGTGGATGGCCGAGTAGCCGAAGCGGCCGTGCGTGGCCAAGGGTGGGCGTGCCGCCGCAGTCACGCCGCCGCCCGATAGGCATTAAATACATCGCGCAGCGGCACCGCCGCGCGCGATGCCGGCTGTGCCAGCGAGCGCTCGATCTCGTTCAGGTGGCGACGCATCTCGCTGGCAGCCGCAGCGCTGCCGCCCGTCTCGAACAGGCCAAGCAGGTGGCGGTGGCTGTGCGCCACGCACATCGGCTCGCCCGGCGCCTTGTACAGCGCCATCAGCAGCGAGGTGGTGGGCAGCAGCTCTTCGAGCAGCCGCACGAAGATCGGGTTTCCGCTCATCTGCGCGAGCCGCAGGTGGAACTCGCCCGAGAGGCGGATCGCCTCCTGCTTGTTCTGCGAGCGCGTCGCGAAGTCCTCGGCCTCGACCAGCTTGCGCAGCGTCGTCAACTGCTCGTCGCTCAGCTTGCCGGCCAGGCGTCTGGCCACCTCGCACTCGACGACGCGGCGCGCGTCGAACACATGCTCGCCGTCGCGGCGGGTCGGCTCGGGCACCATCGCGCCCTTGTTCGGGCGCAGTGTGATCACGCCGTCCTGCGCGAGCTTGTGCAGCGCCTGGCGCACCAGCGTGCGCGAGACGGCAAAGGTCTGTGCGAGCTCCTCTTCGCGAAGGCGCGAGCCGGGAACGAGGCGGTGGTCGATCACCGCGGCGTAGATCGCGTCATAGACGCGGTCCGCGGCTGTGACGGGGTCAGCGGGCTTGACCACCGCGACGCAACACCTTCATCAGCGCGAGCGTGCCGCCCATCACCGCGAAGGACACGACCGTGGTGACGGTGCCGAGCGCGTAGATCGCCGGATTCGTGACCGTGCTGGTCAGGCCCTGCAGTTCGAGCGGCAGCGTGTTCACGTCGCCGATCGCCTGCGAGGTGCGCGCGATCTCGTCCCAGCTGAGCGTGAAGCCGAACATGCCGACACCGACGAGACTCGGCGCGATCAGCGGCAGCACGACGTGGCGGAAGCTCTGCCAGGGCGTCGCACCGAGGTCCGCGGCAGCCTCTTCGTAGGCCGGGTTGAAGCGGTTGAACACCGCCAGCATGATCAGCAGGCCGAACGGCAGCGTCCACGTCAGGTGCGCGCCGA
>JBDTVC010000260.1:0-6936 GCA_040007475.1 Burkholderiales bacterium
TACGGGAACTCGGTGATGAAGTTCTGGCGCCGGATCGCGGCCGGGTCCATCTTCATGTCGCGCGCCGCCTGCTCGACGATGCGCTCGACCACGTACGTCGCCTCGGGCCGGCCCGCGCCGCGGTAGGCGTCGACCGGCGCGGTGTTGGTGAACACCGACTTGACCTCGCAATAGATCGCCGGCGTCTTGTACTGGCCGGCCAGCAGCGTGGCGTACAGGATGGTCGGCACGCTGGACGCGAAGGTCGACAGGTAGGCGCCCATGTTCGCGATCGTCTTCACGCGCAGCGCGAGGAAGTTGCCTTTCGCGTCCATCGCCAGCTCGGCCTTGGTGACGTGGTCGCGGCCATGCGCGTCGGTCAGGAAGGATTCGCTGCGTTCGGCCGTCCACTTGATGGGCCGGCCGACGCGCTTGCTGGCCCACACCAGCGCCACGTCTTCGGGGTACAGGAAGATCTTCGAGCCGAAGCCGCCGCCGACGTCGGGCGCGATCACACGCACCTTAGACTCGGGCAGGCCGAGCACGAACGCGCACATCAGCAGGCGCTCGACGTGCGGGTTCTGGTTAGCCACATACAGGGTGTAGCTCTCGTCGTGCTTGGTGTAGCTCGCGTTCACGGCACGCGGCTCCATCGCATTCGGGATCAGGCGGTTGTTGACGATGTCCAGCGTGGTGACCTTGGCGGCGGTCTTGAACGCAGCATCGACCGCATCCTTGTTGCCATGACCCCAGTCGTAGCAGACGTTGCCGGGCACGTCGTCGTGCACCGCACTGGCGTTGCCGGCGGCCTGGACGAGGTCGATCACCGCGGGCAGCTCCTCGTACTCGACCTCGATCAGCTCGCAGGCATCCTTGCCCTGCGCGACCGTCTCGGCAACGACCAGCGCGACCTGGTCGCCCACGTGACGGACCTTGCCTTGCGCCAGCACCGGGTGCGGCGGCTCCTTCATCGGCGAGCCGTCCATGCTGTGGATCAACCAGCCGCACGGCAGGCCGCCGACCTTCGCCTCGGCCAGATCGGCCCCGGTGAAGATCTGCACGACGCCAGGCGCGGCCAGCGCCTTGTCGAGATTGATCGACTTGATGCGCGCATGTGCATACGGCGAACGCAGGAACACGCCGAAGGTCTGGCCGTGCATCGTCACGTCGTCGGTGTACTGGCCGGCGCCGGTGAGGAAGCGCTGGTCTTCGCGGCGGCGCAGGGACTGGCCGATGAGACTGACGGGAGGAGAAGAGAGGTCGCTCATGGTCATCTCCTTAGGCGGTCGCCTTGGCGCCCGACTGACAGAACTGGATCGACTTGACGATGTTCTGGTAGCCCGTGCAGCGGCAGATGTTGCCATCCAGCCCTTCGCGGATCTCGGCCTCGGTGGCCTTGGGGTTGTCCTGCAGCAGCTGCACCGCCGACATCACCATGCCAGGCGTGCAGAAGCCGCATTGCAGCCCGTGGCATTCGCGGAACGCCGCCTGCATCGGGTGCATTGTTCCGTTTTGGGCCAAACCCTCGATCGTGGTGACTTGCGCACCCTGCGCCTGCACCGCGAGCATCGAGCACGACTTCACCGCGCGGCCGTTCAGGTGCACGGTGCACGCGCCGCACTGCGCGGTGTCGCAGCCGACGTGGGTGCCGGTGAGTTGCAGGTTCTCGCGGATCAGCTGCACCAGCAGGGTCCGTGAATCGACGTTGGCGCTGACGGCCTTGCCATTGACGGTGAGGGAAATGGGAACGCTCACGGCTGTCTCCTGTGGGTGGGGCGAAGCACGATGCTAGGCACTGGGGCCATTGTTCGAGCCTGCCGACCCGCCGCACAGCGCGGGCTTTCCCTAGGAGGGTAAGGCGATCGAAGGTCGTCGTGCAGTCCAGCAGCATGCTGGCCGGCATGGACCGGGCGAAGTAGTAGCCCCGCAGCTCGTCGCAGTCGAGCGCCGGCAGCACGTCGCGCTGCCCCGCGGGCACGGATTGAAGCTGCGGGGCCTCAGCCGTTGTGTCAGATCGTGCAGCTGCGAAAGCCGCAGAACCCCTCGTCGTGTGCAGGATCTCGTGCGTCGCGCGCCTTCGGGCTGCGCAAACGGCCCGCGGTGGCGATCGACGCGCCACGCAGCACGCGCACGAGCCCGCCAGTTGCTGCGTCCACCGCCTGCCCGGGCGAGGACGCCGGCGCGCCCGGATACGGCCGCAGCGTGCCGGCCATCCATTCGCGCACCTCCCCCCAGCGCATGCCCTGCCCGGCGCCGAGCACGGCGGCGGCTTCCCACTCGGCCTCGCCCGGCAGGCGGCGGCCGGCCCAGCGGCACCACGCATCGGCCTCGAACCAGCTCACGTGCACGACCGGGTGCGCCAGCGGCACGCGCATCAGCTTACCGAAGCGCCGCTGCAGCACCCCCTGGCGCATCTGGTCGACATGGCGCGGCGTGCGCCGGCCGTGCGCTTGGACCGAGGCCCAGCCGGGTTCGCTCCAGTGGCGGCGATCGTCGTAGCCGCCGTCCTCGACGAACTCGATGTACTGGGCCCAGCTCACGGCCTGGGCGTCGATCTCGAATTCCTGCAGCGGCACGTCATGGGCCCACTTCTCATTGTCGGGCACGAAGCCGCCCGGCGTGCTGCCCAGCGTCCAGCGCGTGGCCGGGAACAGCAGCGGCGCACGCGGCGCGCGGGTCGGCATCGGTGCCAGCAGGCCGGTGTCGATGCCGGCGGTCTGCGCGCGCTCGGCAAAGCGCTCGCGCAGCGCGTCCTCGCGCAGCAGTGCGAGACGGTAGAAGTACAGGGCGTCGTCGTCTTCCGCGGCGCCGTCGAGCAGCTCGAGCGTCGTCTCCAGCGTGTCGACGAGATACTGGCGGACGGTCTGCACATCGGGCGCCGGCGCGCCGTTGTCGTGCGCGAACACCGCATCGGCTTCGGGCAGGATGGAGGCCAGCTTCGGCCGTGTGGCATCGCCGTGCTCGCCGCGCTGGCGCTGCATGTTGCGTGCGATCCAGTGCTCCTGGAACCAGCCGGCGTGGCCCAGCTCCCAGAGCGGCGCGGCGGGCGTCGACTCCAGGGCGCCGAACCACCGCAACGTATGATTGCGCGCATCCATCAGCGCCAGCGACAGCAGTTCCTTGCCGGCCTGGCGCATCAGCGGCGAATCGACGTTTCCGGTCTCGGTGCCCTGCACTGAACTGCTCCTCGCGGCACGCTCGCCGGCTTCACGTTTGATTCTCGCATCGGAGACCCGCCATGACCGCCCCTCGACTCACCTCGCTGTCGCACGGCGGCGGCTGTGGCTGCAAGATCGCGCCGGGTGTGCTGTCGCAGATCCTCAAAGGAACGTCGGGCCTGCCGATTCCGAAAGAGCTGCTGGTCGGTATCGAGACCGCCGACGACGCCGCGGTGTACCGCCTCAACGACGAGCAGGCGCTGATCGCGACGACCGATTTCTTCATGCCCATCGTCGACGACCCGTTCGACTTCGGCCGCATCGCCGCGACCAACGCGATCAGCGATGTGTACGCGATGGGCGGCCGTCCGATCATGGCGCTGGCCCTCGTCGGCATGCCGATCAACGTGCTGCCGCTCGAGACGATCGCACGCATCCTGAAGGGTGGTGAGAGCGTCTGCACCGAGGCCGGCATCCCGATCGCGGGTGGGCACACGATCGACTCGGTCGAGCCGATCTACGGTCTGGTCGTGATGGGCCTCGTGCACCCCGACAAGGTCAAGCGCAACGCCGATGCGCGCGCCGGCGACCTGCTCGTGCTCGGCAAGCCGCTCGGCGTGGGCGTGCTGTCCGCGGCGCTGAAGAAGGACGCACTCGACGCTGCCGGCTACGCGCAGATGATCGCGAGCACGACCAAGCTCAACACGCCGGGCATCGCGCTCGCGCAATTGCCCGGCGTGCACGCACTGACCGACGTGACCGGCTTCGGCCTGGCCGGCCACGCGCTCGAGATGGCGCGCGGCGCGAACTGCAGCGTGCGGATCGACTGGGCACGCGTGCCACTGCTGGGTGGCGTGCGCGAGCTCGCGGCGCAGGGCCTCGTGACCGGCGCCTCGGGCCGCAATTGGGCGAGCTACGGCGACGACGTGACGCTGCCGGGTGGGTTTGCCGCCGCCGATCGCGCCTTGCTGGCCGATCCGCAGACCAGCGGCGGCCTGCTGGTGGCCTGCGCGCCGGAGTCGCTGGCCGCCGTGCTCGAAGCCTTCGTCCGTGACGGATTCGACAGCGCGGCGGTGGTCGGCTCGGTCGTCGACGGGCCGGCGCGACTCATCGTGCGCTGACGACGCCGGCGTCGCTGCAAGGCGCACGGGGCGCTCAATGCCGGCGCACACGTGCCGAAATCACGTTACGTCGTTGGGATGCGTGCGCGCCGAGAGGCGCAGCCTGCATCCCCGAACTACCATTTTCCCGGTGGCCTCCTGGGGCCGCATCTATCCATGATCGAGCTCCGCTCCGAATCTCCACGCACCGATGGCCGAAGGCCATCGCCGCAGCCGTGCTGAAGGCTCTTCTCGGCAAGGCACCGAAGGCGGCAGACAGCTGCTTCGGATGGGCGCGTTCGATCGGCGCCGAACTGCGCACGGGCACCGGGCAGGCGCTCGCGAGCGACCCGCTGTCCCCGCTTTACCGAGGTGCCCCGGTCACGCTGCTGCTGACCGCCGTGCTCGGCATCGCGATGGCGATGGCGGTCGACGTGTCCAACGCGAACCGGGTCTCGACCGCCTGGTTGATCTGGCTGCTGCTCGCCACGAGCGCGCTTGCTGCACGCCGTCTACTGGCGCCAGGCCCCGCCGCCCCCGGATTCTTTCGCGCTCACGCGCGGCTACCTCGCCGGGCTGCTGCTGACGACCGGCGTGTGGGCCACGTTGCCGCTGCTGAGCTTCGCCGGCCTGGATCTCGGCGGCCGCGTCACGGTGATGCTGGCGATCGTCGGTGCCGCCATCATCGAGACGCGCCCGATGCGCGCAATGCCGCGGCTGGCCAGCCTGCACCTCGCACTGCTGCTGGCACCGGGGCTGCTCTGGCTCGTCAATTCGACCGAGGTCGACAACCTCTGCATCGCGGTGATGGTGTTTGGGGTGGGGGCCGTGCTCGTCGCCGGCAACCGGTCGCGCCATGTTGAGTTGTCCATCGCATCGGCGTCGCACGAGGAGATCGAGCGCCTGTCGTTGATCGAGGCGGAGCAGGCGCAGCGCATCGCGCAGCTGCAGAAGGAAGCCAACGACGCGCGCGGCCTCATGGAGCAGGCTCAGCTCGGGCTGGAGCAGCGCATCGACGAACGCACCGCCGCGCTCGAGGGCCGCTCTCTGGAGCTGGCGCGCCAGGCCGTGACGGATTCGCTCACAGGCCTGCCGAACCGCAAGGGCATCAACGACCACCTCACCGAGCTGCTCGCACCGCTGGCCGACGCCGAGACCGGCGGCGAACTGGCACTGCTGTTCCTCGACCTCGACGACTTCAAGACCGTGAACGACCAGTTCGGCCACCTCGCCGGCGACGCGGTGCTGCGCCAGGTCGCCGAGCGGCTGCGCGAGAGCCTGCCGCGCGTCGGCTTCGCGGCGCGCTGGGGCGGCGACGAATTCATCGTGGTGCTGCCGGGGCTGGGCCGCAAGGTCGAGCAGCTGCGCATCCTGGCAGAGCAACTTCGCGCCGCGCTGTGCCTGCCGATGCAGATCGACAAGGGCGTCGTGCGCATCGGCTGCAGCATCGGCATCGCGGTGGCACCGCAGCACGGGCGCACGCCCGAGGCGCTCGTGATTTCGGCCGACCACGCGGTGTATGCCGCCAAGTCCGACGGCCGCGAACGCGTGCGCCTCTTCGACCTCGATCTCGCCAAGCACGCCGGTCGCCAGCACCAGATCGCGCAGGGCCTGCCCGCGGCGCTGGAGCTCGGCGAGCTGGAGGTCGCCTACCAGCCGATCGTCAGCGCCGCGGACGGCAGGGCCACGCACGTCGAAGCGCTGACACGCTGGTTCCATCCGAAGTGGGGCGCGGTGTCGCCGGCCGAATTCATTCCGGTCGCCGAAGCGACCGGCCACATCCACACGCTCGGGCGCTGGGTGCTGAGGCAGGCCTGCCTCGACGCCGCCCGGTGGCCGGGCAGCCAGCCGCCGAAGGTCAGCGTCAACGTGTCGGCGATGCAGGTCACCTCGGGTCGCCTCGTCGCGCAGGTGCGCGAGGCCCTGGCCGCCGCCAAGCTGCCGGCGCAGCGCCTCGTGATCGAGCTGACCGAGAGCCTGCCGATGGCCGGGCGCAGCGGCGTGGACGCCACGCTGGCCGAGCTGCGCAAGATGGGCGTGACCCTGGCCATCGACGACTTCGGCACGGGGTATTCGTCGCTCAGCGCGCTGATGAAGCAGCCGCTCAGCCTGATCAAGGTCGACAAGTCGTTTGTGCAGGACGTGCCGGGCGAAGGCGAACTGCTGATCAAGGCCACGATCGACGTGGCCCGCTGCTTCGGCCTCGAGGTCGTCGCCGAGGGCGTCGAGACCGCCGCCCAGCGCACGCGCCTGACGGCGCTCGGCGTGAGCTACATGCAGGGCTACCTGTTCGGCCGGCCGATGCCGAACGCCGAGTTCGTCGCGTGGCTGGGGCTGCGCGATGGCAGCGCGACGCCGTTCGCGCTGCAAGCCTCGGTTCGCGCTGCGTAGACTGTACGAAACCACAGTATCCGCCTAGAATGCCGCCATGCCAGCGGCCCAGCGGCGCCTGATCGCCCACCTCGACATGGACGCCTTCTATGCATCCGTGGAGTTGCTCCGCTACCCCGACCTGCGCGGCCAGGCGGTCGTGATCGGCGGCGGGCGGCGCCACCAGCCGGTGCTGCGGCCCGACGGCAGCCGCGAGTACGCGAAGCTCCGCGACTACACCGGCCGCGGCGTTATCACCACCAGCACCTATGAGGCGCGTGCGCTCGGCGTGTTCTCGGCGATGGGCGTGATGAAGGCCGCGAAGCTCG
>JBDTVC010000261.1:0-6809 GCA_040007475.1 Burkholderiales bacterium
TTCAAGAAGCCCCTGCATTCGAGCTCGACTTCGACTCGGACGAACCCCTGCCCGTCTGCCCCACGCGCAAGGACGGCTCGGGCGCGGACGAGGTGTGCGAAGCCTGCCAGTGAACCGGGCGGAGGGCGCCGCGTCCTGGGTGCATCTGATCTTGCCGGGGCCTGTCGGGGGCCCCGGTCCATTTCCCAAACGTTCGAGCACTTCCTACTTCATGATCGACGTCCGTCAGAGCGGTGTCCACGGCCACGGCGCCTTCGCAGCGCAGGATTTGCAAGAAGGCCAACGCATCGGCATCTACGAGGGCCGTCGCTACACCGCGCGCCAAGTGGGCCGCCGCGACTGGGACAACCAGCTCACCTACGTGTTCGGGCTGACGGATGGCAGTGTCATCGATGCGGCTGAAGGCGGGAACGCCTCGCGGCACCTCAACCACTCGTGCGCGCCGAACTGCGTGGCCTATGAAGAGACTGGCTCGCGCGGAAGGCAAGTGGTCGTCTTCTATGCGCTGCGAGACATCCGTGCCGGCGAAGAGCTCTTCCTGGACTACAGCCTCCACGTGGATGAAGCCGATGACAGTGGCGCGTACAGCTGTGCATGCGGTGCGCCGGTCTGCCGGGGAACGATGCTGGCCGCCGCCTGAGGCCCAGAACCAGACCCTTGCCCTGTCGTCGCCGAACTCGTTCACACAACACTCAAGGTCAGGCCGACGTGGTTCGAGGGACGCAAGGCTACGCAGAACAGGCGGGCGAGCTCAGCAAGCGATACGAGGCGCTGTCTTTTGAGCACAAGCATCAGGCCCTGCTGCATCTCCTCCCACCGGCACCGGCGCGAGCACTCGACATCGGCGCTGGAACCGGTGTGAACGCGGCGTGGCTTGCACAGCGAGGCTATGAAGTGGTCGCGGTCGAGCCCACCGATGAATTGCGTCGCCGGGGCCTGGCACTTCATCCCTCGCCATCGATCGAGTGGATCGACGACAGCCTCCCCAGACTCGACCAGGTCATCGCCCGGTCGCATGAGTTCGATCTCGTGATGCTGACCGCCGTCTGGATGCACCTGGACGATGCAGAGCGGCGTCTCGCCATGCCGAGGCTGGCGTCGTTTCTTCGTCCTGATGGATTGCTGGCCATCACGCTTCGCCATGGCCCTGTTCCGGAAGGAAGGATCATGTTCGAGGTGTCTGCCGAGGAGACGATTGCTCTGGCGCACGGCTGCCGAATGAGAGCGATCCTCAGCGTGCACGGCCCGTCGACTCAAGCGGTCAATTGCGAAGCGGGGATCTCGTGGTCTCGACTGGCATTCAGGTCTGCGGCGTAGGGGGTCGACCACTGAGACGCTGTGCCGAATCTGCCGACGAGGGCGAGAGTCCCGGCGCCCTCCCTTCCTTCAGCATGGATGAAGACGCCTGTCCTAACGGTTCCACCATCCCGAAGTTCAACGATGCTGCGCGTGCTGTTCGTCTGCTCTCAAAACAAGCTTCAGGTGTTCGCCGACCACCCAGGCGTCGAATCCACGTCGGCCGGTACGAACCATGATGCCGAGAATCCTGTCACAGCAGAACTCGTCGGATGGGCGGAGGTCATCGTCGTGATGGAACGTCAGCATCGAGCGAAGATCTCGAAGCGGTTCGGGAAGGAACTGCGGGGGCGGCGCGTGGTGTGCCTGGACATCCCCGACAACTACCACTTCATGCAGCCGGAGTTGATTGAATTGCTGAAGATGCGCACACGGCGCTTCCTGCCCGCAACACGGGCTCTTCGTTGAAGGCGGTCTCGCTGCGGTCTTCCAGCCAGTTCGTCCCACCGGTCCGTCTGCTTGGGGCGGACCGGTCTGTTTCGGAGTTTGAGTTGAATGTGCCCTGAAGAGGGCTTACAACGATATAATTTCGGAATTCGAGGAATTTCTATTGACGGAGGCGTGCGCATCAGATAGTTTCGGAATACCAGAAATAATTATATTAAAGAGCCGACGCTCCGCTCGATCTCTGGAACTCCGAAATGAACCCGACCACACCACTTGTTCCGCTTCGCATAGCCCGCGCCTCCGACTTGGGCCCCGCTGTGAGAGCCCGTCGACGCGAACAGTCACTTCGCATAGATGACGCGGCGTCACTGAGCGGCGTGTCGGTCGACCTGCTCTCCCGGCTTGAAAACGGCAAAGGTTCGGTCCGCCTCGACAAGCTCCTGACCGTGCTGGACGGGCTGGGGCTGGCGCTGGTGGTCGGCCCCAAGGACCACCCCTGGATGGAGTCGGCATCGCGGCCCGCCGCCGGCCTGGACCAGCCATGACCCCGGCAATCGCCCCTATGCACTCTCTCGCCCTGTGGGCGGACAGCCGACAGGTCGCCACGCTGGGCTACGAACCGTTGAACGACCGATGGTCGCTCGACTACGACGACGACTGGGTCGACACGCCGGAGGCGTTCCCGCTGTCGCCTGCGCTGCCGCTCGTGCCTCCCCTGCCAGGCTACGCCGCCGGTGCCGTGAAACGTTTCGTGGAAAACCTGTTGCCGGAAGGACGTGCGCTCGACATCACCGCCACGACCTTCCACGTGTCCAAGTCGAACATCTTCGCGCTCATCAACGCGCTCGGGACCGAGACGACCGGCGCGTTCAGGTTCTGGCGGGCAGGAGAAGAACCACCTTCCATCGCGGCCACGCCACCCCGGGAGGTGACCCGCGACGAGCTGAACCAGCGCCTGGGCGAACGCGACGCGATTCCGCTGGCGGTGTGGGACGGCAAGGTTCGGATGTCCATCGCGGGCGTCCAGGACAAGCTGATGGTCTACCTCGACCGACCGCTGGCCGAAGGCGGCCTCATGTTCCTGGTCGAGCCCCCGCTCGCATCGACACACATCCTCAAGCCTGAGCCTGGGCGGGCGGTGACACCCCATCTTGTGGTCAACGAGCACTTCTGCATGTCGCTCGCCAAGCGCATGGGCCTTCCGGTCGCCGAGGTCAGCATCTATCGAACGCCGCGACCGGTCCTGGTCGTCAGTCGCTTCGACCGACTGGTGCTGAATGAGGGCACGGGGCCCGTCGTGCAACGGCTGCACATCATCGACGCGTGCCAGGCATCGGACCTGCCAGCGACGTACAAGTACGAGCGAAACTTCGGGAGCGGCGAACACGTCCGCAACATCCGCGAGGGCGTCAGTTTCGAAGTCCTGTTCGACTGCGTGGAACAGACGGTCAACAAGGCTGCTGCGCGCCTGACGATGCTGAGGTGGGCGCTGTTCCAGTTTCTGATCGGCAACAGCGATGCGCATGGCAAGAACTTCTCGTTCTTCGTTCGTCGCCAGGGACTGGAGCCGGCGCCCTGGTACGACCTGGTCAGCGTCGTGCAGTACTCCGGCATCGACCACGAGTTGGCGATGGCCTATGGCGATGCGTTCTCGCTCGAGGAGGTCGGGGCGTTTCAGCTGTCGGACTTCGCGAAGCGATGCAAGGTCGACAAGCGGCTGCTGAAGCGCGAGGCCACGCGCCTGGCGAAGCTTGCAGTCGAGCATGCGCCGTTTCAAGCCCTTGTGAACGACTACGAGAATGACGAGCCAGCTTTTGCGGCGGAGCTCCGCGACTTTGTCGTGGGCCAGGCAGCAAGGTTGACCGCGCTGGCGAACGACGCTGCGAAGATCAAGAACGAGTACCTGTAGGCCAAAGCAGCCCGGTCGCCCGCGGCTAGTCACTCCGGTCCGCTCGCTCCATCAGCGGCCCAGCGTCACCTGGCTTCAGAAGGCCGGCTGCGCCGCAACGACCGATGGCCACTCGCCACTTGCCCGAAGACAGTTCATCACATCAGGAAGCGACCAGCCGGGTTAAATTGGCCTCTGGTCAGGGAGTACACAACGATGAACGACACCGCCGTCGGTGAAATGGCGCCGCGCGAAACCGCGATTCCGCAAGGCGCGCTCGGCGCGTGGTGGGCCCAAGGTGCACGCAGCATCGTCTTTCAGTCATCCGACTGGAAGGGACTCCAACTCACGCCAGCAGTGTTGGCAATCTTGTGGCTGCTGCCTGCGGCGTTCGCAGTCGGGATAGAACGCCTGGCGCTCGAGGGTCCGGCGACGTTCTACTGGCCGGCGTTGCTCACGTCAGGCTGGATGCACTTGGCGGTCTGGCTGCTGGTGAGCTGGTGGCTCGTGCGTGGCAGGCCTTTGGGAGCGCCCGGGCCGCGCGACCCGCCCGCGCTGTTGGCCATGCTGTGCGCACAGACGCTTCCGATGCAGTTGGTTCTGGCTCTCGTCCTCGTGCCGTTCATGCGCAACGGCGCCTTTGCCGAGGGAAGTCCGTTGCTGGGAATCGGGCGCGCCGTCTGGATCGCCAGCCTGGTCTGGATGTTCGCTGTGCAGGGCGTGCTCCTGTGGCGCGCAAGCGTGCGGCGGCCGCTTCCTTGGGTTGTGGCGATGGGGACCATCATCGCCGTGACACTCTTGGAGCTCTTCTATTCCCCACTGCGCCATTGGTACCCGGCGCGCGTGGAGTCGACCGCGGAAGAAACTGCGCCTCGTTTTCGTCTGACGCAGGAAGTGGTCGAAGCCCAAGGGCAGGTGCTTGCGCAGGACCTGCAGGCACTGAAGCCGCAGCGTCGCGGGCACATCGACCTGTTCGCCATCACCTACGCCCCGAACGCCGAAGAAGAGGTCTTCTCACGCGAGAGCGCGCTCGTCGCGGGCGTGATGCGTGAGCGCTTCGACGCGGTGGGCCACACGCTGGAGTTGGTCAGCCGGCACGATCAGACGCCGCGAAACGCGTGGGCCACACCCTTGAACCTCCAGCGTGCGATCGCGCGCATGGCCACGCTGATGAACCGGGACGAAGACGTGCTCTTCCTCCACCTCACGTCGCACGGCGCGCGCAATGGCGAACTGGCGTCGTCGATGTGGCCGCTGGACGTCGATGCACTGACACCTCAGCAGCTGAAGAAGTGGCTGGACGACGCCGGTATCCGGCATCGCGTCATCAGCATCTCTGCCTGCTACTCGGGGAGCTGGATCGCGCCGCTCTCGGGGGACGACACACTGGTCATGACGGCAGCAGATGCCGAGCACACGTCCTACGGGTGCGGACGTCACTCGGAACTCACCTACTTCGGTCGCGCGATGTTCGGCGAACAGCTGCGACGCACACTCTCGTTTGAAGATGCGCACGCGTCGGCGCGTACAGTGATCGAACAACGCGAGAAAGACGCGAAGAAGACCGACGGCTTTTCAAATCCGCAGATCGCCGTCGGCTCGAAAATCCGCGAGACCTTAGCGCGCCTCGTTGCGCAGCTGTCGGGGGTCTGATCGTCTCGGCTGATCGGCATGGCGCATGTCAGTCGACAGATGTCTTGACTTGCCGGCCGCCAGATCATCGAGCAGGTTCGCCCACGCCTGAATCATTTTGCGGCGCTGCTCGAGGTGCGTGGTTCGGTCGTAGCTTCCGCCCAGCTCCTCGTCTGAGACGTGGGCAAGGTGTCTCTCGATGACTTCCTTGTCCCAACCCAACAGTTCACGAACCAGCGTTCGAGCCGTCGCCCGGAAACCGTGCCCCGTGATGTCCTCTTTGGTGTCGTATCCCAGGGCGCGCAACGCACTGTTGACCGTGTTGTTGCTGATGTAGCGCGTCGCCTCGGATTGTTTGGCCACGCTCTTGAAGATCGGCCCGGTCGGACCGGTCAACGGCAGCAAATCCCGGAGAATTTCGATGGCTTGCGTCGGCAACGGTACGAGGTGCGCGGGGGTTCGCGGATCGCGCTTCTTCCACTCCCGCAACTTCATCTTCTGAGGTGGGCAGCGCCAGAGAGCGCCCTCGAGGTCGATGTCCTCCCAGTGCGCCAGACGCAGTTGCCCGGGCCGCTGAAACAGCATCGGAGAAAGCTGAAGCGCTGCACGCGTGACGACGTGGCCCCTGTATGCCCGGATGTCGCGCAACAGCTTCCCGAACTGTTGAGGGTCTGTGATGGCGGCATAGTGACGCGTCCGCGGGGACGGCAGGCCGCCTGTACGGCTGTTCACGAAGTTCTTGGCCGGCTCGAGTGAACCGACATCCACCGCGTACTGAAAGACGTGATTGACGGCTTCGCGTACACGCTGGGCCGTCTCGAGGTGACCGCGCTCCTTGATGCGATGCAGGCATCGGACGAGTTCCGTCGGCAGGACCGAGGCCATCGGGCGGTCGCCGATCCAGGGAAAGACATGCAACTCAAGATGCCGAATCACTTTGGACGCGTACCCGGCTGACCACAGGTGGTCCTTCTGGGCCTGTGCATGCCACGTACGGGCCATCAGCTCAAACGTGTTGAACCGCGCGACTCTGGCGCGCTCGCGTTCGACACGCCGTGCATCGTGGGGATCGACCCCTACCGTCAGCTTCTCGGTTTCTTCCCAAGCCCTTTTTCTCGCCGCCGCGAGCGAGACCGTCGGGTACGGCCCGAGGCTGAGCTTGGCGGGCTTCCCGAACAGCTTGTACCGAAAGAACCAGGCCTTGCCGGTTGGCCGCACCCGAAGGTACAGGCCATCGCCATCGGCCAGCACGTATTCCTTGTCGCCTTGCGGCGCCGCCTTGATCAGCGAATCGTTGAGTTTTGCCACGGTGTACCCCAGGAAAATTGACTGCTGTGAAAACAGTCTGGGGTACACAAAAGGGTACTTGCAAGAAGGAGATCTGGTGGGATTCAGTGGGTCCGCTTGAGCCGCTCTTTCGAGCTAAGCCCCTGATGTGCAAGGGCTTTTTCGACCATCTTGGGACTTCTTGAAACCGCCTGAGAAGTAGCGGTGGTGGCCTGGGGCGGAATCGAACCACCGACACGCGGATTTTCAATCCGCTGCT
>JBDTVC010000262.1:0-6806 GCA_040007475.1 Burkholderiales bacterium
ACACCACCGTCGTCGCCGGCCCGCACATCGAGAGCGGCAAGCTGCGCGCGATCGCAGTGACCTCGGCCAAGCGCCTGGCCGCGATGCCCAACGTGCCGACCGTGGCCGAGACGGTGCCCGGTTACGAGGTGACCTCGTGGCAGGCGATCTTCGCGCCGGCCGGCACGCCGCCGGCGATCGTCGAGCGGCTGCACACCGAGATCGCGAAGATCCTCGCCGAGCCCGAGATGCGCGAGCGCCTCGCCAAACTCGGCATGCAGGGTGCGGACATGACGACGGCTCAGGTCGGCGAGTTCCAGAAGGCCGAGGTCGCGAAGTGGGCGCAGGTGATCAAGGCGGCCAACATCAAGCTGGAGTGAACGACATGGCATCGATCGGATTCATCGGCGCATCGGGCCTGATGGGCCACGGCATCGCGAAGAACCTGCAGGCGAAGGGCCACGCGCTCGCGTTCACCGTGCACCGCCAGCGCGATCGTGTAGCGGACCTGGTCGCCGCCGGTGCGATCGAGGTCGATTCACCCGCGATGCTCGCGCGCCACGGCGACATCGTCTTCATCTGCGTCACCGGCTCGCCGCAGGTCGAGGCCTGCGTGCTCGGCGAGAACGGCCTGCTCGCCGGTGCGCGCGCGGGCCTCGTGATCGTCGACTGCTCGACCAGCGAGCCCGATTCGACGACGCGCCTGCGCGAGCTCGCGGCGGCGAAGAACGTGACCTATGTCGACGCACCGCTCGCGCGCACGCCGGTCGAGGCCGAACTCGGCAAGCTCAACGTGATGGTCGGCGCGAGCGACGCGACCTTCGCGCAGCTCAAGCCGGTGCTGCAGGCCTTCGCCGAGAACGTGATCCACGTCGGCGCGCCGGGCGCAGGCCACACGATCAAGCTGCTGAACAACTTCATCGCGCAGGCGATCTGCACGGCCACCGCGGA
The DNA here is from genome assembly GCA_040007475.1 of Burkholderiales bacterium. GTDB lineage: Bacteria > Pseudomonadota > Gammaproteobacteria > Burkholderiales > Burkholderiaceae_C > LMDS01. The sequence continues at coordinate 931 of JBDTVC010000262.1, forward strand.
GGCCTTCGCGGTCGGCCAGCGCTCGGGCGTGAACCTGAACAAGCTCGTCGAGCTCGTCTCGGCCGGTGCCGTCAACTCGGGGCTGTTCCAGGCGATGGCGAAGACCTTGAGCGGCGATCTCGGCGGCCTGAAGTTCGAGCTCGACAACGCGCGCAAGGACCTGCGCTACTACACGCACCTGGCCGAGTCACTGAACGTGCCGTCGGTGATCGGGGAGGCAGTGCATCAGTCACTCTCACTGGCGAGCGCGCTGGGCTTCGGCAGCAAGTACGTGCCGTCGTTGGTCGAGGCGCAAGAGAAGCTGACCGGCGCGAAGATCGTCGGCCGCTAGCGCCGCACCGGCCAGGCCTTCGTCATCGCGATGAACAGCAGCGCGCCCACCAGCAGGCTGCTGGCGGCGATCTCGAGCGCGAGCGTGAAGCCTTCGCCCGTCGTGCGGCTGTGGCGCAGGATCAGCGCGACCATCGGCGGGCCGGCGATCTGGCCGAGCCCATAGAGCACCGTCAGCAGCCCCATGAAACTCGCCGCGAGCTGCGGCCGCAGACGCCGCACTTCCTGCATCGCGAAGAAGGTGATCGCGGTGAACGGGATGCCCAGCAACAGGCTGCCGATCGCGAACCCCGCCAAGCTCGGGCTCCACACGCCGATCGCGATGCCGGTGGCCTGCACGAAGTAGCACGCCGCGAGCAGCAGCCGCATGTCCAGCGTCATGCGCAGGCGCGTGGCGAGCAGCGCGCCGATCATCACGCCGGCGCCGAAGACCGGCCAGAACATGTCCAGCCACGGCGAGCCCGGCAACGCCTGGCGCGCGATCACCGGCAGGAAGGTGGCGGTGACGATGTAGCCGAAGCCGGCGACGCCATAGGCTGCGGCGAGGCAAGCGATCTCGCTGCCGCCATGCGCTCGGCCGTCACCGATGCTCGCGGCCGCGGCGGGCGCGGCGGGCGTCGCACCCTGGAACGTGCGCCACACCAGGGCCGTCAGCACGAACGCGAGCACGCCGAACACCAGCCAGCCGGTCTGCGCCTGCCAGCCCCACTGCACCATGCCGCTGGCGAACACGCCGCTCACGACGATGCCGGCACCGGGCCCGGTGTAGATCGCACCGCCCATCGCCGCCGCGTTCATGCGCGCCAGCCGCGACAGGCACCAGCCCGAGGTGTAGACGAAGACGACCGCGCTGGCGACACCGGCCGCGAAACGCAGCAGCGGCCAGACCGCCGACACCGGTACGGCCATGCCCAGCGTCAGCAGCACCGTGGCGACGAGACCGGCGCGCACCATCCACGGCGCGTGGATTCCCGGCAGGCCCGGCATGCGCGCCCAGATCCACGGCTGGAAGGTGCACAGCAGCGCCCCGGTGAGATAGCCGAGGTAGTTGGCGCTGGCGAGCCAGCTCGCGCCGTGCAGGTCGATCACGCCGTCGTGCAGCATCATCGGCAGCAGCGGCGTGAACGCGAAGCGGCCGATGCCCATCGCCACCGCGAGCGACACGGCGCCGGCCAGCGCGATGAGCCACGCAGGGGCCTCTTCGTGGCCCGTGGCCCACCGACCGGGAGGGCGGGGCTCGGTCACTTGGCCGTCGGCGGTGTCCTGGGCTTCACGTCACCGCAGTCGCTGGCGAGCCACTTGCCTTGCATCTCCATCGTCATCAGCTGTGACTTGCCTTCGCGTTGCGAGGTCACCAGCGTCTTGCCGCTGTAGGCCTTGTCGCTGATGAAGGTCATCTCGCCCTCGCCGGTGGAGGGCGGCTGCGTGCACTCGAACTTGAACTTCATCGTGTTGCCGCTGCGCTGCATGTCCTTCTGCGTGCAATGGCCGGACGACATGCGTGCCTCGGGCGGCTTCGCGGCCTGCTCCTTGGTGATGCAGACCTGCACGCTGGTCCCGCCAGCGCCCAGCTTGATGCCTCGGCCGGCCATCGCGGCTTCCATCTGTTTGCGCTGCTCCGGCGGCATGGCGGCCATCTGCTTTTGCATCTGGGCCATCGCCGCATCGACCTTGGGGTCGTCCGATTTCATCGTGAACGAGTGCTCCCACAGGCCGGGTGCCTGGGTCTGCGCACTCGCGCTGAAGCTGACGAACGCCATGGCGGCAGCGCACAGCAAAGGCTTGACCTGCATCACGTCTCCTGATCGTTGTGGGGGGGCCGCACGAGTGTACGGTCCGCCGCCGGATCAGGTCCTCGGGGCAGGTCGACGACCTCGACCCAGTTCGGGTTCTTGCCGACGGGGTAGCGCTGCAGCGCCGAGAGCGCACCGCTGGCCTTGTCGATCGCGTAGACCGCGACCGCGTGCGACTCCTGGCCGGCCGCGATCAGGTAGCGGCCCTTGGGGTCGATCGCGAAGCCGCGCGGTGTCTTCTCGCTCGGCGCCTGGCTCAGCGTCGTCAGCTGGCCGCTGGCCGCGTCCACGCCGTAGACCGTGATCGTGCTGGACGTGCGCTCGGAGGCGTAGAGGTGGCGGCCATCCGGCGCGAGGTGCAGGTCGGCGGCCCACGGCTTGCCGGTGAAGCCGGGCGGCAGCGCGGTCGTGCGCTGCACTTCGCGCAGGCGGCCCTGCGCGGCGTCGTGCTCGTACACGACGAGCGAGGCGTCGAGCTCGCACAGCAGGTAGAGCCGGCGTTGCGCGCTGTCCCAGACGAAGTGACGCGGGCCCGACTTTGCTGCCGTCGAGACCAGCGCGGGTTCGTTCGGGCTGAGCAGGCCGGTGGCGGCGTCGAAGCGCCACGACGAGAGGTTGTCGCCGCCCAGGCTGGTCGCCCAGACGAAGCGGTTGGTGGCGTCGGCGTGGATCGCGTGCGCGTTCGGCGAGGTGACGATCAGCTGCTGCACCGCGCCGACCTGGCCGTCTTTCTCGATCGCGTTGACGGTGATCTTGTGACCACCGTACGACGCGGCGAACAGCCAGCGGCCGCTGCGGTCGACATCGATGTTGGCCATGCTGTCGGCCAGCGCCGACTCGCCCAGCTTCTTGAGCCGCCCGCTGGTCGCGTCGATCGCGAAGCTGATGACCCGAAAGGGCTGCGAGCGCAACGCGGCGTAGAGCACACGCTTGTCGGGGCTCACCGCCATCGGCATCGCCGCGCCGCCGACGGGCACGGTCTCGAGCGGCGTGAGCGCGCCGCTCGCCGCGTCGAGCGACAGCACCGAGATCTCGCGGCTGTCGGCGTTCGCGACGTACACATAGGTCGCCGCGGGCACTGCGCCTGCGGCGGCGCCGAGCACGAGCCCGGCGGCCATCTGCCTGGCGGTGGTCGAAGGGGTCATGTGGATTCCTCGGTGTCAGAGCCCCATCACTCGCGGCAGCCACAGCGAGATCGCGGGGATGTAGGTGACCATCAGAAGAACGATGAACAGCGCGACGAAGAAGGGCTTCATCGCCTTGGTGATCACGCCCATCGGCAGTTTGGACACCGCGCTGCCGACGAAGAGCACCGTACCGACCGGCGGCGTGATCAGGCCGATGCCCAGGTTCACCATCATGATCATGCCGAAGTGCACCGGGTCCACGCCGAGCAGCTTCACGACCGGCAGCAGGATCGGCGTCAGGATCAGGATCAGCGGCGACATGTCCATCAGGCAGCCCAAGACCAGCAGCATGACGTTGATGAGCATCAGGATCACGTACCGGTTGTCGGACACGGACGTGAAGAAGGTCGTCACCTTCAGCGGGATCTGCATCAGCGTCATCAGGTAGCCGAAGCTCGCCGCGAAGCCGATCAGGATCATCACGACGGTGACGGTCTTCACGGTGCGGTGCACGAGCTTGGGCAGGTCGCGCCACTTGTAGTCGCGGTAGATGAACATCGTGACGAAGAAGGCCCAGACCACCGCGATCGAGGCCGACTCGTTGGCCGTGAACACGCCCGACAGGATGCCGCCGAGGATGATGACCATCGTCATCAGGCCCCACATCGCCTCGACGCAGATCTTCAGCGCCTGCTTCAGCGGAATGACCTCGCCCTTGGGGTAGTTCTCGCGCCGCGCGACATACAGGCAGAGCGCGGCCAGGGTCAGGCCGAGCAGCAGGCCCGGCATCACGCCGGCGACGAACAGGCTGGCGATCGAGACCGTGCCGCCCGCCGCGAGCGAATAGATCACCGCGTTGTGGCTGGGCGGGATCAGGATCGCCTGGACCGAGCCGCTGACGGTCACCGCGGTCGCGAACGATCGCGGGTAGCCCTTGCGCTCCATCTCCGGGATCAGCACCGAGCCGATCGATGCCGTGTCGGCCACCGACGAGCCGGAGATCGCGCCGAAGAAGGTCGACGCCAGGATGTTCACGAGCGCGAGACCGCCGCGGATGAACCCGACCAGCACGCTGGCGAACGCGACCAGACGGCGCGACATGCCACCCTCGGCCATGATCGCGCCGGCGAGCACGAAGAACGGGATGGCGAGCAGCGAGAACTTGTTGACCCCGGCGGCGATCTGGATCATCACCGCGTCCAGCGGCAGGTCGATCCACAGCGCGCCGATCAGTGACGCGAGGCCGAGCGAGTAGGCGATCGGCACGCCGATGGCCATCAGCACGAAGAAGCTGCCGAGCAGCACCAGCATGTCCATCAGGCGGCCCCTTCCGCAGCTTCGACGAGTTGCTCCTCGAAGCGCACGATCGGGCGATTCGCCTGTGAGCCGAACACCACGCGTTCGATCACGAACAGCAGCGTGATCGCGCTGCCCAGCGGCAGGGCCGCGTACGTGAGGCCGACCGGCAACCAGGTGAGTTCGCTGATCGACTGGTTCCAGGTCTCGATGCACAGCCGCGTGCCGTAGTACGCGACGAACAGGCACGCCACGAACATCAACGCATCGACGACACGCGTCAGCACGCGCTGCGCCAGCGGCGGCAGCGGTGCGGTGAACATGTCCACCGCGATATGCCCGCCGGCGCGGTACGCACACGATGCGCCGACAAAGGTGAACACCATCATCAACAGGATCGCGATCGGCTCGGGCCATTGCGACCCGGTGCCGAGCACGTAGCGAGTGAACACGCCCCAGGGAATGATCAACGACATGAGCACGATGGCCGACCCGGCGAACCAGATCGCGGCCTCGTAGAACTTGTCCATCAGGCGGACGTAGGGGTGTTCCATCGCCACGCCTTACTTCACCGCTTCGATGCGCTTGATCAGGTCAGCATAGGGCGCACCGTACTTCGCACGCACCGGTGCGGTCGCGTCGTAGAAGGGCTTGTTGTCGATCTCGATGAACTCGACGCCGGCGGCCTTCAGCTTGCCCGTGTACTCCGCCACGCTCTTGTCCCACAGCGCGCGCTGCTCGAGCTGCGCCTCGCGCGAGTACTTGCGGAACAGCGCCTGGTCGTCCTTCGACAGCTTGTCCCAGGTCAGCTTGGACATCACGAAGATCTCCGGAATGATCAGGTGGTGGGTCTGGGTGTAGTACTTCGCGCCGGCCGCGAAGTGGTTGGCGGTGAACATCGACGGCGGGTTGTTCTCCGCGCCGTCAACGACGCCGGTCTGGATCGCGGTGAAGACCTCGCCGTAGCCCATCGAGATGCCGTTGCCGCCCATCGCGTTCATCGTGTCGACGAACAGCGGGTTGCCCATCATGCGGATCTTCTGGCCCTTCAGGTCCTCGGGCTTGCGCACCGGCTTCTTCGTGTACAGGCTGCGCGAGCCGCCGTCCATCCAGCCAAGTGCGACGAGCTTCGCCGGCGAGGCGCTGATCTTGGCCAGCAGCTCGTCACCGATCGGGCCGTCGATCACGGCGCGCATGTGGGCCTCGTTGCGGAACACGAACGGCATGTTGAAGACGTTGACCTCGGGCACGACGGTGCCGACCGGCCCGAGCGAAGTGCGCAGGATCTGGATCGCGCCGACCTGGGTCTGCTCGATCATCTCCTTCTCGC
>JBDTVC010000263.1:0-6778 GCA_040007475.1 Burkholderiales bacterium
ACGCTGCCTTCGCCCCAGTTGTAGGCGGCCAGCGCGAGATGCCAGTCGCCGAACATGCCGTGGAGCCGCTGCAGGTAGTCAAGGGCGGCGCGGGTCGAGGCGAGCACGTCGCGCCGGTCATCGCGAAAGACGTTCTGCTTCAGCGAGAAGTCCTTGCCCGTGCTGGGGATGAACTGCCACATGCCCGAGGCCTTGGCCGACGACATCGCCTGCGGATTGAAGGCGCTCTCGATGAACGGCAGCAGCGCGAGTTCGGTGGGCATGCCGCGGCGTTCGAGCTCCTCGACGATGTGGAACAGGTAGCGGCTGCCGCGCTCGGTCATGCGCTGCACGTAGTCAGGCCGGGTGGCGTACCACTGTTCGCGGTTGCGCACGAGGTCGCTGTCGAGGTCGGGCATCGCGAAGCCGCGGCGCACGCGTGCCCACAGGTCGATCTGCGCGGCGCGGTCGTCGAGGTCCAGGCGCACCTCGGGTCGCAGCGGGTCGACGGGCACCGGAGCCGCGGCCACGTCGGCGGCGGGTTCACTCGCGGCAGGTGCAGCGACCACGGCGCTCGGCGGCTCGGAGGCGGCGGGCGCCACGACGGTGGCGACAGGCGCCGCCGGTGGCGTCGGCCCGCCCGGGGTGGCGCAGGCCGAGAGCAGAAGCGGGATCAACAACGAGGCTGACAACAACGACAGCAATCGGTGGGCGAAGGATCGGCCCGACCGGCCGTGCGTGAAGCTCATCATCGGAAATCGTTCTTCCATTGTCGAAGGGCGGCCAGCACGGCCACGGGGGCGTCGGACTCGGCGCCGTGCATGCGCGCGCTGCGTGCCACCGTGATATCGGCCACTCGCAGGAAGGGGTTGACCTCTCGTTCGCGTGCGATCGAGGATGGCAGTGTCGGCCGACCCGCTGCGCGCTGCGCCTCGCACCATGCGGCGTAGTCGAGCAGATCCTGGTTCAGCGGCTCGACCGCACGCGCGAACTTCAGGTTCGCCAGCGTGTACTCGTGGGCGCAGCAGACGCGCGAATCGCCGGGCAGGGCGGCCAGCCGCGACAACGAATCGTGCATCTGCGCCGGCGTGCCCTCGAAGAGCCGCCCGCAGCCGCCGGAAAAGAGCGTGTCGCCGCAGAACAGGATCGGCGCGTCTGCGCCGTCCCCGTTGAAATAGGCGATGTGGCCGCTCGTGTGCCCCGGCACGTCGATCACCTCGAAGCGCAGCCCGAGTTCGGTCACGACATCGCCATCGCGCAGCGCAACGAAGGGTTCGGGGATGCGTTCGCGCTGCGGCCCGTAGACCTTCCCTCGCAGCCGAGGCCGCAACGCCTCGATGCCGCCGACATGATCAGCGTGGTGGTGGGTCACTAGAATCGCGGCCAGCACCAACCCGCTGGCGTCGAGCGCGGCGATCACCGGTGCCGATTCACCCGGATCGACGACGATGGCATGGTGACCATCGTGGAGCATCCAGATGTAGTTGTCGGTGAAGGCGGGCAGGGCAATCAGGTTCATGGCGGAACGCGCGATTATAGGTTTGACCGACTGGCTGCGAACGCCCGCGGGTCGTTACGTCCTGCAATGGGAACAGACGCATCTGGACACAGCCGTGGCCGACTTGTTCGGCTTCCACGCCCTGCAGCTCGGCCTGCCCGAACTCGACGCGCTGCGTGCAAACCGCATGCCGCACCGCTGGGTCGCGAACGAGACGACCGCGGTGCCGGCCGCCGACGAGACAGGCACGCCGCGCATTGCGATCGCGCTGCATTGCGATTTCGACGCGCTGCCGTTCGACAGCGGCAGCCTGGACCTGGTCGTGCTGCCGCATGCGCTCGAGCTGGCGCGCGACCCGCACCTCGCGCTGCGCGAGGTCGAGCGCGTGCTCGTGCCCGAGGGTCGGGTCGTCGTCGTGGGGTTCAATCCGGCCAGCCTGTGGGGCTTGCGGCAGCGCCTGGGCTATTGGCGCCAGCGGCTGATGATGCGTGCCGAGCCCACGCTGTTCCTGCCCAGTGGCGGAGAGTTCATGCGCTACCGTCGGCTGCGCGACTGGCTGCGGCTTCTGAGCTTCGAGGTCGAGGCCGGGCGCTTCGGCTGCTATCGGCCGCCGGTCGGGTCCGACAAGTGGTTGTCGCGCTTCGAGTGGGTCGAGCGGGCGGGCGAGCGCTGGTGGCCGGTGTTCGGGGCGGTCTACTTCGTCGTCGCGGTCAAACGCGTGCGTGGCATGCGGCTGGTCGGGCTGGTGCGCGACCAGCGCAAGCCGGTGCATGCGCCGGCGCCCGTGGTCGCGACGCACCATCACATCGAGACAGAACGGGAATGAGCGCAGGAATGAGCGAAGACACCGCGGGAGAGGCCGGCACGATCAAGCGACCGCACGTCGTCGTCTACACCGACGGCGCCTGCAAGGGCAACCCCGGGCGCGGCGGCTGGGGGGCGTGGCTGCGCACCGGCGAGCATCAGAAGGAGTTGTTTGGCGGCGAGATGCTGACGACCAACAACCGCATGGAACTCACCGCGGTGATCGAGGCGCTGAGCTCGCTCAAGCGCACCTGCGACGTCACGGTGCACACCGACAGCGAGTACGTGCGCAAGGGCATCACCGAGTGGATCCATGGCTGGAAGCAGCGGGGCTGGAAGACGGCCGACAAGAAGCCGGTGAAGAACACCGAGCTGTGGCAGCGCCTGGACGCGCTGCGCAACCTGCATCACGTCGAGTGGCGCTGGGTCAAGGGCCACTCGGGCGACCCCGGCAACGAGCGCGCCGATGCGCTCGCGAACCGGGGCGTGGAGGTGGCGCGTTAGCGTGCGCGACCTCAGGCCGGCGTCGGGCCGCTCTCAAGCGGCCTGAGCACCCGCTTGGCGGGTGGCGGCGTACGCGCCGCTGGGTGCCCCATCAGACCAGGTCGCGTTCCAGTTCCATCAACTGATAGCGCGCCAGCGCGAGGTTGGTGCGCTGCTTGTCGAGCAGCATCACGAGGAACAGCTCGGGCAGGCGTGACAGCGTGCGGATCACCTGCTGCCGCGAGCCTGCGCTGGTGATGATCTCGTCGACCTGCTCGGCCATGCCCATGCCCCGGGCGGCCTGACGGTGCGTGCGCAGCACCTGCGCGCACGCGGCGCCGGAGAGCTCCATGTCGAGCGCGACGTCGCCACGCGTCTCGCGGGCGATCGCGAGGCCGGTCGTGCTGTCGATCACGGCGCAGCCCAGCAGGCCCTCGACGTCGAGCATGCCGGCCAGCGCACGGCTGGCTCGCGCCGGGTCGAGTGTGCCGCGACTGACGCGCATGACGGGCGGTTGCAGCGAGGCAGGCGGTGCGAAGACGGGCTGCGCGGGGTGGGCGCCGCCCAGGTCGCGCACCTTGATCGGGAAGTCCTCCACACCCAGCATCGGCGCCGGTGCGCTCAGCGAGGAGGCCGCGGGCGCCCAGCCCGGCTGGGACTTGACGTGATTCCACATGCCCAGCATCGCGTTCCAGACCGCCGAGGCGCCGGTCATCGACTCGCTCAGCACATGCACGTGCAGGCGCCCGGGCCAGGCGATCGCGCTGATCTTGTTGGCGATCCAGACCGCATTCGGGGGCAACATGAACAACAGGTTCGGGCAACGCCAGGTCGGGAGCATGGCCGCGTTGTGCATGGCATGAAGCAGGCCGTCGATCGCGTGCGGCTGCAGCGGGCCGATGATCACGGTCGTCATCTGGCTGCGCTCCATCAGCGCGATCGGGATCTCGGCGTTGTCGCTGCCGGGGGCGCGCACGTCGGCATGGTAGATGCGCAGCGTGTCCTCGTGGCGGCGGACGAGCGTGGTGCGCTCGATCGTGGCGATCGTGCGCAGCGTGAGGGGTTCGCGCAGATGCAGGCGCTCGATCGGCCGGCCGCCCGCATCGGACAGCGCCTTGATCACGGCCGACGCCCACACGCCCGCCGGGTCGAGCAGCGTGATCAGCGAGGTCGCGGTATCGAGGTCGGAGCGGGTCGCGGCGAAGTGCTCCCGGATCGCCTGCGCGGGCGAGCCGCTGACGACCAGATCGTGCGAATGCCGATCGACCATCTGGCCGCGTGCGTTCACCTCGGTGGCGACGCTTTCCATGATCGCGGTCGCAGCGAAGCCGGCGTCGGATTCGTTGTCGGTGGCGAGGGGCTTGCCGTCCGGGCCGCGTGCGGGCCCGAGGTCGCCGAAGAGGGATGCGAGCACGGTGTCTCCTGACCTGGGTGGGGCCGGCTCCCGGGCGTGGCAGCTTCCCGGGGCCAGTCTAGCCAGCCGTCGCGCTAGCGCCTACCCCCAGGACGCCCACCATCTGCAACGGCTGTAGCAAGCTGTGAGTCGGTGGCGCTTCACGAGATCAGGGCGCCCAGGCACATCCTGCGTACCATTGCGGGACAGAACTCACGCCCCTTCTCTCATGAGCACTGCCATCCTGCCGACGCCGCCAGCGCGCGAGGACGTGACGCTGATCGCGCTCGTCGGCCTTGCGCACGGCATCAGCCACTTCAGCCAGCTCCTGCTGCCGCCGCTATTCCCGTGGCTGAAGGACGCGTTCAACGTCAGCTACGCGGAGCTGGGTCTGCTGCTGACGATCTTCTTCGTCGTCTCGTGCGTGGTGCAGACGCTCTCGGGCTTCGTCGTCGACAGGTTCGGCCCGCGGCCGGTGCTGTTCGGCGGCCTCGGGCTGATCGGCCTCGCGGCGCTGGGCTTCGGCATCAGCCCGTCGTACGGCGCCATGGCCCTGTTCACCGTGGTGGCCGGCATCGGCAACGGCGTGTTCCACCCGGTGGACTACACGCTCCTCAACCGCAAGGTGCACCCGTCGCGGCTGGGCCATGCGTTCAGTGCGCACGGCATCACCGGCAGCCTGGGCTGGGCGCTGGCCCCGGCGTTCGTCGTGCCGATCGCGATGGCAAGCTCGTGGCGCACCGCGCTGTTGTGCGCCGGTGCGCTGAGCTTCGCGGTGCTGGCCGTGCTGTGGCTGAACCGCGCCCGCTTCGAGCTGGAGATCGCCACGCCGAAGAAGGCCGACGCGGCGGCCGCCGAAGGCAGCCTGTCGTTCCTGACCATCCCGGCCGTGTGGATGTGTTTCGGGTTCTTCTTCCTGTTCGCGGTGGCGCTGAGCGGCGTGCAGACCTTCGCGCCGGCCGCCGCGCGCATCCTGCACGACGTGCCGCTGAACCTGGCCGCCGTCTGCCTGACGGTCTACATGGTGGCCAGCGCCTGCGGCATGGCGGCGGGCGGCTTCATGGTCAGCGACCCGGCGCGCTGCGAGCGCATCATCGGCGCCGGCTTCGGCGTGGCCGCGGCGACGGCGCTGGTGCTCGGCTTCGCCGACGTGCCGGCCTGGCTGGTGCCGCTGCTGTTCGGGGTGATGGGCTTCGGCGCCGGAACGGCCGGGCCGTCGCGCGACCTGATCGTCAAGCGCGCGTCGCCGCCGAACGCCACCGGTCGCGTCTACGGCGTCGTCTACTCGGGGCTGGACATCGGCCAGGCCGTTGCGCCGCTGATGTTCGGCATGCTGATGGATCACCAGCAGCCGGCCATGGTGTGGCTGGGCATCGCGATCGTGCAGGGCGTGCTGATCGTCAATGCATTCAACGTGCGCAAGGTGCGGCGCACGACACTGGCAGCGGTGTCGGCATGACGGTCGAGTACGTGAGCGTCGAGGACGCCATCGCGCGCGATGGCCTGCGCATGGTCGTCGTCGGCGGCATCCCCAGCCCGTGGGGCGAGGCGGCCAAGAGCATCTTCCACATCAAGCGCATTCCCTGGGTCGCGGTACGCCTGGCCTACGACAGCGAAGCGCTGAAGCAGTGGACGGGGCAGCGCAACGGCCCGGTCGCCATGTACCGCGATGAGCCGCCGCGCAGCGGCTGGGCCGAGATCCTCGAACTCGCCGAGCGCCTGGCACCGCAGCCGGCGCAGTGGCCGGCGGATGCTGCCCAGCGGGCCGCAATGCTCGCGCTGGCCGGCGAGATCTGCGGCCCGGGCGGGCTGGGCTGGACGCGCCGCCTGCAGCTTGTTCACGCGGGCTTGCAGGGCAACGGCGGCTTTGCCGCGCCGGCCGCGAAGTACCTCGCAAAGCGCTATGGCTACGAGGCCGACGCGGCGGCGAGCTACGGGCCGCGCGTCGTCGAACTGCTGGGCGCCTTGAGCGCGCAGCTGCATGCGCAGCGCGAGGCCGGGAGCGTCTACGCGATGGGCCACGCGTTGAGCGCGATCGATGTGTACTGCGCGACCTTCATAGCGCTGTTCCGGCCGCTCCCGCAGGATCAGTGCGCGATGGACTCCGCGACGCGCGACGCGTTCGAGACCGTCGATGCAGACACTGCCGCGGCACTCGATCCGATCCTGCTCGAGCATCGCGACATGATGTACGCGCGGCACCTCGAGCTGCCGCTCTCGCTCTGAACCACCGGGCGCCTCCCGCACCGCGCCGGACGACTCCCTGGATGCAGGCACACTCGGGCTCCTCAGCGACCGTTGCAGGATTCCATGACCCCCTCCGCCCCCGCCCGCCTTGCCGGCCACGCCCTCGTCGAAGCCCTGATCGCGCAGGGCGTCGACACCGCCTTCGGTGTGCCCGGCGAGAGCTACCTCGCCGTTCTCGACGGCTTCCACGAGCACCGCGACCGCATCCGCTTCATCGCCTGCCGGCAGGAGGGCGGTGCCGCGTTCATGGCCGAGGCCCAGGGCAAGCTGAGCGGGCGGCCGGGCATCTGCTTCGTGACGCGCGGGCCGGGTGCGACCAACGCCAGCATCGGGCTGCACACCGCGTTCCAGGACAGCACGCCGATGATCCTGTT
>JBDTVC010000264.1:0-6760 GCA_040007475.1 Burkholderiales bacterium
GCCGAGATGTTCATCGGCTCCGACAACGGCCTGGGCCACCGCATCATCGACGCGCAGCAGGTGCTGAACGTCAAGAGCATGTACGCAGCGATCCTGGCCGCGGGCGCGCTCGGCTACGCGCTGAACATCCTGTTCCTGCTGATGGAACGCAAGATCGTCCACTGGAGCGGAAGGTAAACATGGAAGTCCTCAACGCCCCCGTGGTCGCGGACGTGCCGGTGCGCCCCTTCGAGCCCGGCCCGGCCGGCACGCACATCACGATCCGCGGCTTGACCAAGTATTTCGCCGGCTGGCCGCTGTACGAGAACTTCGACCTCGACATCCCGAAGCACAAGATCGTGTCGGTGTTCGGCCCGAACGGCTGCGGCAAGTCGACGCTGATCAACATGATCGCAGGCCTGATCCCGATCGACTCGGGCGAGATCCTGTTCGACGGCAAGAGCCTGAAGGAAACCAAGATCGGCTACGTGTTCCAGAACTACCGCGAGGCGATGTTCCCGTGGATGCGCACGATCGACAACATCGCCTACCCGCTGAAGCTCGAAGGCCGCAGCAAGGCCGAGGTCGACCGGCGCATGGCCGAACTGGTGGCCTCGTTCGACGTCAAGTTCGACCTGAACCGCTTCCCGTACGAACTCTCCGGCGGCCAGCAGCAGACCGCATCGATCATGCGCGCGCTCGCGCCCGGGCCGGAGGTGCTGTTCCTCGACGAGCCGTTCTCGGCGCTCGACTTCGAGATGACCCTCTTCATCCGCGAGAAGCTGCAGGAGGTCTTCATGCAGACCGGCACGACGATGATGCTGGTCTCGCACGACCTCGAAGAAGCGGTCTACCTGGCCGACGAGGTGCTGCTGCTGACCAAGCGCCCGACCAAGGTGGCCGAGATCTTGCAGTACGCTGAGGCGCGCCCGCGCACCGTGGCGACGCTGTCGGAACCCAGCTTCATCGCGGCGAAGAAGCTGTCCCTTGAAATCTTCCAGCGCGAGGTGCGGCGCTGACCGGAGCCGCTCTTGTCCTCGTCATTGCGCCCGCCAGAGATCGAAGCCTACGTGGATGCCGCCGCCGCGGCGCTGAAGCTGCCCTTGTCGCCGGCGCACCGGCCGGGCGTGCTGCACTACTTCGCGCTGGCGGCGAGCATGGCCGAGCTGGTCGCGGCGCATCCGCTGGCGATCGCCGACGAGCCCGCCGAGGCCTTCGTGCCGATCTCGCCGAAGCACTCCTCATGAACGCGAACGATCTGCTGCTGCGCGATGCGGCCGACATCGCCGCCGCGGTGCGCGATGGGCAGGTCAGCGCCACCTCGCTGGCGCACGCGAGCCTGGAGCGCATCGCGCTGACCGACCCGCGCGTCAACGCCTTCACCGACGTGACCGCACAGCGCGCCCTCGCAGCCGCCGCCGCGCTCGACGCGCGCCTCGCTGTTGGCGACAGCACCGCGCGGGCGCTGCCGTTGGCGGGCGTGCCGTTCGCGGTGAAGAACCTGTTCGATGTGGCGGGGCTGACCACGCTGGCCGGCTCCAAGGTCGAGCGCGGCCGACCCGCGGCAACGTGCGACGGGCCGCTCGTCAAGCGCCTGCAGGCTGCCGGCGCAGTGCTTGTCGGCGCCTTGAACATGGACGAGTACGCCTATGGCTTCACGACCGAGAACACGCATGAAGGGCCGACGCACAACCCGCACGATCTGACGCGCGTGGCCGGGGGTTCGTCCGGTGGCTCGGCCGCGGCCGTCGCAGCCGGGCAGGTACCGATCACGCTGGGCTCTGATACCAACGGCTCGATCCGCGTGCCCTCGTCGCTGTGCGGCATCTTCGGGCTCAAGCCCACGTATGGCCGGCTGCCGCGCAACGGCACCTACCCGTTCGTCGCGAGCATCGACCACCTCGGCCCGTTCGCCCGCAGTGCGCGCGATCTGGCGCTGAGCTTCGACGCGATGCAGGGCTTCGACGCGCGCGACGCGGCCTGCGTGAACCGCGCCGTCGAGCCCACGATGGCGACGCTCGCGGAAGGCGCGCGGGGCCTGCGCATCGCCACGCTGGGCGGCTACTTCGAGACCTTCGCGGACGCCGACGCGCGCGCCGCGGTCGCGCGCGTGGCCGCGGCGCTGGGCGTGACGCGATCGGTTGAGTTGCCCGAGGTGGCGCGCGCCCGCGCGGCCGCCTTCCTGATCAGCAATGCCGAGGGCGGCGCGCTGCACCTGCCGGACCTGCGCACCCGCGCCGACGACTTCGAGCCGCTGTCGCGCGATCGCTTCCTGGCCGGTGCACTGCTGCCGGCCGCGTGGGTCGTGCAGGCACAGCGCGTGCGGCGCTGGTTCGCGCTGCAGGCCGCGGCGCTGTTCGAGAACGTGGACGTGCTGATCGCGCCCGCCACCCCCTGCGTGGCGCCGGCCATCGGCACCGAGTGGCTCGACATCAATGGTCAGCGGCTGCCCGCGCGGCCGAGCCTGGGCCTGCTGACGCAGCCGATCTCGTGCATCGGGTTGCCGGTGTGCGCGGTGCCGGTGTGGGGCGTACACGCGAGCCTGCCGATCGGCGTGCAGGTGATCGCCGCGCCGTGGCGCGAGGATCTGGCGCTGCGCGTCGCGCACGCGCTGCAGCAGCACGGCGTGTGCGACGCACCGGTGGCGGCGCTGTGACGATGGACATCAACCGGCCTGACGTGCTGGCCGAAGTGACGGCCGTCTTCGCGGTCTACGAAGACGCGCTCGTCAACAACAAGGTCGAGGTGCTCGACGCGCTGTTCTGGAACTCACCCTCGACGATCCGCTACGGCGCGGGCGAGAACCTGATCGGTTTTGCCGCGATCCAGACCTTCCGCGCCGCGCGGCCGGCGGTCGGCCTTGCGCGGCGCCTCGCGAACACCGTGATCACGACCTACGGCCGCGACACCGCCACCGCGATGACCGAGTTCTACCGCGACGGCAGCACCCGCATCGGCCGCCAGAGCCAGACCTGGGTGCGCCTGTCCGAGGGCTGGCGTGTGGTCGCGGCGCACGTCAGTTTGATCGATGGCTGAGCGCCTAAGATCGCCGCAATGACCAAGACGACACTGTTGCCTACGGCCCGCGCCAATCTGGCGGAGCAGGTGTATGCGACGCTGAAGGCGCAGATCCACGACTTCGAGCTGGTGGCCGGCGATCGCTTCTCCGAGGCCGACCTCGGCAACCGCCTCGGCGTGAGCCGCACGCCGGTGCGCGAGGCGCTGTTCCGGTTGCGCAACGAGGGTTTTCTCGATGTCGAGGCCAAGCTCGGCTGGTTCGTCAAGCCGATCGACTTCGCGAAGCTCGAACAGCTCTACGACCTGCGCATCGTGCTCGAACTCTCCAGCGTGCAGCGCCTGTGCGCCCGCACCGAAGACCCGCCCGAGCTCGAGGCGCTGAAGGAGATCTGGCTCGTGCCGGTCGCCGAGCGGCTGACCGACGCGCGACAGGTCGGTGCGAACGACGAGCAATTCCACGCCACCTTGGTGCGTGCCGCCGGCAACGACGAGATGGCGCGCGTGCACTGGGACGTGACCGAACGCATCCGGATCATCCGACGCCTGGACTTCACCCGGCTTGACCGCATCGAGGCGACCTACACCGAGCACGCGAAGATCCTGCGCGCCGTGATCCAGCGCAAGGCCGATCAGGCGCAATTGCTGCTGAAGACGCACATCGAGCAGAGCAAGGCCGAGGTCCGCAAGATCACCTTGCACACCTTGCACGAGGCCCGCGCAAGACTCGCCCGCTAGAGCCGCGAGAGGAGAGCTCCGGGCACGGCTCTTGCTGAATCCCGACTGGTATACCAAAGCGTGCACCAAAGTGCGACGCGGTCTCAAACCACGCGGAGAACCTTCATGACGAACCCTCTCGACGCCTCGCGCCGCCGTACCCTCGGCCAGCTCTCGGCCCTGTCCCTCGCCACGCTGTCACCCTGGGCGCTGCGCAACGCGCACGCCCAGAAGCCGATCACCGTCGGCGTGATCTACGTCGGCCCGCGCGACGACTTCGGCTACAACCAGGCGCAGGCAGCCGCCGCGGCCGAGATGAAGAAAATGCCTGGCATCAAGGTCGTCGAGGAAGAGAACGTGCCCGAGACCGCCGCCGTCACGAAGACGATGACCGGCATGATCAAGCAGGACGGCGCGAGCGTGTTGTTCCCGACCTCGTTCGGCTACTTCGACCCCTACCTGATCGCGCTCGCCGCGAAGGAAACCGACGTGCGCTTCTCGCACTGCGGTGGCATGTGGACCGAAGGCAAGCACCCGAAGAACACCGGCAGCTACTTCGGCTACATCGACGAGTGCCAGTACCTGAACGGCGTGATCGCCGGCCACATGAGCAAGAGCAAGAAGCTCGGCTTCGTGGCGGCCAAGCCGATCCCGCAGGTGCTGCGCAACATCAACGCCTTCACGATGGGTGCCCGCTCGGTCGACCCGAAGATCACGACCACGGTGATCTTCACCGGCGAATGGTCGATGCCGGTCAAGGAAGCCGAGGCGACGAACAGCCTCGCCGACCAGGGCGTCGACGTCTTCACGATGCACGTCGACTCGCCGAAGGTGATCGTCGAGACCGCCGCGAAGCGCGGCAAGATGGTCTGCGGTTACCACGTCAGCCAGGCCAAGCTTGCGCCGGCCGCCTACCTGACCGGTGCCGAGTGGAACTGGAACACCGCCTACAAGACCGTGATCGACGCCGCCCAGGCCGGTAAGCCGCACCCGAACTTCCTGCGCGGTGGCCTGAAAGAGGGCTACGTGAAGATGTCGCCGTACGGCGCGATGGTGACGGAGCCGGCGAAGAAGATGGCCGACGAGATCAAGGCCAAGATGACCGCCGGCACGTTCGACATCTTCGTCGGCGGGCTCAAGAGCAACAAGGGCGCGGTCGTCGTGCCCAAGACCCTGAAGCAGACCGACCCGACGCTCGAAGGCATGAACTACCTGGTCGAAGGCGTGATCGGCTCCGTCTAGTCCGACCATTCCGACGAGGGCCACGCCATGCGCCAGACCATCGACGACATTGCGCTGCCGATCGCGGCGATGCTCGCTGCATTGCTGCTGTTCGGGCTGTTCGTCTGGGTCGGCGGCGCGAGCCCGATCGACACCTGGGTGCTGCTGTTCAAGGGCGCGTTCGGCGACTGGTTCTCGTGGCAGAACACGCTGACGCGCGCCGCGCCGCTGATGCTGACCGCGATGTGCGTCGCGCTGCCGGCGCGCGCCGGCCTGGTGATCATCGGTGGCGAGGGCGCGCTCGTGCTGGGTGGCCTGGCCGCCGCGGCGGTGCCGTACCTGATGCCGCTGCCTGGCAACCTGATCGGCACGGCGATGCTGTGCATTGCGGGCTTCGCGATCGGCGGCGCGTGGATCGCGCTGGCCGGTGCGATGCGGCAGTACCGCGGCGTCAACGAGACGATCTCGAGCCTGCTGCTCGCGTACACAGCGATCGCGATCTTCAAGCAGCTCGTCGAAGGCCCGATGCGCGACCCGGCGACGTTGAACAAGCCCTCGACGCGCACGCTCGACCCTGCCCTGCAGATCGGCGGCATCCTCGGCTCGGACGTGCACTGGGGCTTCGTGATCGGCGTGGTCGCCTGCATCGCGCTCGGTGTGTGGCTGGCGCTCACGGCGCGCGGTTTCTCGGTGCGCGTGGTCGGCGGCAACCCGCGCACCGCGCAGCTCGTCGGCCTGCCGGCGAGCAAGCTGATCCTGCTGGCGTGCGCGCTCGGTGGCGGTTGCGCCGGTCTGGCCGGCGCGATCGAAGTGGCCGCCGTGCACACGAATGCGAACGCCTCGCTGATCGCGGGCTACGGCTACGCGGGCATCCTGGTCTCGTTCATTGCGCGGCACAACCCGATCGCGGTGATTCCGGTCGCGATCCTGTTCGGTGGCTTCGGTGCGGCGGGCAGTCTGCTCCAGCGTCGGCTGGGTTTGCCCGATGCCTCGGTGCAGGTGCTGCAAGGCATCGCGTTCGTGCTGATCCTGGCGAGCGAGGTGCTGCGCGGCGTCGACTGGAAGGCGGCCGGTGCGCGCTTCCGAAGGTCGATGCCGAACGATGATTCGCCGCCGCTGGCGCCCGTGGTGACATTGCCATGACCGCCGACACGATGCTCGCGCTGTTCGCCG
This sequence comes from Burkholderiales bacterium, assembly GCA_040007475.1. Taxonomy (GTDB): domain Bacteria; phylum Pseudomonadota; class Gammaproteobacteria; order Burkholderiales; family Burkholderiaceae_C; genus LMDS01. The sequence goes on from JBDTVC010000264.1 coordinate 6,106, forward strand.
CGATCCTCGGCGGCGCACTGCGCGTCGGTGTGCCGTTCCTGTTCGTCAGCCTCGGCGAGTGCCTCACCGAGAAGTCCGGCCGCATCAACCTCGGCCTCGAAGGCGTGCTGGTGCTGTCGGCGATGGCCGCGTTCGGCGGCTCGTATCTGACGGGTTCGCCATGGATGGGCGTGCTGATCGGCGCGAGCGCGGGCGCGCTGCTCGCGCTGCTGCACGGCCTGCTGTGCACACTGCCGCGCGTCAACGACGTGGCCACCGGCATCGCGCTGATGCTGCTCGGCACCGGCCTCGCGTTCTACCTCGGCAAGCCCTTGATCCAGCCGCAGGCCACGCAGCTGCCGCCGATCGCGCTGGGGGGCTGGAGCGATTCCCCGGTGCTGCAGGCCGCGTTGCAGGTGAACCCGTTGCTGCCGCTCGGCATCATGATGGCAGTGCTGATGTACTGGGCCTTCGGTCGCACGCGCTGGGGCCTGCTGGTGCGGCTCGCAGGTGATTCCGCGAGTGCAACCAAGGCACTGGGTTACTCGGTCGGTGGCATCCGCATCGCGGCCACCGCGGCCGGTGGCGCGATCGCCGGCCTGGGCGGCGCGTCGCTGACCCTGTTCTATCCGGGCAGCTGGAACGAAGGCATCTCCAGCGGCCAGGGCCTGATCGC
>JBDTVC010000265.1:0-6720 GCA_040007475.1 Burkholderiales bacterium
GCCACCCGCTGGGGGCCAGCGGCGCGCGGCTCGCGACCACGGCCGTCAACCAGCTCCAGAAGACGAAGGGCCGCTACGCGCTGTGCACGATGTGCATCGGAGTCGGGCAGGGCATCGCCGTGGTGCTCGAGCGCGTGTGATGCGCGCGCCGAGGCGCGCGAGCAAACAACTGTAAAGCCGGGTTGCCACTGTCATCCGCCGGGCCGCCTGGCGGATTAACAGGGGACGACCGACCTTTCCGCGCCGGTCATACGGAGGTGCCCATGACCCGCTTCAAGCTTGCCGCTGCCGCCTTGGCCGCGCTCTCCCTCTCGGCCTGCGTCGTCGCGCCGTACCCCTCGAACCGCGTGGTCTACACCGAGCCCGTGCCGGCGGATTCAAGCGTCGTCGTCGACGTGGCCCCCCCGGCGCCGTATGTCGAAGTCGTCCCCGCCATCCCGTTCGCGGGCGCCATCTGGCTCGGTGGGTACTGGGGCTGGTCCGGCGGTCGGCATCACTGGGTTCCGGGCCGCTGGGAGCAACCGCGCCCCGGCTACCACTGGCGGTCGCATGCGTGGGTGAACCAGGGCGGGCGCTGGCACTTGCACGGCGGCGGTTGGGTGCGCTGACGGCTTCAGGCGGCTGCCTCGACGGGACCGGCCCGACAGACGTCTCCAGAGCACGTTATCGTCACTCCGTGGAACGTCGATCTTCCGGCCCCACGCCACTGGAGGCAGCGACCGATGGGGCCCGTCACCGTCAATCCCGATCATGTGCACGAGTTCGCGACGGCCGAGGCGTTTGACGCTTGGCTGTCTCAGCACCACGCCGGGCCCGACGAAGTCTGGATCAAGATTCACAAGGTCGGGTCACGGCTCCCATCGATCACCGCCAAGGAGGCCATCGATGTCGTGCTGTGCTGGGGGTGGATCGACGCGATTCGCAAGGGTTTCGACGACCGGAGCTTCCTGCAGCGGTACGTGCCGCGCGGCAAGCGAAGCACGTGGAGCCAGGTCAACGTCGACAACGTGGCCCGGCTGATCCGGGAAGGGCGCATGACTGAACACGGTCTTCGCCACGTTGAAGCTGCCAAGGCCGATGGTCGCTGGATGCGGGCCTATGCCAGCGGCCAGGCGATGAAGATCCCCGCGGAGCTGCAGGCGGCCATCGACGCAGACCCCGAAGCCAAGGCGATGCTCGAAACGCTCAGTGAACAAAACCGGTTTGCCCTCGCGTTCCGCACGCACAACATGAAGACCGAAGCGGGGCGCAAGCGCAAGATCGAAGCCTTTGTCGCGATGCTCAGGCGTGGCGAGACGATCTATCCGCAGCGCAAGAAGTGAGGCGCGCCTTCACCCGTTCAAGCGGGTGAAGGGTGCGACGCACCGGCGTCTGCCCAGTCCCATTCGGTTCGGGCGAGTTGCTGAAGAAACGCGACCACCGCACGCACCCGGGGCGCTGCGAACCTGCCCGGCAGCGTGACCGCGTAGAGGCTGTACACCACGCCACAGGCGAATTGCGGCAAGACCTCCACCAGATCGCCGCCGACGACGGCACGGCGTGCCAATGGGGTCGACACCTGCCCGATGCCCAGCCCGGCGATCAGCATGCGCAGGATCAGCGAGGAGTTGTTGGCTGACAGGCTGGCGCCGATCTGGACCTCGACGTCCTTGCCGTCAACCCGGAAAGGCCAGTGGTTCGCTGCGCCCTGCGAGGCATGGATGACGACCGCATGCCGTTGCAGATCGAACGGGTCGTGTGGCGCGCCATGCCGCTCCAGGTAGCGCGGTGAGGCATACAGCCTTCGCTCGAACGCGCCCAGCTTCTTGGCAACGACGGCCTCGCTTCGACCGACCGTGCTGCGCAGCGCCACATCGACGCCGTCTGTCACCAGATCGATCACGCGATCGTCGGCCATCAGCTCGATGCGCAAGTCCGGATGCAGCTCGCGCAGCGCCGCGAGATGAGGCACGACGAGCCCTTCGCAGAGTGCGGAACTGGTGGCCAGCCTGACGGTGCCGCTGACCCGACCCATCTGCCCGCTCAGCGACGCGGACATGTCGTCCATGCGCGCCAGAACCTCCCTGGCGTTCAACGACAGATCCGAGCCTTCGGGCGTGGCAGACAGACCGTGGGTCGACCGGCGCAGAAGGCGCACGCCGTAGCCCGCTTCGAGCCGATCGACCGAACGGGTGACCACCGAAACGGCGACGTTCTGCTCGCGCGCCGCTGCGGAGAACGAGCCCAGGTCCAGGCTGCGCACCAACCAGCGCAAGTCGGCCGGGTCGGGAAGGTAGTTCGACATCGCGCGGGCTTTGCTCCAACTGCAAAGGCAATTCTCGCACCGGGCGGTTTCCGGCGAATCGATGCCTCTCTACAGTTTGCTGCACCCCAACACTGTTTTCGAAGGAGCCCTCATGCCCATCCTCCACGTCAAGGTGTGCGCCGACAAGTCGCCCACGCTGAGCCAGCAGATCAATGAAGCACTGCTCGAACTGACCAGCCGAATCCTGAAGAAGAACCGCCAACTCACCGCCGTCGCCATTGACTACGTGGACCCGCGCGACTGGTTCGTCGGCGGGAAGTCATTGGCCGAACTCGGCAAGCGCAGCATCTACTTCGACGTGAAGGTCGTCGACGAAACCAACACCAAGGCCGAGAAGGCGCAGTACATCGCCGAGGCGTTCGAGCTCTTCTCCAGGTTGCTCGGGGAGCTGCACGAGGAGAGCTACATCTACGTACAGGACGTGCGCGCAGCGTCCTACGGCTTCGGCGGCAAGACACAGGAGTTTCGTCATCAACATCCGCAGGGCTGATCCAGCCGTTCCCGCGAGCCCGACTTCAAGGAGTGCACGAACATGTCAAACGGTCATCATGTCGCTGTTGCTGCAGCACTGCATCGCAGCGGACTGCCGGACTGGATCCCGGAAGGCGACGGCAAATGGTCGCTGCCTCTGGTCTTCCTGCCCGGCCACGTGGGCTGGGTGGAACTGATGCGGCTGAGTCCCGGCGTGCGCGTGGGCTTGCATCGCCACACCGGCGAGGTCCACGCCCTCAATCTGCAGGGCACGAGGCGGTTGAACGACGGCCGGCTTGTCGGCCCCGGGGACTACGTGTTCGAGCCGCCCGGCAACGTGGACTGGTGGGAGGCCACGGGCACCGACGATCTGATCGTTCACGTCGTCGTGAAGGGTGCGGTCGAATACCTGGGCGCGCATCGCCACGTCCTCGTCAGCATCACGACGGAAGATCGCATCGGCGACTATCACCGGCACTGCGCGGAGTTGCGCGTCACGCCGCGCGATCTGGAATTGGCTGCTCACGCGTCTGCGACGCGCATCGAGCGGCTCGGTTCATGATCGGGTGCCGCGAGCGCCAGACCGGGTATTCGTCAACATCGGACTCAACCTCGATGGCAACATGGCGCCGACGAGCACGACCATGGCGGGCGCCCCGATGTGCGTGCTGCCGTTGAAGGGGAGCGTGAGGCGCGAGGAAGCATGAGCCAGAGTCCCGAACTGTTGCGACGCCTTCTCCGCGCGAAAGATCGCATGGACGGCGCGCCCCATGATGAATGGCCCATTCAACGATTGGCACAAGTGAGTGCTGTTTCGGCTGCGCACTTCGCTCGCTCGTTCAAGCATGCCTTTGGCATACCCCCGCACCGCTATCTGCTGACACGCCGCATAGAGCGAGCCGTTGCATTGATCCGTGACACCGATCTGCCCATTACAGAGATCGCGTTTCAGACCGGCTGGAGGAGCCTTGGTACCTTCGGGCGCATCTTCCGCGACATCACCGGCGAGAATCCGGGAAGCCTCCGAGCCCGCGAGCGGTCTGCCCAACACGGGCGGGAGCACGTGCCCGAATGCGTCGTGCGCGCCGCCCACCGCCCAGACCTCAAGAGCGCAGTTTCGGAGAAGCGACGAAAGAAGGCGGTTGCGAGAATGGGATCTCAATCACCGGAGGCTCAATGACTCAAGGCATCAATGTGGTCGGCCTGTACGTACGGGATCAGGACGAAGCGCTGGCGTTCTACGTCGGGCGGTTGGGATTTCGTGTCCATACGGATGTTCGCAACGGTGACTACCGTTGGCTCACGGTACAGCACCCGGAACAGCCGTCATTTCAGCTGGGTCTGTTCACGCCGGGCCCACCGATACATGACTTGGCGACCGCGCAGACGCTCTGTGAGGTCGTGGCCAAGGGCGCCATGGCGCCGCTGGTGCTCACGGTGGATGACTGCCGTGCTGCCTACGAACGGTTGAGTGCGATCGGCGTTGAGTTCACGCAGGAGCCTGTTGATCGCTACGGTGCCGTGGACGCCGGATTTCGTGATCCGTCCGGCAATGGATGGAAGATGATCGAAGCAAGGCCAGAGCAACAGTCGCGGGGGGCGCAATGAGCTTGAGCCTGTGGATGCGACAAAGTCATCGCTGGTTGTCCATCGTTTTCACGCTGACCTTCATCGCCAACTTCGTGTTCCGGGCATTGGCGTCGGGCGAACCTCCGCCGTGGCTGACGTACGCGCCGCTGCCACCGCTGTTTATTCAACTGTTCACCGGCCTGTACCTGTTCGCGCTTCCCTACACCACCAAGTGGCGCAGCGTGGCTCGCGCCTGACGAGTCAATCCAGCGGACGCCGTACCGGCGGTGCTGATTTCGAACGTGTGGCGACACGCCGGCCTTGCGGAAGGAGGCTGCGGTGCCACGAGCGCCGGAGGATCGACGCGAGCAAATCGCGAACGCGATCAAGTGGCGGAGACGGTGAGATTCGAACTCACGGAAGGGTTGCCCCTTCGGCAGTTTTCAAGACTGCAGCCTTAAACCGCTCGGCCACGTCTCCACTGAAAAACGTCCGTACGATTGTAGAGGCGGCGCCGCTCTGCCAGAAGTTCGCGATCAGCGACAGCCTCACGCTGCGGGGCGCGACTCGGCCGCCGTGGCCGCATCGGCCTCGATGCGGCCGATGGTGGACGCGAGCAGCAGCACGCCGACGACGATCGAGCCCGGCAACAGTTCGGGCAGCGCGACGCCGGCCGCCGTGAGCTGCCCGGCCGCACCCAGCGCTGCGGTCAGCAGGCTGACGGCGACGACGGCCCAGCCCATCCAGCGCGAGGCGACGAGCGCGCTTCGATCGCTGCGGCGCAGCAGCCGCGTGATCCACAGGCCGTTGAGGCCGTCGACCGCCAGCATCCCGAGCGTGAAGACCAGCGCGCACTGCAAGGCGCCTTGCCAGCCGCCATGCTGGCTGGCACTGACGGCGACCAGCGCCGCGAGGCTCAGCGTGTCGAAGGAGAGCGCAAAGAGCGCCCCGATCGCCGCCGCAGCGAACATGCCGCCGCGGCCCGCGGCGCCGAACCACCGGCCACGCAGGCCGACCAGGCAGGCGTGTTCGTGGTGCGGCGTGCGGCGCAGGCTCGCGATGTTGAGCCCCGCGAGCAAGACCAGCACCATGATCGATGTCCACGCGCCGAAAGACATCAGCCATGCCGGCACCTGCCAGTGGCTGGCGAGCAGCGAGACGCCCAGGGCGACGACGACGACGACCGCGCCGTGCCCCAGCGAGAACAGCGCACCGACCCAGCGCGCACGGCCTTCGCCGCGCTGCAGGTGGTGGCGTGTCAGCGCGTCGATCGTCGAGAGGTGGTCGGCGTCGAAGCCGTGCCGCAGGCCGAGCAGCAGCACCACGGCGCACAGGCCGAGCAGATCGTGGGGCAGGGTGACGGCGTCCAAGGTATGAAGAATATTGCAATCTTCATACCAGCCTCAGGTCTCCAAAACCCTGGTCTCAGGCTGCGGGCGTGACGTGCTGCGCCCGGCGTGCAGCTGGTGCAGCTCGACGCTGATGATGTCGAGCTTGCCGTGGTGCACGCCGCGCTCGGCGCACACGGCGTCGGCGAGGCGGCTCACGCGCGCCGTCGGCCCGCGCAGGATGGTGGTCTCGAGGCAGTGCTCGTGGTCGAGGTGGGCGTGCATCGTCGAGCGCTCAGGTCGTGGTGCAGGGCGGTCAGCCGCTCGGCAAGTTCGCGCTCGCGGTGGTTGAACACACATGACAGGCTGGCGACGCAGTGCTTGCCGGCGCCCGCCTTGCGCTGGAATGCCGCTCAGTGCGGCGCGCAGTCGACCTGCGTCAGCTCGCGCCGCCCGCCGTCGATGCGCATCGCGCTGAGCTGCCGGCCCCAGACGCAGCCGGTGTCGAGCGCGATCAGGTCGGGCCGGCTGACGAGGCCGAGCGAGGCCCAGTGGCCGAATGCGATCGGCGTGCCTTCGGTGCGGCGCGCCTTGGCCTCGAACCACGGCGTGAAGCCGGCGGGTGCGCCGTCGGCGCCGTCTTTTGTGACGAGGTCGAGCGTGCCGTCGGCCGCGACGAAGCGGATGCGCGTCAGCGCGTTGATGACGAAGCGCCAGCGCGGCGCGCCGGCGAGGTCGTCGCTCCATCGTGCGGGCTGGTCGCCGTACATCTGCGGCAGGAATGCGGCGAGATCGTCGCCCCGCAGCAGCGCTTCGACCTCGGCCGCGAGCGCGAGCGTCTGCGCCGCGTCCCATTGCGGCACCACGCCCGCGTGCACCATCAGCCAGCCGTGCTCGAACACCGCCATGCGGCGCTGGCGCAGCCAGTCCAGCCACTCGGCGCGGTCGGGGGCATCGATGATCTCGTGGATCGTGTCGCCGCCGTGCGGCCGGCGCACGCCTTGCGCGACCGCCAGCAGGTTCAGGTCGTGGTTGCCGAGCAGGCAG
>JBDTVC010000266.1:0-6691 GCA_040007475.1 Burkholderiales bacterium
GGTCGTGGGCGAGACGGCGCGGGCCGACCACTTCGCGCTGAACGGCTATGCCCGCGCGACCACCCCTGAGCTGAGCGCGCTCGACGTGCTGAGCTTTCCCAACGTGATGTCGTGCGGCACCAGCACGGCGACCTCGCTGCCCTGCATGTTCTCGGCGCTCGGCAAGTCGGGCTACGAGGCGCGCGAGCGCGACAGCGAGAACCTGCTCGACCTCGTCCAGCGTGCCGGCATGGCCGTGCTGTGGATCGACAACCAGGCCGGTTGCAAGGGCCTGTGCGATCGCGTGCCGCACGCGGACACCTGCACCGGCGACGACTGCCTCGACGACGCGCTGCTGCAGGGCATCGACGACCGGCTCGCCGCCCTGCCCGCCGCAGCGCGCGAGCGCGGGGTGCTGATCGTGCTGCACCAGATGGGCAGCCACGGCCCGGCGTACTACAAGCGCAGCCCGCCAGATCGCAAGCCGTTCATGCCCGAGTGCACGACCAACGTGCTGCAGCAATGCGACCGGGCCGCGCTGATCAACGCCTACGACAACTCGATCGCGTATGCCGACCACACACTGGCGCAAGCGATCGCCTGGTTGAAGCGCCGGCAGGCGCAGTTCGACACCACGCTGCTGTATGTGTCGGACCACGGCGAATCGCTGGGCGAGAACAACCTGTACCTGCACGGCCTGCCGTACGCCGTCGCACCGGTCGAGCAACGGCATGTGCCGATGCTGCTGTGGCCGCGCACCGGCTTCGATGCCGAGTGCCTGCGGACGCAGCAGAATGCCGCACTGACGCACGACAACCTGTTCCACTCGGCGCTCGGCGTGCTCGGCATCGCGGCGCGCGAGTACAAGCCTCAGCTCGACGCGCTCGCGGCCTGCCGCGGGCAGTGACCCCGACACTCTCTTCACACGCCCATGTCCGCTCAAGCCGATTCGCTCAAGTCCATCCTGTTCGCGCTCGGGGCCAACTTCGCGATCGCGATCGCCAAGAGCGCCGGCGCCGTGTTCACCGGCTCGGCGTCGATGCTGGCCGAGGCCATTCACTCGTTCGCCGATTGCGCCAACCAGGCCTTGCTGATCTGGGGCCTGCGCGAGGCCAAGCGCAGCGCCTCTGCGGAACATCCGCTCGGCCACGGCCGGGCGATCTACTTCTGGAGCTTCATCGTCGCGCTGATGCTGTTCAGCATGGGCGGGCTGTTCTCGATCTACGAAGGCGCGCACAAGCTGCACGACACCGAGCCGGTGAAGTACGCGTGGGTCGCGGTCGCGATCCTGGCGTTCGGCGTCGCCGCGGAGTCGGTCTCGCTGTGGGGCGCCCTGCGCGAGATCGACAAGGAACGCGGCGAACTCACCTTGTGGCAATGGTTTCGCAGTTCGCGGCAGAGCGAACTGCTGGTGATCTTCGGCGAGGACGTGGCCGCGCTGGGCGGGCTGACGCTGGCGCTCGGCTTCATCGCGCTGTCGATGATCACCGGCAACCCGATGTGGGACGCGGTCGGTTCGATCTGCATCGGCGTGCTGCTGGTGCTCGTGGCCATGCTGGTGGGCGTGGAAGTCAAGGCGCTGCTGGTCGGCCAGAGCGCGGAGCCGCGCGTGTTGGCGCGGCTGCGGGCCTTCATCGAGGCGCAGCCCGAAGTCGCGCACGTCTACAGCCTGATCACGCAACAGCTCGGCGCCGAGATCATGGTGGCCGTGAAGGCACGCATGCAGCCCGCCGCATCGGACATGGCCCTGATCGCGGCGATCAACACCGTCGAGCAACGTCTGCGCACGGAGTTCACGCAGGTGCGCTGGATCTTCTTCGAGCCCGATCTGGCCGACTGACGAATGGAGCACCCGGTGCGGCGTACCGCACCACCCGCCCGGCGGGTGCATGGCCGCTTGGGAGCGGCCCGGCGTCGGCCACGCTCACGCGAACAGGTCCTGCTGCCCGTCCGGCCGCGGCGCCAAAGGTTTGCGGAATTGCGTCAGGTCGAGTTCGACGCGCTCGCGGTTCAGGCCCAGCCGGCGCGCGGCCTTGTGAAAGCGCTGCGACAGCAGTTGCGCCCAGACGCCCTCGCCCCGCATGCGCGAACCGAAGCGCGCGTCGTAGTCCTTGCCGCCACGCATCTCGCGCACACGCGCCATCACGCGCGCTGCGCGCTCCGGGAAGTGCTGGTCGAGCCACTGCTGGAACAGCGGGTTGACCTCCCACGGCAAGCGCAGCACGATGCTGAAGGCCGACCTGGCGCCCGCTTCGGCAGCGGCCTCGAGGATGCGTTCGAGCTCGGGTTCATTGATGAACGGGATCACCGGCGACACGCTCACCCCGACGGGCACACCCGCGTCGGCGAGCGCCTTGATCGTCTGCAGGCGTCGCTGCGGCGACGCGGCGCGCGGCTCGAGGACGCGCGAGAGACCGGCATCGAGCGAGGTCACGGAGACATAGACCGCCGCAAGCCGCCTGGCGGCCATCGGGGCGATGAGGTCGAGGTCGCGCTCGACACCGGAGGACTTCGTCACCAACGAGAATGGATGCGAACACGCGGACATCACCTCGATCACCGCACGGGTGATGCGCAGCGTTCGCTCAACCGGCTGATACGCGTCTGTCGCCGAGCCGATGTTGAGCAGCAAGGGTTCATAGCTGCGGCTCGAGAACGCCTCGCGCAGGCGCTCGGCGGCATTGACCTTGGCGATGATCCGCGTCTCGAAGTCGAGCCCCGGCGACATGTTGAGGTAGCTGTGCGTCGGCCGCGCAAAACAGTAGACGCAGCCATGCTCGCAGCCTCGATAGGGATTGATCGAGAAGTCGAAGTGGATGTCCGGCGAATCGTTGCTCGACAGGATCGACTTGACGCGTTCCTCGATGATCTGCGTCGTGGGCGCGATGCGCTCTTCGGCCGCCTGCTGATCCAGCAGGCCCCAGCCGTCGTCGATACGCTCCGCGCGCTGCCGCACGAAGCGGTGGTCGATGGCCCAGGCGGTCCCTCGGCCCTTGAGGGCACCGGGCTGCGGCGGGATCGGGTCGCTGCTCATACTGTGAATATACACAGCTTCCGAGCCCGCACCGACCGTCGCGGCGCGTGAACGATGTCACATCCGAGCTCTCGGGCTTTCGCAAGCCGCTATCCTTGCGCCAGAAAGGTCCACCAATGTCAATCCAAAGAATCGAATCCGGCTCCACGAACGGCTACCAGGTGCGGGTCGGACCACGCCACGCTTCCCTGACGAAGTTCTTCGCCGTCCGCAAGTACGGTGGGGTGCGCAAGGCGCTGGCCGAGGCGCGCGCGGCCGAGGTCTCGATGCAGCAGGTGGCGGAGCCCACCTCGCCGCGTGTCGGCGCACGCAAGACGGCGCCAGCCAACAACACCAGCGGCCTGATCGGCGTGAGACCGCGCTACACCTTGTTCAGCGACACGCCGTACCTCTCGTTCGTCGCGTCCTGGAGCAAGAACGGCAAGGCCTGCTCCACCAGCTTCTCCGCCGAGAAGCACGGCATGCTGGGCGCGCTGACGCTTGCCATGGCGCGTCGCGAGAAGGCGACTGGCATGCGCTATGAGTTGTCGCCGCGCCAGGCGCTGAACCGGATGAAGCACCTGATCACGTCACACTGACCGGCCGCACGAACGGGCGTCCGTACCAGTAGGCGGCTTTCAGCCCAGCGCGCCAAGGAACGCCAGCAGCGCGTCGTTCACCGCGTCCGGCTGCTCCTGCTGCACCCAGTGGCCGGCCCCGTCGATCAAGTGGCACGAGAGCATCCGGGTGCAGGCAGACGATTGCATCCTCTCGAAATCGCCCGGTTTCTGATACACACCCCAATCGCTCTTGCCCGCGATGAACATCGCAGGCACGTCGATCGTGCGCCCGGCGAAGCGCTGCAGCTCCGCGATGTACTGCGGCGCCGTCGCGCAGCGATACCACTGCAAGCCGCCCTGGAAGCCGGTTCGCGCATATTCGCCACTGTAGAAGCCGAGTTCCGTCTCGCTCAGCCATCGGCACGCCGCGACTTCCGTGATGGTGGGCATCTCGAGCGCCACGGTGGCCGCCATGTCGCGATGCAGGTCCATCACGTAGTACTCGGGCAGCTTCGCGAGTTCGCCGGCACTCCAGGAACGCAACGGCACCGGTTGGTTCAGCGCGCGGTCCGCGCTCTTGACGTGGTAGTAGGCGCGCAGGAAGGCATGAACCCCTTGCGCGCAGCGCCACATGTCGTCGTTCGCGTCGCGGGTCGAGTAGTACCACTGGTAGTGTTTGCGTGGCTGCGCCAGCGCGGCCAGCTGCACATGGATGTCCGGTTCGGGCGGCTCGTCCGCCGGTCTGCTCGGCGCGGCGGGCGGTGGCGGGCCGGAGAACGGGGCACTCATCAACACCACGGACCGGAAGACGTCGGGTCGCGACAGTGCACACCACGCTGCAACCGGCGACCCGAAGTCGTGTCCGACGACGGCCCGCACCGTTCGACGCCCGAGCGCGTCGAGCAGCGACACCACATCGAGCACGAGGTTGAGCATTCGACACGCGCCCCAGTCGCCATCGTAACGGGCGTCTCCTCCGGTGGTGCGACCGTAGCCGCGCTGGTCCGGTGCGACGACGTGGTAGCCGGCAGCCACCAAAGCCGGCATCACCTTGCGCCAGCTGTAAGCGAGCTCTGGGAAGCCGTGCAGCAGGAGCACGCAAGGTCGACTCGTGTCTTCATGGCCGCCTTCGAGCAGGTGCATCGACAAGCCATTGGAGGTGTCCACGAAGCGGCTGCGGATGCCTGCGGGAAGCAGGGTCGATTCGACCGGCGTGTGTATCGACAAGGTCATGGAGCGCATTTCACCAGCGCAGCGCGTGCCGCGGAGCCTTGCGGCGAGAGAAATTGAGCCACGGGCGTGCGGGCATCACGCAGGAATGAAGCCCGGTGATTGCCGAATTGTTCACGGAAGCACGTGGATCTTGCCCGCTCGACAACGTTCCGACGGTGGAAAAGTCGCACGTTCCGCGGCACCATGCGCTCTTCTTTTTCCGCTCCGTGAAGGCGTTCAATGGCCAAGATGCTGACTCCGCTGGTTCATCCGGGAGTTGCCAGATCGCTCCAAAGTGCATACGTCTCGCTCTTCGGGGAGAGGTCTGCCGATCCGAGCCAGGACCACGATCGCGCGCTCCAAGACTTCATCGCCGCGACCACGGCGGTCAAGCGCAAGCCGATGCAGGGCCAAGGCAACGCATTCCAAACCACGGAATGGCTGTGCACCCAATGGCCGGACACGAGCTTCGACCCGGCCGCTCCTTGAGCGCGTGACTCGCCGGAATCGGCCGAAACGCACGACGGGCCGTGCCTGCGTCAGCTCTTGGCACGGCCCTGGCGCGCGGGCTTGCGTCTACGCGCGGCAGAAGCAGGCTCGTCGATCTGTTCGACATCGGTGGCATTCGCTGGCACATAGCCGAGCGGCGTGAGTAGCGCGTCCAGCACGTCGTAGGCCTGCTGCAAGGTCTCGACGCCGACCAGCTCCTCGATGTCTGCATAGCGCTTCTCGATCGCAGGGATCATTCGCCGGCCCAGCTGCCGGCTGCGCGCGGTGATGGAGACCTGGACGCGACGTTGATCGCCCGCCATGCGCTCACGATCGACCAGACCCGCCTCCTCCATCCGGAGCAGCACGCCGACGATGCTCGGGCTCGATATCTGACACAGCTCGCACAGCTGGCGCGGCTCCAACGGGCCATGCGACAGCAGCGCCCGGACGATTCGCCATTGCTGCTCGGTCACCCCGTTCTCGTTCAGGATGGGCCGGAACTGAGCCATCAACGCCTCACGCGCCTGCAGCATCAAGTGGGGCAGATTGCGGTGACGCAGTGCGGTCGACATGCTTGGTCCTTGCTTTGAGTCGGAAGCCGACGGTCCGGGTTGCTCACATCATAGTAAGCAAGTCGCGCTCCAAGCTGGCCCCGTTCGCGACCGTCGTTTCGATGCAGGGTAAGTCCCAGGTGCGCCCGCGCGTCGCGCGCTTGACACACTAATATCTTAGTAAAATACTCACGTACATGTTAGTGAGATCGCGCGGTGCGCCCCTCAGCCGCGCGGTTTGCTTCGATTCACGTACGGAGACAGAGCCGATGCCCGCTATTCGCCCCGACCAGGTCAATAACGCGGTGGCCGACATCGTGATGACCTCGCCGAGTCACTCGTCCGGCCGCTTCCCATACACCGAGGCGCTGGAGCAGATGGATTCGCTCGCACTGATCCTGCTCACGATCCCGATCTTCTATCCGGTCGTGATGGGGCTCGACTTCTACGGCATGCCCCCGGTGGACAAATCGATCTGGTTCGGCATCCTCGCGCTGATGGTGGTGGAGATCGGCCTCGTGCACCCGCCGCTGGGGATGAACCTGTTCATCATCCAGAAGCTCGCGAAGGACACGCCGTACATCGAAACCGCGAAAGGCGTGATGCCGTTTCTCGCCTCCGACCTCGTGCGCATCGTGTTGCTGCTGCTGATGCCGGGCCTCTCGCTGTGGCTCGTGCATCTGAACCACTGAAGACTGGCACCAGGAGACACGCCATGAAACCCCTGCAAACCTCCGCTCGGCGAGGCACCGTCTACGGCACGCTGTTGAACCACCGCGACGCGCTCGCGGCGCTCGGCAACACCGTCACCGAGCCGCCCTACAAGGCTGCGCCGAAGGCACCGATCCTCTACATCAAGCCGCGCAACACCTGGATCGATGCCG
>JBDTVC010000267.1:0-6622 GCA_040007475.1 Burkholderiales bacterium
CCTGCTTGGCGCCCTTGATGGTCACCTTGTTGAACATCACGGTGGCCGGCTTGGTCAGCAGGTTCGGCGCCACCACCGCGAGCAGCGAGGTGAAGCCGTCCTTGTTGTTGGTCAGCGCATTGGCGAAGGCCGATTCGGCCGGGCTGCCGCGCGGCCCGATGATCAGGTCGATGTGAGCCACTTCGTTGCCGTCTCCGACGAGCGACTCGCCAACCATCATGCGATCGATTTTTGCCATTCTTCCGTCTCCTGTGTGCAGTTCTTGAGGGTGTTGACCACACTGGCCAAATCAACCAGCGCAACCCCGTGAGTATCACGATCCGTGCCATCCACATGCCCCGCAGGCGCGGGGACACGCCGGTGGCGTCAGCGTGCCGGCGATGCCGTGTCGAGAAGGCCCGCCAGCAACAGCGTTGCCACGGTGAGATCGGCGCTGGTGCCGGGATTCAGGCCGGCCGCCTTGAGCTCGAGATCCCAGGCCGCGAAATCCGGATCTGCGTCCAGATCTGCGCCGGCCAGCGCCAGCGCCTGCCATGCCTGCGCCGAGCGCATGACACTGTGTGCCACAGCCGCGCCGTGTTTGCGAACAATGTGTGAATCGGGCCGGTGGGCCATGAATGCCAGGTAGACGCGCTGCACGGCGGCGGCGACGGCCGGCGACGGCGACGCGGCGTGGCTCGTGAAGCCGGAGGCCACCCCGCCGGACAGCGGCGGCAAGCCGATCTCGAACAGCTCGACGTAGCCATCGCGGTACTGGCGCGCGATGCTGTCGCGCTCGGCGGCCAGCGCCATCGCGGCCCGCAGGTCGACGCTGGGGACGGCGTGGACGTCTTGATCCGGGGCCGCGCCGAGGCCTCCGGGGTGGGCGGCGGCGATCGCGCGGTAGGCGGCGCGTGCATCGCGCAGATCCAGATCGGCCAGCACTGCCTCGATCGCGGCGCGCAGCGCTGCCGGGCCCTGGGTTTCGGGCTGCAGCTCGACTGCGCGCGCAACCGGCGCGCACAGCAGCAGGATGCCGAGGTTGGTGTTGCAGCCCACCGCCGCCCAGGTGGCCGCCACGGCCGCCTCGATGCGGTCGCCGACGCGCGCGCCGCCTCTAAACAGCGGTGCGGCCGACGCGCGCGCGCTGGCGCTGAACAGCGCCGCCTGCATGCCGTGCCCCGCCGAGGCACGGCTCACGTTGCCAGGCTTGCGCACCGCCACATCGAGTTCGCACGCGCGAATGAAGCCGAGTTGCGCACGCGCCATGGCGCGCCGCTGCGCGCCCGACAACGCGTTCACGCGCGGCGCTCCGCCGACGCATCGGCGCGCGCGCCGGCCAGCTTGCGGTCGAGCAGATCGTCGACGATGGCGCGCGCGATGTTGAACCCGGTCACGCGCTGCAAGCCTCGCCAGGCGGCGACGCCGTTGACTTCGAGCACCTGGACCCCGTGGCCGCTCGGGATCAGGTCGACGCCGGCATAGTCCATCACGAGGGCCGCGGCGGCGCGTTCGGCCAGCTCGGCCAGTACCGGCGTCAGCTCGGCCGGCTCGCACGACGCACCTTGGGCGACGTTGTGGACCCAGTGCGCGCTAACGCGCCGCATCGCGGTGACCGCGCGGCCGCCGACCACGAGAACACGCCAGTCGAAACCGGGGTCGGTGGTCGGCGGAACGAAGCGTTGCAGGTAGGCGAGCGCCCCGTATTCCTTGCCGAGCTCGGGCAGCGCGTGGTGGACCCCGGCCACGTTGCCGACGAGCTGCAGGCCCTTGCCCTGCGAGCCGAACAAGGGCTTCAGGACCAGCGCGTGCCCGGCGGCTTCTTCACGCATCGCGATGCGCCGCGCTTCGGCCAGCGACTCGGTGGCCCAGGTCGGCGGCGCGGGCACGCCCGCGGCGTGCAGCAGCAGGCTGGTCGTCGACTTGTCGACGCTGCGTTCGATCGCGCGGGCGTCGTTGTAGACCGGCACGCCGAGCTCGCGCAGCGCGTGCAGCACACCCAGCCGCTTCGTGACCTGCTCGAAGCTGCCGCCCGCGATGCCGCGCACCAGCGCCGCGTCCGGCAGCTCGCGGCCGAAGCCGGGGATGACCAGGCCGTGCCACGCGTGCGTGGTCGCGATGTGGCAGTCGGCCAGATCGACGCAGCGCCCGAGCGCGCCCCGTGCCCGCAGCGCCGCCTGCAGCTGGCGCGTGTGCCAGCCGGTCTCGTCCGTCATGATCGCGATACGCGTCATGCCTGCTGCAACCACAGACCGCGCAGCAACTCCATGTTCAATGCGCCGGCATGCCAGGTGTTGCCGCTGTCGAGGTTGCTGACCCAGACCTCGGCCGGCGCGAACAGCGCACCGTCGATCTTGTAGAAGTCGTACTCGACCTCCTTGAAGATGTCGGCGAAGGATCGCCCGTAGTCGCGCGAATTGCGCGACGGCAGCTGCAGCGCGAGCTGGCGCGCCGCAGCGTCGTCGCCGCGCACCGTGAGCTGAACGCGGCCACCGTACAGGATCGCATCGTTGGTGCGGCCCATCGCGACGACGCCGTCCGGGCTCGGTGCCGGCAGCGGCGCGGTCGCGACACCATCGACGATGTTGGCCAGCGCAAAGCCGAGCTCGTGCGCCTTGTGCAAGGCCACCTCGAGCACGCGCGCGACGACCTGGGTCGTGCCGGCGAGGCTGGTCGTTGGCGTCAGGATCAGCGTCAGGCCTTCGGGCTGCAAACCGCAATCGCGCAGCAGCTTGTCGATCACCACCTTGGGCGGCGCACGATCGACCTCGAGCACGAGCACGCCCGCGTCGGCGCGGTCGCGGTAGCCGAGCTCGGCGTACAGCGCTTCCTTGGCCGCCAGCGCGCGCGCGGGGCCGGAGCCGAGCGAGAAGAACTTCTTGCCGCCGGTTTCCTCCTTGCTCGCCGACAAGCTCCAGCCTGCGTACTGGCTGCCCAGGCAGGCGAGCACCGGTTGCGAGCTGCGCACCTCGATCCAGGTCGGCCAGCCCTCGCTGGCGCCAGCGCGCACGCTCACCCGGCCGAGCGCGCCCATGCAGATCTCGCCGATCAACAGACCGGCCGCGACGCTGCCGCGCGCCTGAATGCCGGCATCGACGATGCACGCGCCCGTCGCGTCGTGGCTCACGCCGAGTTCGAGTGCGTTGGCCTGCGCCAGCAGCCGTTCGACCAGCGGGCGCGCCAACGCATTGATGCTCAGTGTCGAGGCGGCAAGAGGCGGGGCGGCGTCGGTCATCGTCATGTCTCCAGAGTGTCCAGCAAGGCATCGCGCCCGGCCGAGAGTAAGGCCTTCACAGGCTCGGCGCCACGGCCTTCGGCGCGCAGGCTGCAGAGCGGGTCGCCGCGCGTGAAGCGTGCTCCCGCGAGAGGCAGATCGTGCGCACCCGGCCATTCCGCCACGCGCTGCGCGGCGGCGGCGTCGAGCTGCAGTGCGCGTCGCGCGTAGACGATCTCGTTGCCCGCGACCTGCGACGGCGTGAACGCGCCCGGCGGCGGCAGCTCGGCATGCAGGCAGGCGCGGAGCTGCGCATCGATCTGGCCGCGTTGTGCATACAGCGCAATGCTGGCCGGTGGGCGCGGGTTGATCTCGAGCACGCCGATGGCGTCGCCGTCGCGAATGAAGTCGAGGCTGCACCAGCCGCGCAGGCCGAACTCCGCGCTGAGCAGGCGCGCCGCGTCGCCGATGCGGCGCGCCTGTTCGGCCGTGACGGCCACCGGCCCCACACAGCCGCAGTACACGTGCCGGTGCGAACCGAAAGGCCGCACGAGGAGTTCGTTGAAGCCCAGCAGCGATGCGTCGCGCCCGTTGGCGATGAAGGTCGCCGACATCGGCAGGCCCGGCATCGCGCGCTGGAAGTAGCGCGAGGCGTGCGCGGGTGCAGCGTCGCCAGCCTGCGCCGCGGGGCGGATGTGCCAGCCGCCGCAGGCGTGCGCGTCCTTCGACAGCCAGCCCTGCGGATCGGCCGGCGCGTGGGCCTGGACCGGCGGGTGGGCGATGCCATGGGCCGCGAGCGCGCCGAAGAACAACTGCGGATCGCGCACGCGGCGCACGGCGTCGGCGCTCGTGCCGATCAGCGGCAGAAGCTTCGCGCCGGCCTCGAGCAGGTCGGGCCGCCCCTCGAAGCCGCTGCCCGGGATCCAGCCGATCACGTCGCTGCCGCGTCGCGACAGGTCGCGCAGCGCGTCGAGGAAGCGGTCGGCATCGAACTGCAAGCCACCACCCGCCTCGCCGATCGGCGACCACTGAGCCGCGGCGCGCCGCGTGTCGGCGTCGCCGAACAGATCGAGCGCGACGACGACGTGGCCATCACGCGCGGCCGCCTCGGCCAGCAGGCGCGCGGAGACGGCCGCAACCGCCAGCACGGCCATGCGATGCCCTCAGGCGGCCGGCTTGGCCGCTGCTGCAGCGGCCTGTTCCGCGAGGAACTCCCGCGCCGCGATGAACGCCTCGGGGAAGCTCAGCACCGTCGCCTTCTCGGACTGGTACATGCGCACCAGCAGGCGGTGCTGGGTCTGGTACTTGACGTTGCCGACCGCGAGCGCACCGATGCCGACCGCGCCGGGCACGGCAGCCATCGGCTTCGCATCGTCCAATACGCCGACACCGGCGATGCCCTCGGGCGCCACCGCGTTCACATCGGCGGCGACCTTCAACCGGGTCGCGAAGGCCAGGTCGTCGTGTGCGACGACCTGCACGCCCGCCGCCGCGCACGCCAGCACGATGTCGGCCTGCGCGAGCTCGGCGCGCAAGGCGGCCCGGTCCGCGCTCGATGCCGCCTGCAGCGCGACCCCGAAGCGCGCACCGGTGTCGTGTGCAGCCGCCTGCGCCGCATCGATGCCGCTGTGACTCGCGAGCCGCACCGTGGCACCGGCCTGCGCGGCCAGCACGCCGGCAACGCGGCCGACCGGGCCGGTGCCGCCGAGCACCAGCACCTTCAGACCCGGCAGGCTCAGGCCGTGCTGCCGTTTCAGCGCCGCTTCGACGCAGGCGAGCATTGCCGCGGCCGTGGTGTAGGCGCCGCTCGGGTCGGCCATCAGCGACACGACGAAGGGCTCGAACATCGCGCTCTTCGCGCGCTCCAGCATGTCGGCGGCCAGCAGCGCATCGCGCCCGCCGATGAAGATGCCCGTGCGGGCGACACCCTTCGGGCCGCGCGAGAAGATCGCGTCCTGGGTCAGCGCCGTGACGCCGGCCACGCCGACGTCGGTGTACGGCGTGATGATCTGGTAGCCCGCGTCGGCCGCCATGTTGACGTCGAACGGGCTGGCCTGATGGCCGGGCGTGAACAGGTGGAGGATGTAGGGTCGTTCCATGGCGTGATCTCGGTACGATGGTGTGCAGGTGGCGCGCGGCGTCGACGGGTCAGCGCACCGGCGGCGCGATGGTGCGCCTGTCGTCGATCTCGGCGCCGTGGTTGCGGGCCGCGACGACGTGCAGCACGAGACCAGGCTCGACCAACTCGGCCGCGCGCGCGGCCGCCACGAGCGCCTCGGCGCGCACCTGCGACTCGACGATGGCAAAGCCGGTCGGTCCCCACGAGCTCTGGCCGACGGCGGCCTCACCTTCGGCCGCGCCCATCCAGCGCATCAGGCGGCCGACCGCCGCGCTCGTGTAGGCACGGCCGTTCTGGACCGGCGCGTAGTGCTCGCCGAGCAGTTGCTGGATGCGCGAGACGCCGAGTGCGAACGCCTTGAACTCGCCGCTGGCCGCGCCCGGCAGCACGCGCATCAGCACCTCGTGGCAGATCTCGGCGGCACACGCGGACGGCATCGGCGCGAGTGCGGCCATCGCCGCCTTCTCGGCATCGCCGGCGAGGCCGCGCTCGCGCGCGTCCTGCACGACGACGATGCGCCAGGCCTCGGGCAGTGCGATGCGCGACAACAAGGGCGCTGGCCGCCCGTCCACGCCCGGCCCGCCGTCGACGAGCAGTCCGCCCTGGTCGAAGCCGTGGATCCCGATGCCGGAGCGCAGGCCGCGCCCGAGCCAGTGCGCGAGCGTCGGGGTGCTGATCTCGAGCCGATGCCAGCGCGCGAACGCGCGCGCGATCGACAACGCGAGCTGGGTGCCGGAGCCGAAACCGGCGTGCGAAGGCAGCACGCGCAGCAACCGGAGGTGCAGCGCGTCGTGCAGGCCGGTGCGGGCGCGCAGCGCCTGCATGCACGCACTCGCGCGCTCCACTTGCGCGAAGGCGTCGGGCGTGTCGGCAGTGATGCGGTCGGCGAGCGCGGCGCTGAACTCGATCTCGGTCTCGAAGCCCTCGATGACCACGCCGACGCTGCCGAACCGGCGGCCCAGCGAACCGGACGGGTCCAGAAAGCCCAGATGGAGGCGCCCCGGTGCGAGCAGCGTGAGAGTGTTCAGGGTGTCGATACGCATCCGGGATGCAAGGGTGAGATCGGGAAGGTGCGTGCCGCGGTCGCGCCGCCCCGCAAGACAACGGCATTCAACAGCAATCTCCGTTCCTGCACCCTTCGCGCTGGCCCGCCCCGGGCAAACGCGCGACTGGCCGCCGCATTGTTCCAGCGGGGGGACAGTCTGTCACGAGCGACCGGGCGCTATTTCGCGCTCAGTGCGTTGCTGACGAGGCGCGAGGTGATGTCGACGATCTGGATCATCCGGTCGTAGGCCATGCGCGTCGGCCCG
>JBDTVC010000268.1:0-6619 GCA_040007475.1 Burkholderiales bacterium
TTCTTCGAGAGCGACGAGGTCTGCGAGACGAGCTACAAGGACCGCGGTGGCAAGTACCAGGGCCAGCGGGGCGTGACGCTGCCGAAGACCTGAAATGACCACCCCCACGTCACTTCGTTCCTACCCCCCAAGGGGGCGCTCAGTCGGCTTGGGGCGGCCCGGCGCCGCCTGAGCCGTCACTTCACGTACATCACGCGCTTGCCCAGCGCGTGTCCGCCCGGCGCGTCGAGCACGTTGACCGTGGCCTGGCGTGCCTTGAACCCGTCAGGCATCGGCGCGCTGCCGCGCAGGCTCTCGAAGGCACCGATCGTTACCGGGATCGGCTTGAGCGCAGCGGTCGCGTCCACGCCGCGTTCCGAGGTGCCGCTGACCGACAGCTGCAGCACGCCGTTCAGCGGCTTGTTCGTGCCGCGGTCGCGCGTGAGCACCAAGTCGTAGACGAGCGCGCCGCCCTCCACCGTGAATCGCGCCGCGCGCACTTCGACGGCGCCGCCGCGCGGGTCCGGCGGCAGGGCCGAGACCAGCGACGACGCGACCTGGCGCAGGCCCGCCGCCGTGTCGCGGCTCGCGGTCAGGTCCGAGGTCAGGCGCTTCTTCTCGTCGAGCGTGGCGGTGAGCTTCTTGGTGGTGTCGGCCAACTCGGCCTTCAGGCGCGTGCGGTCCTTGTCGGCCTGCTCGAACGACTGGTGCAGCTCGGTCGACTCGGCGGCCGACAGGCGCGGTGGGAGGTAGCGCTCCTGGACGACGATCACGCCGGCCGCGCCGATCGCGATGCCGGTCAGCAGCAGCACGAGCCAGCGCGGCATCGACCAGCGCGAGCGGCGCCCGTAACGGTTGAGAACGACGGGCCTGGATTGTCCGAACATGGGTGGGGCGGCTTTCGAGTGGACTGCAGAGCGTACCCTGCCCGGGCACAGGCACTGCAACACGATGTGCCGCCGGGGGGTGGCGACGCGCGGCACGCTACCATGCGCCGATGCGGACACCGCGCGCGTCAAGGAGCAGGTCATGAGGATGGATGGCGAGGAGGAGAGCTCGAACGTCGAGGATGTGCGGGGATCGAGCGGCGGCGGGGGTGGCGGCATGTCGTTCGGCGGCGGCCGCGGCATCGGGCTGGGGACGGTGGCGATCGCGCTGGTCGCGGGCTGGGTCTTCGGCATCAACCCACTGACCGTGCTGGGCCTTCTCACTGGCGGTGGCGGTGGCGCACCCACGGTGCAGACGGCTCCACGGCAGAACCCGGCGCACGCAACGCCGGCGGACGATGTGCAGGCCAAGTTCGTGCGTCAAGTGCTTCACAGCACTGAGGTCGTGTGGGGCGACGTGTTTCAGAGTGCCGGCAAGACCTACCAGCCGCCGAAGCTGCGCCTGTTCACCGGCAGCTACCCGACCGGTTGTGGGCAGGGCGACGCGGCGATGGGGCCGTTCTACTGCCCGGCCGACCGCATGGTTTACCTGGACATGAGCTTCTTCAACGTGATGACGCAGCGCCTCGGTGCGCCGGGGCAGTTCGCGCAGGCCTACGTGGTGGCGCACGAGGTCGGGCACCATGTGCAGAACCTGCTGGGCATCAGCGACAAGGTCGATGCGGCGCGCCAGCGCGGCAGCGAGGCCCAGGCCAACGCGATGAGCGTGCGGCTGGAGCTGCAGGCCGACTGCTTCGCTGGCGTGTGGGCCAAGCGCTCGCAGGCCGTGAGCACCTGGCGGCTGGAGGATGGCGACATCGAGACCGCGCTGAACGCCGCCACGCAGATCGGTGACGACACGCTGCAGCGCAAGTCGCGCGGCACCGTCGTGCCCGAGAGCTTCACGCACGGCACCAGCGCTCAGCGCGTCGGCTGGTTCAAGCGTGGCTTCGAGTCGGGCAGCCCGGATCAGTGCGGCACGTTCGAGGCGCGGCAACTGTAGGTCAGCTCGGGCCAAGCGCCGGGCCGCTCCCAAGCGGCCCGAGATCCCCGCGGGGGGTGATGCGGTACTCCGCAGCGGGGGCTCAATTCAGGGCGCTGATCCATTCGCAGCGCAACCACCGATGATGGTGCAGCCAGCGCCGCAGCGTCACGTAGATTCCCGGCAGAAACAGCACGCTGAGGCAGGCCGCCTCGGCCCAGCCTGAGTGCAGCATGAACGCGGTGGGCGCCCCGACCCAGCCCGTCAGCCAGATCGTCAGGACGGCGTCCCAGACGTTCTTCTCGACCGGATGCCGGCCGTGCTGGCGATGCCAGGTCTTCAGCGCGTGGAAGTCGTTCAGCCGCATGCGAGCCTCCGCAGAGGCCGACTTTAGGCTTGGTAGGTCCCCGGCAGCAAGATGCCGCGATCGACCTTGCGGATGTCGGTGTGGCCGCAAAAGGCCATCGTGATGTCGAGTTCCTTGGCGATGATCTGGAGCGCCTTGGTCACGCCTTCTTCACCCATCGCGCCCAGACCGTAGAGGAACGAGCGGCCGATCAGCGTGCCCTTGGCGCCGAGCGCGACCGCCTTCAGCACGTCCTGCCCGCTGCGGATGCCGCCGTCCATCCAGACCTCGATCATCTTGCCGACGGCCTGCGAGATCGCTGGCAGCGCGGCGATCGACGAAGGCGCGCCGTCGAGCTGGCGGCCGCCGTGGTTCGAGACGATCAGCGCGTCAGCGCCGCTCTCGACCGCGAGGCGGGCGTCTTCCTCGTCCATGATGCCCTTCAGGATCAGCTTGCCGCCCCAGCGCTTCTTGATCCACTCGACATCGTTCCAGCTGAGTGCGGGATCGAACTGGTCGGCCGTCCACGAACTGAGCGAGGACAGGTCGGTGACGCCCTTGGCGTGCCCCGCGATGTTGCCGAAGGAGCGCCGCTTCGTGCCCAGCATGCCCAGGCACCAGCGCGGCTTGGTCATCAGGTTGATGATGTTCGCCAGCGTCGGCTTCGGCGGCGTCGACAGGCCGTTCTTGATGTCCTTGTGGCGCTGGCCGAGGATCTGCAGGTCCAGCGTGAGCATCAGCGCGCTGCAGTTCGCGGCCTTGGCGCGGTCAATCAGCCGCTCGATGAAGTCGCGGTCCTTCATCACGTAGAGCTGGAACCAGAACGGCGCCTGCGTGGCCGCGGCGATGTCCTCGATCGAGCAGATGCTCATCGTGCTCAGCGTGAACGGGATGCCGAACTTCTTCGCCGCGAGCGCGCCGAGGATCTCGCCATCGGCATGCTGCATGCCCGTGAGGCCGGTGGGTGCGATCGCCACCGGCATCGCGGTGTCGATGCCGATCATCTGTGTGCGCAGCGTGCGGTTCTCCATGTTGATCGCGACGCGTTGGCGCAGCTTGATCTTCTGGAAGTCGCTCTCGTTCGCGCGGTAGGTGCTCTCGGTGTACGAGCCCGAGTCGGCATAGTCGTAGAACATGCGCGGCACGCGCTTCTCGGCCAGCACGCGCAGGTCTTCGATGTGGGTGATCGCGGTCACGGGAGTCTCCGGTACTGGGTGTCTTGCCGGCGCGCTGCCGGCGGCGTTCAGCTGCGGCGGCGCCGCGGCGTGAAGTTCAGTTGCGCGGTCGATTTCACCGGCGTGGCCGCCGCGATCTGCACCTGCAGCGGCGGCTGGTCCTGCAGCTGGTCGGGGTGCCACAGCGTGACCTCGGCGGCACCATCGGGCACGCCGTCGATCACGAGTGCGCCGTTCGCGTCGGTCTTGCCGAACCACGGGGTCGCGCTCACGTAGACCTGGCCGCGCATCGATGCGTGGATGTGGCAACCCAGGCCGATCGGGCCGGGCTTGTCGAGCTTAACGTCGGCGGTCGTCGCGCCCGATTTCTTGCGCGCCGCCGCGGGCGACTTGTAGTCGTCGTTGGGCGAGCTCGGCGCGGCCTCGCCGGCATCGAGCCTGAACTCGAAGCTCGTCACCGGCAGCGTGTTGCCCAGCGGGCCGCTGGGCGTCGAGCGCACGTGGTGGTCGTAGCCGTCGCGGTTGACGAAGCGCAGCGTGCTGCCTTGCGGCACGACGCTGAGGAATGGGACGAAGCGCAGATCCTGCTGCGCTATGACGACCGGTGCGGCAGCCGGCGTGGGCGCAGTCTTCTGCGCGGAGGCCACCAGCACCACCACGTCGGGTACCGGCTTGCCGTCCTTGTCGGTGACGAGCAGCTGGACGGAGCCCGCCAGTGCGGCGCCCCAGGGCGCGACGCCGAGTACGGTGGCCATCACGGCCGCGATCAGACGCGAGCGATTGTTCATCGCCGCATGATAGCGGCGGCCCATGACCGCGGACAGCGGGTCAGGGCGTGTTGATGATCTCGCGGTGCATCGGCGCGAGCCGCGCGAGCAGGCGGTTCTGCGTCGTGAAGGCGATGGCGCGGGCGTCCATGCTCTGCTGCAGCACCTCGACCAGCGCGTTGAAGTTCGCCTTGGTCACGTCGATGCCGTCGTGCGCCTTCTTCATGTCCGGGCCCCTGCGCTTGCAGGGGCCGCCCGACACTTCGCAGAACTGCAGCACGAGCTCTTCCTTGATGTGCTTCTGGTCGGTGTCCTTGAAGAACGGGTTCATGCGCGGGTCGGCGAGCAGGCGGACCATGAAGTCGTCCATCAGCGCGACCAGACCCGGCTGGCCGCCGAGCTGCTGGTACAGCGCGTCGCTCTGTGCGTGGCCGGCCGGGCCGAAGGCGATCGTGGCGGTGAGGACGAGGGCGTGGGCAAGGTGTCGCATGGTGCTCAGAACGCGAGTTGCAGCGAGAGGTAGCCACCGGTCTGGCGCTCGTGGCCGACGATGTTGCCGAGGTCGACATACGCCGCGGTGACCGACACGTTCTTGGTCGGCGCCCAGGCGATGAACAGATCCTTCCACGCGTCTTCACGGAAAGCGTCGCCCGCGAACGCGAGGTTGTCCGGCTTGAAGCGGACCTCGGCGCCGATCGCGACGTTCCTGCGCAGCAGCCACGCGACCGAGAGCTCGGGCTCGAGGTGGTAGCGGCTCTTGTCGGCCGAGCCGAAGCCGAGCAGGCCATTCTGGTTCGCCTTGGTCGCGCGCAGCGTGCCGTTGACGACGATTCCCTGCGCGAGGAAGAGCTTCGTCGCGCTGACGTACAGATCGACGCCGCTGCGCTTGGCCGCGACCGAGTCGAGCACGGCGCCGACCGCGTCGCCCGGGTTCACGCGCTTGAATTCGACGCCGGCGGCGATCTGCGGCGTCCAGGTGTCGGCATCGAGCACCGCGTCACCGGCGAGCCTGACCTTGACACCGGCGATGTCGAGCTTGAGCGTGGTGCCCGGCACCACGACGCTGGCGTCGAAGTCCTGGCGCGCGAGCGAGAGTTCGACGCGATCGAAGAGGCCGACGGCCGCGCCATACGCCGTGAGCGCGTAGTCCTGCGTGGGGGTGCGGGTGACGAACGCGGTCGCGCCGAATTCGCCGGCGGTCGCGTAGCTGCCGGTCACGGCCCAGGGCGTGAGGCCACCGCCGGCCGCGCCATCGATGCTGCTGACGCCGCCGGTGAGCAGCAGCTTGCCGTCGCCCGCGGCATGGGCCGAGGCAGCCAGGACCAGGGCGGTCATCAGCGGGATCAAGCGAAACGGTGTGCGCATGGGGCGGGCGGCTCGGTTCCAGAACGGTGCCCGACTCTGCCAGCATCGGCCGCGCTGCGCATGGCGCGTCTTGCGCACTAGTCGTCGAACAGCGGCAAGGTGTAGGCGGCCTCGGGTTCGCGCACCGAGTGCGCCGTCTCGGTGGTCTGATCGGCGCGTGGTGCGACCAGTTCGGCCAGCGTGGCCAGTGCACCGGCACGCACGCCGAGCAGGCGCAAGCGCCGCGTGAGGTCGACGCGCTTGAGGCACTCCCCAGCGGCGCGGCGGATGGTCTGCGCGTCCATCGTGTGCGCGGGCAGGCTCAGGTCGCGGGTGACCGACTTGAAGTCGTCGAAGCGCAGCTTGATGCCGATCGTGCGGCTCGCATAGCCCTTGCGCGCGAGGTCGCCGGCCAGCTGCACGCACAGCTCGGTGAAGATCGTGCTGAGCGTTGCACGGTCGCGTACCGCGTGGAGATCACGCTCGAAGGTGGTCTCGCGGCTGATCGACTTCGGCTCGCTG
Source organism: Burkholderiales bacterium (assembly GCA_040007475.1). GTDB lineage: Bacteria > Pseudomonadota > Gammaproteobacteria > Burkholderiales > Burkholderiaceae_C > LMDS01. Next base: position 6,042 of record JBDTVC010000268.1, read on the forward strand.
AACGTGACGACCTCGCGCGCGTCGACGCCGTGCGACGCCGCGTGCAGCCACGCGCCGTAGCTCTTGCCGAAGTGCTCGACGAGCCAGCCCGGGTCGGCCGCGGCGATGTCGCCGATCGTGTGCAGCCCGAAGCCGGCGAGCTTCTCGCTCGCCTTGGGCCCGATGCCGTTGACCTTCTTGGCGGCGAGCGGCCAGACACGCTTCTGGAGGTCGTCGGGTGCGAGCAGCGTGAGGCCGTCGGGCTTGTCGAGCTCGGAGCCGATCTTGGCGAGCAGCTTGTTGGGCGCGACGGCGATCGAGCAGGTGAGGCCACCGGTGGTCGCGCGCACCGCGTCCTTCAGTTGCTGCGCCACCGCGCGGCCCGCATCGAGCTGCGTGCCGGGCAGCTCGGTCAGGTCGAGGTAGATCTCGTCGACGCCGCGGTCTTCCATCAGCGGCGCGATCTCGCGCACGGCCGACTTGAACAGCCGCGAGTATTTGCGGTACTCGTCGAAGTCGACCGGCAGCAGCACCGCCTCGGGCGCGAGCTTCGCGGCCTTCATCACGCCCATCGCCGAGAACACGCCGAGCGCACGCGC
>JBDTVC010000269.1:0-6618 GCA_040007475.1 Burkholderiales bacterium
AGAAGGTCAGCATCACCTCGGCCAAGGCGCAGACCACGCGGCACCGCATCACCGGGATTCGAACCGTCGACGAGGCGCAGTTCGTGTTCGTCGACACGCCGGGCTTCCAGACCAAGCACAGCGCGGCGCTCAACCGCACGCTGAACCGCACCGTCACCGGCGTGCTGAGCGACGTGGACGTGGTGCTCTTCGTGGTCGAGGCCGGCCGCTTCGGGCTCGACGATGCGAAGGTGCTTGCGCTGATGCAGGACAGCGGCAAGCCGGTCTTCCTGATCGCCAACAAGCTCGACACCGTGGTGCGCCGCGCCGACCTCGCGCCCTGGCTCAAGGGCATGCAGGATCGCCACGCGTTCGCCGAGTTCGTGCCGCTGTCGGCCAAGAAGGACGCAGATGTTCAGCGCCTGCTCGGCATCGTCAAACCCTACCTGCCCGAGCAACCCTGGTTCCACGAGGAGGACGCGCTGACCGACCGCAGCGAGAAGTTCCTCGCCAGCGAGATCATCCGCGAAAAGCTCTTCCGCCTGACGGGCGACGAGCTGCCCTACACCTCGACCGTCGTGATCGACGAATTCAAGGAGGAGGGCAACCTGCGCCGCATCTCGGCCAGCATCGTGGTCGAGCGCGAATCGCACAAGGGCATCGTCATCGGCAACGGCGGCGAGCGGCTCAAGCGCATTGGCTCCGAAGCCCGACAGGAACTCGAGAAGCTGCTGGACGCGAAGGTGTTCCTCGAGCTGTGGGTCAAGGTGCGCTCCGGCTGGGCCGACGACGAGGCGCACCTGCGTTCGTACGGCTACGAGTGATGGCCGCCCGCAGCCCGCGCGCGCCACTCACGGCGTTTGTGCTGCACCGCTACGACTGGAGCGAATCCAGCGTCATCCTCGACCTGTACACGCGCGAGCAAGGGCGCCTGGCGGTGGCCGCCAAGGGCGCGAAGAAGCCGCACTCCAACTTTCGCAGCGTGCTGCTGCCGTTCCAGCGTGTGCTGGTGTCGCTCAGCGGCACCGCGGCGAAGGACGAAGCGACGAACAGCGAAGTGCAGAACCTGCGCGGTGCCGAATGGGCCGGTGGCGCAGCGATGCTCACCGGCGCGGCCCTGTTCAGTGGCTTCTATCTGAACGAGTTGCTGATGAAGCTGCTCGCCCGCCACGATCCGCATGCGGCGCTCTTCGACGCCTATGCCGCAACGCTGCCCGAACTCGCATCGAATGACGAAGCGCGGGTCCAGTCCGCCCTGCGGGCGTTCGAGCTGACCCTGCTGCAGCAGACCGGCCTGCTCCCCGACCTCAGCCTCGTCACCACCACGCAGCAGGCCGTGCGCGCCGAGCGGCGTTATGGCCTGGCACCCGAAGGCGGCGTTGCGACAGAAGGCGAGATCGCCGGTGATGCCCTGATCGGGCTGCAGGCGGCGCTGCAGCACGGCAGCCTGCCCGCGCTGCAGCAGGCGTGCCGGCGGGCGCTGCCCGAACTCAAGGGCGCGCTGCGGGGCATGATCCAGCACCACCTCGGCGCATCGACGCTGCGCACCCGCAAAGTCATGCTCGACGTGCAGAACCTGTAGCGTCGCGATGCCCGAGAATCACGTTCCATGAATCCTCTCGTCACCTCGGGCATGCCTGCGCAGCGCGGCACCGCGCTGTCGGTCAACGTCAACAAGGTCGCGCTGTTGCGCAACACGCGCGAGCTCGGCATCCCGAGCGTCGTGCGCGCAGCCACCCTGGCGCTCGAGGCCGGGGCGCACGGCATCACCGTGCACCCAAGACCCGACGAGCGCCACATCCGCGCCCACGATGTGTTCGATCTTGCCGAACTGATGGCGCGCTGGCCGCAGGCCGAATACAACATCGAGGGCAACCCGCTGCACAACCTGATGAGCCTGCTCCGCGAGATGGTCGCGAAGGGCCGCACGCCGCATCAGGTCACGTTCGTGCCTGACAGCGTCGGGCAGTCCACCTCCGATCATGGCTGGCAGTTTCCGCAGGATGCTGTTGTGCTCGCCCCGCTGATCGACGAGGCTCATGCGCTCGGCGTGCGCGTGAGCCTCTTCATGGACCCGCTGCCCGAGGCGATGGCGGCCGTGCGTGCCGTCGGTGCCGATCGCGTCGAGCTCTACACCGAGAGCTATGCGCGCGCACACGGCACGCCCGGCGCCGCGCGCGTGCTGGCGGGCTTCACGGCGACCGCCCAAGCCGCGCTGCAGCAGGGCCTGGGCATCAACGCCGGCCACGACCTGAATCGCGACAACCTGACCGACTTCCTGCGCGCCGTGCCGGGCGTGCAGGAAGTGTCGATCGGCCACGCGCTGATCGCCGATGCACTCGAGCTCGGCTATACCGAGACCGTGCGCGGCTACCTGAACTGCATCGCCCGCGCGTCATGATCTATGGCGTGGGCACCGACATCTGCGACGTGCGCCGCGTCGCGGCCGCGTTCCAGCGCCGCGGCGAACGCTTCGCCGAGAAGGTGCTCGGCCCGCACGAGATCGAGGTCTTCCGCCAGCGGCTGGCCAAGGTCGAGTCGCGTGGCATCAGCTACCTCGCGACGCGCTTCTCGGCCAAGGAGGCGTTTTCCAAGGCCATTGGCATGGGGATGCGCATGCCGATGACCTGGCGCGATTGCGAGGTCGTGAAGGCGCCCAGCGGCAAGCCGCAGATCCACCTGCATGGCGAGCTCGCCGCGTGGTTCGATGCCCGCGGCCTGCGCGCGCATGTGAGCGTGTCCGATGAAACCGACTACGCGGCGAGCTTCGTCGTGGTCGAACAAGACGAGAGATCCTGATGACTGCCCACTCCCCTGTCGTGCTCGACATCGCCGGCACCACGCTGGCTGCCGATGATCGCCGCCGCCTCGCCCACCCGCTCACCGGCGGCCTGATCCTGTTCGCGCGCAACTGGGTCGACCGCGGCCAGCTCACCGAGCTGACGAGCGAGATCAAGACCATCCGCCCCGACGTGCTGATCTGCGTCGACCACGAAGGCGGCCGCGTGCAGCGCTTTCGCACCGACGGCTTCACGCACCTGCCGCCGATGCGCGTGCTCGGCGAGATGTGGATGAACGACGGCAAGCGCGGCACCGGCACCGGTGCACTCACCGCGACCGATGCCGCGACCGCGACCGGCTTCGTGCTTGGCGCCGAGCTGCGCGCCTGCGGCGTCGACCTGGCGTTCACGCCGGTGCTCGATCTCGACTTCGGCGCCAGCGGCGTGATCGGCGACCGGGCTTTTCACCGCGACCCGCGCGTCACGACCTTGCTCGCGAAGAGCCTGATGCATGGCCTGCTGCAAAGCGGCATGCACAACTGCGGCAAGCACTACCCCGGCCACGGCTTCGTGAAGGCCGACAGCCACACCGAGGTCCCCGTCGACCCGCGCGGCCTGAAGGCGATCCTCGCCGACGACGCGCGGCCGTACGAATGGCTCAGCACGAGCCTGCGCAGCGTGATGCCGGCGCACGTGATCTACCCGAAGGTCGACACGCTGCCGGCGGGCTTCTCGGCGCGCTGGCTGAAAGACATCCTGCGCCTGCAGCTCGGCTTCACCGGTGCGGTCTTCAGCGACGACCTCAGCATGGAAGGCGCGCGCCGCATCAACGGCGCCGTGGTCAGCTATACCGATGCCGCGGCGGTCGCGCTGAACGCCGGTTGCGATCTGGTGCTGCTGTGCAATCAGTCGCTGAATGGCGGCGGTGCGATCGACGAACTGCTCGACGGCCTGAGCGACGCCGAACACCAGGGCCACTGGCAGCGCGACCCCGACAGCGAGGCGCGTCGCCTCGATCTGCTGCCGCAGACCGCGCCGTTCACCTGGGACGAGCTGATGCACCTGCCGGCTTATCAGCGCGCGCTGGAGCGCTTGCCCTGAAAGCGTCGGGTCAGTAGGTTTCGCCCAGGGGCCGGCGCGCCTTCTTCGGCGAGGGCGCGAGGTCCAGCGTGACTTGGGTCTCGCGGAGTGCTCGGGTGCTCGCGAGGTCGATCGCCTCGATCGTGCGGTCGCTCTTCTGGAACGGGTGCCAGATATGCAGCGTGTAGTGCCCCGGCGGCAGACCCGTGAGCTGGGCGCGACCGTCGCCCGCCGACTTGGCGAACCACGGCGAGTCCACGACCACCACATAGGCGAGCATCCAGTCGTGGATGTTGCAACCCATGGCCACCACCCCGGCCTTGTCGAACACGACGGGTTCGGTCGGTGTCCCGCTGTAGAGCTGGATCTCGAACGACTTCGCCGGCGAGAACGAATAGACGTGGTGCTTGACCTTGTCCCGGTTCGGAAACAGCACCCGCGTGCCGGTGGCGACGACGGTGACGAACGGTGTGAACTCCTGGTCGATCTGCTGGATTTCGACCGGCCGCCCGGAGAGTTTGTCAGCGCCTGGCGCGCCTTCTAGCCAGACGACGGCATCCTCCACAGGTGCGCCACCGGGCAGGTGCAGGTTCACCGTGACGGTGGCGGCTTGAGTGGCCCAGGAAGCGGCCCACAGCAGGGCCGCCAGGTACAGCGCGCGGCCGCGCGACATGGCTGTCAGGGTGCCGCGGGGGTGAGGGCTGCGGCCGGGTCGATCTGCCAGATCTCGCTGACCAGCCGCGTGTCGCGATACACGAGCACGTGATGCACGCGCACCGTGGTCTTTCCCACGTACTCGGCGTTCGCTGTCAGCGTCACGCCCTTCGGGTTGCCACTCTGCGTGATGACCGTGCGCTGCATCGTGCGGGGCTGGTTGTCGTTGGCCGCAGCGAACTTCTTCCACAAATCGCGGATCGCCTCGCTGCCTCGGTAGCGGCCGTCGAGCGGGCCGCCGATCCAGTCCAGGTACGGCTCGTCGCCATAGGCGCTCATCAGCGTGTCCACGTTGCCGGCGGCGACCGCCTTCAGGTGCGCCTCTGCGGCGCGTTCGTCGAGCGGGCCCGCGTGGCCTGCCAACGGCACGCACAGCAGGACTGACAACACCAGTTGCATCGCTTGGGGCATGGCGCGGTTCCTCATGAGCGGCTCACTTTAGCGCGCGGGCGCGAAACCGCGAAGCCGAACGAGCGACGCCGCCGGGCAAATGCCACGGCGGCGTCGTGTACGAACACTCACACGTCGGCTCAGCCGCCCGGTTGCGTGCCCTGTGTCTCGAACGGCAGCTTGATCTGCGACAGATCCTTGCGCGTCTCGACCAGCACCAGCGCACCACCTTCATCGGCGATCTGAACCGGCTTGCGTTCGCGCGGCACATGCACCGGCGCCGGCGTGGCGTCCAGTGCGGCTTGCACCGCACGGATCTTGTCGGCGTCGGAGTTCACCCACTGCAGACCGGCCGCTTCGGCGACAGCTTGCAGCGAGTCGGTCGGCAGCACGAATGCCTGGACCGGCGCCACGGGTGTCGGCGCGGTGACTGGTGCGGCCACTGCGACGGCGGGCGCCGAGACAACCGGCACCGCGACCGGCGCGACGGGCACGTCGGCCACCGGCTCCGGCATCGGCATCGGCATCGGCATCGGCTCCGCGGTTGCCACGGGTAGCGCATCGACGATCGGCTCGGGTTCCGGTGCCGCAAAGGCGACCGTCTCGGGCGCGAACTCGGCGGCGGCATCGACCTGCATCACGCCTTCCGGTGCGGCACCTTCCGGGCTGCGCTCGCGGCGATTGCGATCGCGGCCACGGCCGCGGCGGCGGCTCTCGCCGCCTTCGCCGGCCTCGCCGTTGACGGCTTCAGGCGCTGGTGCGTCGTCGGCGGGCGCGGCGTCGCTGGCTTCGGCCGTCGGGGCTGCCGACTCGCCGTTCTCGGTGCCGGGTGCGCCCTCGTCACGATCACGCCCACCGCGTCCGCCACGGCGGTTGCGGCGGCGACCGGTGCGCTCGCCCTGGACTTCACCGCCCTCGGGCGCTTCGCCCGCTGCGGGCTGCGTGTCGACGAACGCGCTCTGTTGAACGGCCTCATCAGCAGCGCCTTCGGCGACCGGCTGCGGCCGACGCGGTTCGCGCTCGGGGCGCGGGCCCCGGCGGCCGTCACCACGACCCTCGCCGCGGGCTTCACCACGGTTCTCGTCGCGTTGGCGCGGTGTGCGCTCTTCGTTGCGGCCGGCCTCGAGATTCTCGGTGCGCGGAGCCTCGTCACCTGCAGGGCGCTCGGCGCGGTCCGGGCGACGGCCGCGATCGCCGCGGCCCTCGCCACGCTCGCCGCGTTCGCCACCGCGACCTTCGCCACCGCGGTCCCCACGGCCCTCACCGCGGCCTTCACCGCGCTTGCCATCGCGACCGCCACGGCCACCTCGGCCGCCGCGCTCGCCACGGTCGCCACGCTCACCGCGGCCCTCGCCGGGCTTGGCCGGTGCGGCAGCGGGCGCGGCCTTCGGCGCGGTCACGACCGGTTCGGCGGTCTCGCCGCCGAACAGCTTCCTGACCCAGCCGAAGAAGCCACCGCCGGCAGACGCCGGAGCGGGCGCCGCCACCACCGGCGCGGGCGCCGGCACGACGATCGGTTCGGGCTTCGGCACGGCCACCGGCGCGGGCGTCTCGGGCATGATCCCCTTGATCACCGGCTCCTGCTTGGCCTTGGCCTTCTCGCGGCGCGTGATGCCGACTTCTTCTTCCTGCTCGTCGACCATCGTGTAGCTGGCCTGCAGGTTCTCGAGGCGCG
>JBDTVC010000270.1:0-6597 GCA_040007475.1 Burkholderiales bacterium
CGCGCGAAGTGCTGAGCAAAGAGGGCAACTTCATCCGCCCGATGTACACGCCGGGCTTCGCTGCGCCGGAGATGTACCGCCGCGATGGCACGCTCGGGCCATGGACCGACATCTATGCGATCGGCGCGTGCATCTACGCCTGCATGCAGGGCTACCCGCCCAACGATGCGCCGCAGCGCATCGAGAAGGACCGCCTCGCGCTCAGCCTTTCGCGCCTGCGCAATGTCTACTCCGACAACCTGATCGAGGTGACCGAGTGGTGCATGTCGCTCGACCCGCTGTCGCGTCCGCAGAGCGTGTTCGCGCTGCAGAAGGAGCTGGCGCGTGAGACCGAGCGGCGCTACACGAAGCTCAGCTTCAGTGAGCGCCTGAAGCTTCAACTCGAAAACCTGACGACGGGCGCCAAGGCCTGAGCACCATGCGCTTTTCCGTTTACCAGGTCAGCCGCAAGGGCGGTCGCGAAAAGAACGAAGACCGCATGGGCTATTGCTACACGCGTGACGCGGGCCTGTTCGCGCTCGCCGATGGCATGGGTGGCCACCCCGAAGGCGAGGTCGCCTCGCAGCTCGCGCTGCAGACGCTCGCCGCGATGTTCCAGCGCGACTGCAAGCCCACGCTGCCCGACCCGCTGCGCTTCCTGCAAGAGGCGACGATCGCCGGCCACCACCAGCTGCTTCGTTATGCGACACAGAAGGCGCTGATCGACACGCCGCGCACCACCGTCGTCGCCTGCCTGCTGCAAGGCAACGCCGCCTACTGGGCGCATTGCGGCGACTCGCGCCTGTACCTCGTGCGTGGCGACAAGCTGATCGCCCGCACGCGCGATCACTCGTACTCCGAACTGCAGCAGACGATGAGCCAGGTCGTGCCGATGCCCGACCGCTTCAACCGCAACGTGCTGTTCACGTGCCTGGGCAGCCCAGGCAAGCCGGTGATCGACACGGTCGGCCCGCTGATGCTGCAGGCCGGTGACCGCCTGCTGCTGTGTTCCGACGGCTTGTGGGGCACGGTCGAGGATTCGGTGATCACCGAGCAGCTGTCGAAGAACATCATCTCCGACGCGGTCCCCGAGCTCGTCGAGCAGGCGCTGCGCAATGGCGGCGCGAAGAGCGACAACGTCTCGGTGCTCGCCGTCGAGTGGGAGTCCGCCGAGGACAACGACAGCACGACCGGTATCTCAACCCAGCAACTCGGTGAAGAGGTGTTCGCATCGACGATCCAGGCCAGCGTGCTCGGCAGCGATGCGCCCGACGAACTCGACGACGCCGAGATCGAGCGCTCGATCCGCGAGATCAACGAAGCGATTCGTCGCTCGTCGCAAAAGAAGAGCTGATACACATAGCCGCGCCGCGGGCCGAGCGCCGGGCCGCCCCAAGCCGGCCCGAACCCCGCGGGGGTCGATCGCCGTACCCGGTGATCGGGGGCGCCACAATACGCGGCATGACATTCCAACGCTCTTCCTCCCGCCTCGCGGACGCTCTGCGTCCGATCACCATCACCCGCCAGTACACGAAGCACGCCGAAGGCTCGGTGCTGATCGAGTTCGGCGCCACCAAGGTGCTGTGCACCGCCTCCGTCGAAGAGAAGGTGCCGCCGCACAAGCGCGGCAGCGGTGAGGGGTGGGTCACGGCCGAATACGGCATGCTGCCGCGCGCTACGCACACCCGCAGCGATCGCGAGGCCGCACGCGGCAAGCAGAGCGGCCGCACGCAGGAGATCCAGCGCCTGATCGGCCGTTCGTTGCGCTGTGTGTTCGACCTGAAGGCGCTCGGCGAACGCACGATCTCGCTCGACTGCGACGTGATCCAGGCCGACGGCGGCACGCGCACCGCGGCGATCACGGGGGCGTTCGTGGCCGCGCACGACGCGATCACCTGGCTGCAGAAGCAGGGCAAGCTGACCGCATCGCCGATCCGCGAGTTCGTCGCGGCCGTGTCGGTCGGCATCGTCGAAGGCACGCCGCTGCTCGACCTCGAATACGTCGAGGATTCGGCGTGCGACACCGACATGAACGTCGTGATGACGGCCGCAGGCGGTTATGTCGAAGTGCAGGGCACCGCCGAAGGCGCAGCCTTCTCGCACGCGGAGATGGCTGCGCTGCTGGCGCTTGCCGACAAGGGCATTCGCGAACTCGTCGCTGCGCAGCGCAAGGCGCTCGGAGTCTGACGATGCGGCTCGTGCTCGCGTCGAACAACGCGAAGAAGCTGATCGAGCTGCAGGCACTGCTCTCACCAGCCGGCGTCGCGCTGGTCACGCAGGGCAGCCTCGGTGTCGGAGAGGCCGACGAGCCGTTCCACACCTTCATCGAGAACGCGCTGACCAAGGCGCGGCATGCGGCGCGGCACACCGGTGGCGCGGCGATCGCCGATGACTCGGGCCTGTGCGTCGATGCGCTCGGTGGCGCACCGGGGGTGATCTCGGCGCACTACGCCGATGTCAAGACTAGGGTGACCGACCGCGAGGGCCACCGGCGCGTTCAGGATGCCGCCAACAACGCGCTGCTGCTCGAGCAACTGCAGAGCGCCACCGATCGACGCGCACGTTTCGTCAGCACGCTGGTGGCGATCCGTTCGGCCGATGATCCCGAGCCACTCGTCGCCGTCGGCCGCTGGCAGGGCGAGATTCTCGACGCACCCCGTGGCACCGATGGCTTCGGCTACGACCCGCTGATGTTCATCCCCGCGCTCGGGCGCAGCGTCGCGCAGCTCGATGCGGCAACGAAGAACGCGCACAGCCACCGCGCGCTCGCCGCTGCGCAGATGCTGGTGCTGATGCGCGAGGCGTGGCGGCTTGGCTGACGAGCGCTTCACGCTGGCCGCGATTCACGTCGATCGGCCCAACGAGTCCGTGGCCGATCGGCTTGCGCGCTACATGCGTCCGGGCACCCTGTCACTCGCGGCACTGCCACCGCTGTCGCTGTACGTGCACCTGCCTTGGTGCCTGAAGAAGTGCCCCTATTGCGACTTCAACTCGCACGAGCAGCGTGGTGAACTGGCGCAGGGCCGCTACCTCGACGCGCTGTGCGCCGACCTCGAAGCCGCGCTGCCGTTCATCTGGGGACGCCGCGTGCACACGATCTTCATCGGCGGCGGCACGCCGAGCCTGTTCACGCCGGAATCGATCGACCGATTGATCGCCGACATCCGCGCGCGGCTGCCGCTCGAAGCCGGCTGCGAGATCACGCTCGAAGCCAACCCCGGCACCTTCGAGCGCGACCGCTTTCGCGGCTACCGCGCTGCCGGCGTGACGCGCCTGTCGGTGGGTGTGCAGAGCTTCGACGACGCGAAACTCGCCGCGCTTGGCCGCGTGCACGACGCGCGCCAAGCGCTGGCCGCGGTCGAGGAGGCGCGCGATGCGTTCGACACCTTCAACATCGACCTGATGTATGCGCTGCCGGGCCAAACGCTCTCCGAGTTCGAGACCGATTTGTCAACCGCACTCGAGCTGCAGCCACCGCACCTTTCGATCTACCACCTGACGCTGGAGGCGAACACGGTGTTCGCGAAGTTTCCGCCGACGCTGCCCGACGACGACACCGCATTCGACATGCTGGACCTGATCACGGCACGCACCGCCAGCGTGGGTCTGGAGCGCTACGAGGTCTCCGCCTTCGCACAGCCGGGCCACCGCTGCGAACACAACCTGAACTACTGGCAGTTCGGTGACTACCTTGGCATCGGCGCGGGTGCGCACAGCAAGCTGTCGTTCCCGCACCGCGTGGTGCGGCAGACGCGCTTTCGCGATCCGGTCGGCTACATGGCGCATGCACTTGCCGGCCACGCGGTGTCACAGGACGAGGAAGTCGCGCGTGACCAGTTGCCGTTCGAGTTCATGCTCAACGCGACGCGCCTGAAGGATGGCTTCGAGCTGATGCGCTTCACCGAGCGCACGGGCGTGTCGCTCGCGGCATTGCAGAACGGCCTGGATCAGGCCGAACGCCAAGGCCTGATCGCACGCGACTTCGCGCGCGTCTGGCCGACCGAGCGCGGCTTCGACTTCCTCAGCGATCTGCAGGGGCTGTTCCTGCCCTGACGGGTCACACGCGGGTGTGCGACGACCCGGCCGTGCTGCGCAGCCGCTCGATCAGGCGCGGCGCGATCTGCGCCAGCGGCAGCACCTCATGCGCCGCGCCGGCCGCGATGGCCTCGCGCGGCATGCCGAAGACGACGCAGGTCGCTTCGTCCTGCACGAGGTTGTAGCTGCCCGCGTCGCGCATCGTGCGCATGGCCTTCGCCCCGTCCGCGCCCATGCCGGTGAGCATGACGCCGAGTGCGTTCGGGCCGACGACGCGCGCCGCCGACTCGAACAGCACCTCGACCGACGGGCGATGCCGGTTCACCGGCTCGCCTTCGGTGACGCGGGCAATGTAGTTTGCGCCCGAGCGTTCGACGCTCAGGTGGGCGACGCCGCCCGGCGCGATGTAGGCATGACCCGGCAGGATGCGCTCGCCGTCACGCGCCTCGGCGACGCTGATGCGGCACAGGCCGTCCAGCCGCGCCGCGTAGCTCTTCGTGAAGCCGGCGGGCATGTGCTGAGTGATGACGATCGCCGGCGAGTCCGGGGGCAGTTGCACGAGCACTTCCTTGGTCGCTTCGGTGCCGCCGGTGGAGGCGCCGATGAAAACGATCTTCTCTGTCGACAGGCGGCCGATCGCGGCCACCGGCGCGGTGTGGCGCGCGGTGTCGGCGCCTGCCGCAGGCGCGGGCGGGGGGCGCCGCAGCGTTGCCTTGGATGCGACCCGCACCTTGTCGGTGATGTCGTCGGCCAGCAGGCGCAGGCCATCGGCTACGCCGACCTTGGGTTTGGCGACGAAGTCGATCGCGCCGAGTTCGAGTGCCCGCAGCGTCACGTCGGCACCGCGCTCGGTGAGGGTGGAGACCATCACCACCGGCGTCGGCCGCAGCCGCATCAGCTTGGCGAGGAAGTCGATGCCGTCCATGCGCGGCATCTCCACATCGAGCGTGATCACGTCAGGGTCGAGCGTGCGGATCATCTCGCGCGCGACCAGCGGGTCGGCCGCGGCGCCCACGCACTCCATGTCGCTCTGGCGATCGATGATCGCGCTGAGCAGGCTGCGCACCAGCGCCGAATCGTCCACCACCACCACACGTGTCTTGGCCATGTCGTCTCACTTGGGAAAGAATTCTTCTCTTGGGCTTCAGGTCAGAACAGGTCCACCGAACCGCCGCCTGCCGTCGCCGGCACCACCTTCTGCACGGCCGAGCGCTCCTGCGCCGCGAAGGACGCGCTGTTCGCCACCGCCAGGCGCTTGACCATGGCCTTGCCGCTGGCGGGCAGGAAGCACACCTTGCGCGGGTGCGGGCCCAGCACGTCCTTCGACATGATGGGAATGCGCTCGGTCTTCAGGTAGTCGACCACGAATGCGGTGTTGCGCTCGCCGATGTTCATGTTGTTCATGCCCTCGACGACCTGGCCGCCGCCGAAGACCTTGGCCTCCATCGTCGAGCGGGTGGCGCCGCGTTTCATCATCTCGTTGATCAGCAGTTCCATCGCGAACGAGCCGTAGCGACCGGAGTCGGCATCGCCCTCGGGCAGCATGAAGTGGTTCATGCCGCCGACCTTGGCCTCGCGGTCCCACAGGCAGGCGGCGATGCACGAGCCCAGCGTGGTCATGATCAGGATGTCCTGGTCATGCACGAAGTATTCGCCCGGCAGAATCTTCACTGCGTCGTTCTTGAAGAACGCGTCGTAGAAGAAGAACGAGGCCTCGCCGGGCTTGCGCGGTTTGGCCTTCAGGGCACTGAGGCGGGTGGCCTGCGGGCGTGGCCCGGCGGAGGGGAGGACGGTGGACATGACGGGATATCGGCTCGGTGCGCGGCGGGCTTGATGGCGTGGTGGCTCAGATGCGCTCGTAAATCGTCTTGCCGCGCAAACGGAACGAATCCTTCAGGTCGGTGAAGTTCTCGGAGTGGCCGACGTACATCAGCCCCTTCGGCTTCATCACGCTGTGGATCTGGCCGAGCACGCGTCGCTGCGTGGCGTTGTCGAAATAGATCATCACGTTGCGGCAGAACACGATGTCGAAGGGCTCGCCGAGCGACCAGCGTGCGTCCATCAGGTTCAGCGGGCGGAACTCGATCAGCTTCGCGAGCTCGGGCTTGACGCGCATGAAGCCTCCGTTGGCGCCGGTGCCGCGCAGGAAGTGGCGGCGCTGGCGTTCGGGCGAGAGACCGCGCGCATCCACCGGGTAGACCCCGCGCGCTGCGGTCGCGAGCACCTTGGTGTCGATGTCGCTGGCGACGATCTTCAGGTCGGCATTCGGGCCGAGCGCCTCGGTCACCGTCATCGCGATCGTGTAGGGCTCCTCGCCGGTCGAGGCCGCGTTGCACCAGATGCGCAAGGGCTTGCCGGCGCGCGCCTTCAGGTCGTCGAGCAAGGCGTCGAAGTGATGCGATTCGCGGAAGAACGAGGTCAGGTTGGTCGTCAGGCAGTTGACGAATTCCTGCCACTCGTCAGCGGCGTCGGCGCCGGTCGCGGCGTCCAGCCATTGCAGGTAGGAGCCGAACGAGCGGTGGCTGGTTTCGCGCAGGCGGCGCGACAGGCGGCTGTAGACCATGGCCTGCTTGCCGGCGTGCA
>JBDTVC010000271.1:0-6581 GCA_040007475.1 Burkholderiales bacterium
GCACCGACCACACGCTGGAGGAAGTCGGCAAGCAGTTCGACGTCACCCGCGAGCGCATCCGCCAGATCGAGGCGAAGGCGATCCGCAAGCTCAAGCACCCGAGCCGCTCCGACAAGCTGCGCACCTACCTCGACACGCTGTGAACACCAGGCCCCAAGCTCCGCGCGGGGCCTTTTTTCCGGCCCGCCCGCGATAAACTCGATCGATGCTTCATCTGCCCCCGACCGCATGACCGAGATTGTCGAGCGCACCGTGCTGTTCGCCGACCTGCGCGGCAGCACCGCCATGTACGAGACGCTCGGCAACAGCGATGCCACCGCGGTCGTCACGCAAAGCATCGCGCTGCTGGCGCAGATCGTTGCCCTGCAGCAAGGCCGCGTCATCAAGACGCTGGGCGATGGGCTGATGGCGATGTTCGTCTCGGCCGCCAACGCCGTGGCGGCCGCCGACGAAATGCACGAGTCGCTGGAGCGCATCGGTGCGCCGGGTGACGGCGGCATGAATCCGCGGGCCCGGCTCGTGCCGTTGCGCCTGCAGGTCGGGCTGGCCAAAGGCGAGGTGATCGAGATGTCGGGCGACGTGTTCGGCGATGCCGTCAACGTCGCCGCACGCCTGATCGACCACGCCGGCGACAACGAAACCCTGGTCACGTCGACCGTGCTCGAATCCCTGATCGAGGTCGAGCAGTCGCGCTTTCGCAGCCTCGACCGGATGCAGCTGCGCGGCCGTGTCGAGCCGGTGCATGTCTATCTGCTCGAATCGGTGCGCCGCTTCGGCGACACCGCGGTGACCGCGTTCGGCGACGTCGCGCCGGTCGCCGCCGAGCCGGAGGGCATCCGCCTGATCTGGCTCGACCAGAACCGCGTCTATGCCGGCACCAGCCTGCCGGTCGTGCTCGGACGCAGCCCGCAAGCCACCTACATCATCGACGACACGCGGGTCTCGCGGTCGCACGCGCGCATCGTCTGGCACGGCGGCACCTTCCAGCTCACCGACCTCAGCTACAACGGCACCTACGTGCGTTTTGACCACGACCCGGAGGTCATCACCCTGCGCCGCGGCAGCTGCACGCTGCATGGCAGCGGCCTGATCGGCCTGGGTGCGACGCCCACCGATCCGGCCAGCGCCAGCGTGCGCTTCGAGATCATGAAGTTCGCGGATACGCAGCCGCAATACGCACCCGAGTTCGAACTCGACCCATGAACTTCAAGACCGAACCCGCGTTCGAGCACGGGCGGCCCGAGCGTACAGCCGTGCTCCTGTGCAACCTCGGCACGCCCGACGCGCCGACCGCCTCCGCCGTGCGGCGCTACCTGGCCGAGTTCCTCAGCGACCGGCGCGTGGTCGAGATCCCGCGCCTGGTCTGGCTGGTGATTCTTCACGGCGTGATCCTGCGCACGCGGCCGGCCAAGTCGGCAAAGAAATATGCAAGCGTCTGGACGCGCGAGGGCTCGCCGCTGCGCGTCTGGACCGACAAGCAGGCCAAGCTGCTTGGCGGCTACCTCGGCGAGCGCGGCCACCCGATCCTCGTGCGCAGCGCGATGCGCTACGGCAGCCCGTCGATCGCGCAGGTGCTCGACGAGCTGAAGGCCGAGGGTGCGACGCGCATCCTCATCCTGCCGCTCTATCCGCAGTATTCCGGCACGACCACCGCGAGCGTGAACGACGCCGTGTACGCCTGGGCACAGCAGGTGCGCGCCCTGCCCGAGTTGCGCTTCGTGAACCGGTACCACGACGACCCGGGCTACATCAAGGCGCTCGCGCTGCGCATCATCAACTTCTGGACCGACCGCGGCCGCCCCGACAAACTGGTGCTGAGCTTTCACGGCGTGCCCCAGCGCACGCTGCAACTCGGTGACCCCTACCATTGCGAATGCATGAAGACGGCGCGCCTGCTCGGCGAGCAGTTGCGCATCAAGCCCGGCGACATGGTGGTCACGTTCCAGAGCCGCCTGGGGCGCGCCGAGTGGCTCAAGCCGTACACCGAGCCCACGCTGGTCGCGCTGGCCCGCCAAGGCGTCAAGCGCGTCGACGTGGCCTGCCCCGGGTTCACCTCGGACTGCCTCGAAACGCTTGAGGAAATCGACCAGGAAGGACGCGCCGCGTTCTTGCAGGCCGGCGGTGCCGAGTTCAACTACCTGCCCTGCCTGAACGACCAGCCGACCTGGATCGCAGCCTTGTCGGCGATCGCGATCCAGCACATGCAGGGCTGGCCGACCACCGCGTCGCCGGATGCGCTCGAGGCGCAGCGGCAACGCGCGCTGCAGCGTGGCGCCACCGTCTGACGGTCACGCGCGGCGCGCGCGCACCGCTTTCATCACGCGCGGCAGCACCAGCACCGCGATGACGACGATCAACAGGCTCAGCGATCCGGGGCGCTCGACGAACACCCCCCACTTGCCCTCGCCGATCGAGATCGCATTGCGCATCTGCGCCTCGGCGAGCGGCCCGAGGATCATGCCGACGACGACCGGCGCGGTCGGGAAGTCGAAGCGCCTCATCACGACACCGATCAGCCCGATCGCATACAGCAGCACCAGGTCGAACGCAGACTGCCGCATGCCGTAGACGCCGACCGTCGCGAAGATCAGGATGCCGGCGTAGAGATACGACTTCGGGATCTTCAGCAGCTTCACCCACATGCCGATCAGCGGCAGGTTCAGGATCAGCAGCATCACGTTGCCGATGTAGAGCGACGCGATCAGCGCCCACACCAGGCCGGAGTTCTTGTCGAAGAGCTGCGGCCCCGGCTGGATGCCATAGTTCTGGAACGCACCGAGCAGGATCGCGGTCGTGTTCGAGGTCGGGATGCCGAGCGTCAGCAGCGGGATCAGCGTCGCGGTGATCGCGGCGTTGTTGGCCGCCTCGGGCCCCGCGACGCCCTCGATTGCACCCTTGCCGCCGAACTCCTCTTGGTGCTTGGAGAGCTTCTTCTCGGTCGCGTAGCTCAGGAAGGTCGGGATCTCGCTGCCACCCGCCGGGATCGTTCCGAACGGGAATCCGATCGCGGTCGCGCGCAGCCACGCCGGCCAGGAGCGCTTCCACTCCTCCTTTGTCATGTGGACCTTGCTCATCGGGTTCTCGGTCTCGACCGTGCGCCCCTCATACAGCACGTTGTAGAGCGCCTCGCTGACCGCGAACAGGCCGACCGCGATCAGCACGACCTCGAGACCGTCGAGCAGCTCCGGCACACCAGCCGTGTAGCGCGCCTGGCCCGAGATCTGGTCGATGCCGACCAGACCCATCGCCAACCCGATGAACAGCGCGGTGAGGCCGCGCAGCGTGCTCTTGCCGAGCACCGCGCTGACGGTGCAGAACGCCAGCACCATCAGCATGAAGTACTCGGGTGGACCGAGCTTGATCGCGTACTGCGCGACAACCGGCGCAAAGAAGGTCACCAACACGGTTGCGATCGTGCCGGCCACGAACGAGCCGATCGCAGAGGTCGCGAGCGCGGCGCCGGCGCGCCCCGCCTTCGCCATCTTGTTGCCTTCCATGGCCGTGACCATGGAGCCGGACTCGCCCGGCGTGTTCAGCAGGATCGACGTGGTCGAGCCGCCGTACATCGCGCCGTAGTAGATGCCGGCGAAGAAGATCATCGACGCGGTCGGGTCGACCTTCAGCGTGATCGGCAGCAGCATCGCCACCGCCGTCGCCGGCCCGATGCCGGGCAGCACGCCGACCGCGGTGCCGATCGTGCAGCCGAGCAGGCACCACAGCAGGTTGATCGGCGTGCCGGCGGTCGCGAAGCCGTGCAACAGCTGGTTCAGGATCTCCATCACAACCACCCTGTTGACGTGAGGCCGGGCAGGTTGATCGCCAGCAGCTGCGTGAACATCCAGTAGACCGGCGCGGCAATCGCGGCACCGATCGCCGCGTCGACCAGCCATGCCTTCGGACGCAGGTCGAGCCGGCCCTCGGCCGACTTGAAGCCGCGCACCGCGAGCACGAAGCACAGCGAGCAGCTCAGAATGAAGCCGATCGTCGTGATCAGCGCCGCGTTCGCGAGGATACCGACCGACACCCAGGCGAAACCGCGCCAATGCCCGCTCGCAGCGCCGGACGGTTCTTCCATCTCGCGGTAACCGCCGGTCCGCGCCTCGTAGACCAAGAACGCGCCGCAGGCGAGCAGCGCGAGGCCGACGACCCAGGGCAGGAAGTTCGGCCCGACACCGGAGTAGCCGGCGTCGGACTTGATCGTCAACGCGCCGATCACGAACATCGCGCCGGTTGCGAACGTCCCCGCGCCGACCAGCGCCTGCGGCCGCTTCATGGCCTAGAGCATCCCGGACTTGAACATCACGGCGCGCAGGCTCGCAAACTCGTCATCGACGAACTTCTCGAACTCCGCGCCGGTCAGCAGCGCCGGGGTCCAGCCGTTCTTCTCGAGCGACTCGGCCCAGGCCTTGCTCTTCGTCGCCTTCACGATCATCTCGATCAGCATCTTGCGCTGGTCGGCGCTGATGCCGGCCGCGCCGTAGACGCCGCGCCAGTTGCCGATCACGACGTTGATGCCCTGTTCCTTCAGCGTCGGCGCCTCCACGCCCTTGATGCGCGTCGCCGACGTGACCGCGATCGCCTTCATCTTGCCCGCGGTGATGTATTCGGCGAACTCGCTGTAGCCGCTGCCGCCGATGGTCACGTTGCCACCCAGGATCGCGGCCGTCGCCTCGCCGCCTCCGCGGAACGCGACGTAGTTGATCTTGGCCGGATCGACGCCAACTTCGCGCGCGATCATGGCCGCCGCGATGTGCTCGGTGGAACCGCGTGAACCCCCGCCCCACTTCACGCTGCCCGGGTCCTTCTTCATCTGCTCGACCACGTCCTTCATGGTCTTGAGCTTCGATTCGGCCGGCAGCACGAACACGTTGTATTCGCTCGTGATGCGCGCCAGTGGCGTAGCCTGGCTCAGCGACACCGGAGGCTTGCCGGTGATGATGCCGCCCAGCATCACGGCGCCCATCGTCAGCAGCGCGTTCGGGTCACCCTTGTTGGCGTTGACGAACTGCGCCAGGCCGATCGCACCGGCGGCGCCGCCCTTGTTGTCGTAGCTCACCGACGACGCGACACCGGCGTCCTGCAAGGCCTTGCCGAGCGCGCGGCCGGTCGTATCCCAGCCACCGCCCGGGTTCGCGGGAATCATGATCTTCAGGTTGGCGGCGGCGGATGCCGGCAGCGGCAGCACGCCTGCGGCGGCCAATGCGGCCAGGGATTTGAGGAAAGCGTCTCGGCGCATGGAGGTCTCCTTCGAGAATGGATACGGTGGCAGGGATCGTCGCAGCCGAAGCTGTCAGTCGGCTGTCGGCCCGCCTAGGGAAAATGCTAGGCCTCGGGCCGCGGCCGCCCTTCCCCGTTGACTCAGACTCTTTCACATGAAGCTCCTGCTGGTCGAAGACAACCTTGCGATGCAGACCACGCTGCAGCGCAGCTTCCAGCGCCGCGGCATCCAGGTCGTCACGTGCGACGATGGCGCGCGTGCGCTCGACCGCTGGCGCGCGAGCGTGCCCGATGTCGTCGTGCTCGACCTGAACCTGCCCGGCCTCGACGGCCTGCAGGTGCTCGCCGCGGCGCGCGCGGACGGGCTCGCGACACCGGTGCTGATCCTGACCGCGCGCGGCGCCGTCGGCGACCGCATCCTCGGGCTGAACACCGGCGCCGACGACTACCTGCCCAAGCCCTTCGACCTGGACGAGCTCGAGGCGCGCATCCGCGCCCTCGCGCGGCGTGGCCACGGCGACGCGAGCCCGGCCGAGTTCTGCGGCCTGCGCGTCGACGCAACGAGCGGCGCGGTCTACCTTCGCGGCAGCGTGTTCGACCTGCCGCCGCGCGAGGCGGCGCTGCTGCGCGCGCTGCTCGCACAGCCCGGCAGCGCGGTCGCGAAGGAGCGTCTCACCGAGCTCGTCTTTCCCGGCGAGGAACAGGTGCAGGCCGAGGCGATCGAGGTCGTCGCATACCGCCTGCGCAAGAAGCTCGGCGACACCGGCGCGCAGCTGGTGACGCTGCGGGGGCTGGGCTACCTGCTGAAGGCCGGAGCGTGATGCGCCCACCTCGGTTGTCGATGCGCAGCCGGCTGCTGCTGGGCATCCTGCTGCCGGTGCTGGCGATCGTCGCGATCAACACCGTGAGTCTGTACCGCCAGGCGCTGCAATCGGCCGATATCGCCTACGACCGCACGCTGCTGGCCTCGGCCAAGTCGATCGGCGAGCTGCTCGACGTGACAGGCCAAGGCGAGCATCTGCGCCTGAACTCGACCGTGCTGTATTCGGCGCTCGAGCCCTTCGAGGCCGACAACCGCAGCCGCATGTTCTACAAGGTCACCGGCTTCAAGGGAGAGGCGGTCTCGGGCTTCCCCGATCTGCCGGCCTGGCACGGCAAGATTCCCGACAAGGGCGCCTATGCGGCACTCGTGGATTTCTACAACGACAGCTATCACGGCGAGCCGGTGCGCGTCGCGGTGCTGCTGCAGCCGGTGTCGGACGTCGAAGGATTCGGCATGGCGACGATCCAGGTTGCCGAGACGCTGGAGTTGCGCCAGACGCTGGCGCGCCAGATCCTGATCGACACGCTGTGGCGCCAGGCCG